>NZ_CM001776.1:300000-600000 GCF_000332275.1 Synechococcus sp. PCC 7336
AGTGGTGTTTGCAGCAAGCCTGCAGCCAACTGCGCCAATGGCAGGACTGGGATGCGGGTTTGCGATCGCTGAGCGTGAGTGTGAATATTTCGGCCCGACAATTCATTCATTCCAACCTGCTGGAGACCGTCGATCGGGTTTTGCTCGAAACGCAATTGGATAGCACCTGTTTGAAGCTGGAGCTGACTGAAAGTGCCTTAATGGACAATGCCAACTCAGCTCGAAATCTGCTACAAGCATTGCGCGATCGCCAGATTCAACTGTGCATCGACGACTTCGGTACGGGCTACTCCTCCATGAGTTATCTGCAGCAATTACCCCTCAACATTCTCAAAGTCGACCGCTCCTTCGTACGAGAGATGGGTCGAAAGGGGGGCAACCCGGCGATTGTGTTGGCTATTGTGACGCTGGCCCACAGTTTGGGCTTGCACGCGATCGCCGAAGGGGTAGAAACGCAGGAGCAAATGCAGCAATTGCGGGAAATGGGGTGCGAGTTCGGCCAGGGATATCTCATCGCCAAACCCTTGAGTGCCCTAGCCGCAGGAGATCTATTGAAAAGCTTCCCCTCTCGGCTAGGTATCACTTAAAGTAGGTATCACTTAAAAACAGCCAATTTACTGACCCACATTGCCCCTGCGCTTCAGATAGATGGCACCGAGGAAAGCGATCGGCAGCCCCAAGAATGTCGCGGGCTCGGGGACAGCTACAGCGGTTAGACTATCGATCGCTCCCCCACTGAACTCAACACTGGCGATGGGGGCAGCAAAATCAAGTGTGACAAAGCCGGGAGCGAGTGAGGAGGTGGCACTAACAGTGCCTAATGCAACGCCACCGCTATCGAAGGCTGTTGCCGTTGCCAAACCGGTGTCCAATGGATCGAAAAAGAAAAACTCCAGAGCACCTACTGTAAAGTCGAAACTCAGAGAACCGCTGCCAGTGGCAACCGTACTATCAAAACCACTCACTAGAGGAGTGACATCGCTGAAGAAATAGCTGGCTGGGGGGGATGAGTAGAACGCGGGCACAGCTAGGTTCAAAACCTCGCCACCGCTGCCGGTAATCCCACTCAAGCTGAAGTCTGAGGTTCCCGGCCCCGGACCATCCGCAACCGCTGCTGGGCCGACACCTCCAATACTAAAATTTGCGGGGGCAAACTCGATGGTAACAAGGGAAGCTGCTTCAGCTTGCCCGACAAGAGAAAAGGCCGCTAGACCTACACTCAACAGCCCGACGCCAGCAAAGGCGATCGGACATTTTTCAGAATTCTTCTTCACGATATTCTCCGATAGAAGTAGTACCGAACTCTACGCTTTCTCAGGAAGATACTTCATATACTGCAATATCACCTGAAACTGAACAGAAAATGAGAAAATCAGGATTGCTACACAAATATAAACTGCAAACAGCCTTTAGCTGAAATCTTCAGATACACGATCTGAAATGAGATCGTACCAGGTTAACGTCTGATCGCATGTTCATTCATTACGTTTACCGGTTTTTTCCGCCGAACTCGTGTTGGCAAGGCTGCTCGAAAGCAGCTCGATCTTAAAAAATTTGTAACGCACACCCATTGCTGCAGAATGCGCGAGCAAGAATTAGGTTATGGGAAGATTAAAGACAAACATGAAAAAAACAGCAGCTACAACTCGAACTACACCACCCGATGGACGAGCGGAGCCAGCTGTTCTATCCGACTATCTTCATAGCGCGATTCGACGGTATGTGCGCAAGGTAACTCGCTACGAGTCGGCAGTCTTAGCCGATCGCGATCCCGAAGATCTACATCAAATGCGAGTGGGGATGCGGCGGTTGCGGACGGCGTTAAAGGCTTATGGATCGGTGTTGGAGTTGCCGGAGAGGGCGCGAGACCGACAGGTGGGCAAGGTGGCCCGAAGATTGGGGAATTTGCGCGATCTCGATGTCTTGATGGAGACACTGGAGAGGCACTATTGGCCTGCATTGCCGTTTGAAGAGCAACTGGTGCTGGCGAAGGTGATGCATCAGTTGGGGGAAGATCGCCAGAAGGCTTTCAAGCAGGCGAGATCGACACTGACCGGGGAGAAGTATAAAACGCTGAAGAAGCAGATTCGGGCTTGGTTGCGATCGCCCCAGTACAGACCGCTAGCGCAGTTGCCTGTGGCGGATATTGTGCCGGAATTCGTGCAGCCACTAATTTGTCAATTACTGCTGCATCCCGGTTGGTGGGTGGGGGCAGAGCTGCGAGGCGATCGGTTTTATCCGCTGAGGGAATTGACGCCCGAGGCGGCTGAAAAGCTGATTTCTGTGCGAGGAACGCCGTTGCACGATTTGCGCAAACAGGTGAAGCGGGTGCGATATCAACTGGATTTTTGTGCAGATTGGCTGGGTAAGGGCTGTCAGGCCGAGTTGAAGCGATTTTCGCAGTTACAGGATGCCTTGGGGAGAATGCAGGACAGTGTGGTTTTAGAAGATTTTTTGGATCGGACGCTCGATCGGCAGTTTAAGGCGTCGATGCCGACGTTGGCGACGATTTTGGTGCAGGCGAGACATCGGGCTTGGTTGGATTGGCAGCCACTGCAGGAGCATTTCCTCAATCCAGAGGCGCGGCGGAATTTGCATTTGATGTTGCTGCGAGGTTGAGGGGTGCGTGGCCGCTACAGATATCAATACCAATGATTGTGGGTTCTGGCAGTTCTAATGACTCAGAGATCGTCTAAGCGAAACTCGGTAAATGATTTGTAAGGAAGCTCTTGAGACAGTTCGAATAAAAACTTAGCGCTACAAACTGCACTTCTCTCCCGAAAACCCACTGAGCGGCTACACAATTCGAGAGAACTACCTTCATCGTAGGTCAATAAAAACACACTATCTGCAAGGCAGTTATCGTGGAATCTAACTCCATCTAAGATGAGCTCTCCATTCAGCCAAAATGATAATGCTGCTGCAGGTGCAGACCCACATATTCCTTGTGCCCGAGAAGCACCATAGGTTACCTCAACTTCAGTTACACCGCAAGTCACTCGAATTGGATCTAGGTTTTCTGGTAAATTTCTTAGATATAGCCCGTATATTTCCCCATACTTTCGATAGTCTTCCTGCCAGCCAACATTGGCTAAAGTGACCGCAGAAACTTGCAAACACCCTAACTCAGGTATGCAATTGAGCTGCATAAATGGAGTAACAGTATCTGCGCGGGAGGGACGGCCATTCAAAAAAGCGATCGCCCCTATTACAACAATCAAAGCCGTAAAAATAAATTTCTTAATCATCATGGGTCGTGTAGCAAGGAAGTCCGTGTGGGGTCCAAAGGGAGAACGAATAGAAATTCCAATAGTTAATGAGCGAGAAAAACAAACATATTATGGTGCAATAAATTATGCAACAAGACAATTTTTCGGGCAGGAGTATAAAACTGCGAATTCCGAAAACACGGTATCTTTTCTAAAATATTTGCAATCTCTCAATCCAGAGAGTAAACATTTAATAATTTGGGATGGAGCAAGCTATCACAAGTACAAAGAGATGAAGGAATATCTAGAGGAAATCAATCAAGGATTAGATGCTTCTGAGTGGCTTTTGACTTGTGAGTTATTTGCTCCTAATGCGCCGGAGCAAAACCCGGTGGAGGATATCTGGTTGAATGCTAAAAGCTGGCTTAGAAAATGTTGGCATGAGTTAGAGTCTTTTCCATTAGTCAAGTGGTTCTTTGAATTTTTAATTGAAGGAGAAGTCTATGACTTTCCGAAGCTTTACAAGTATGGCTTCTTTGAGCTGAAGACTCAGGCAGTTTTAGCTTGATTTAGCTCGGATTATTATATGAATCGTATAGGATCGCTATAGATATATAAAAAACCTATAGACACGCGCCTGTAGGCAAAACCTGTGGAAAACTCCCCTTTCCCTGGTTCAAGACGATATCGGGGAAGTTAGCGATTGGCTATTACCAGGGGGAAGGGGAGAGCGGAAAAGGTTTTTTATTTGCCTAGAGCGTCCTCAGAAGCCCGTAGAAGCATTTTTCGCTGTTCAGACGGGGGAAATCCCTAAAAGTAAATTAAGGCCCTTAACGGCGAAAAAATGCCTGTTCCGGCGAAGGTAAGTTTTTACCCGTTTATTGAGATTACTCTCAATAAACGTGCGGAAGCTAAAAAAATGGCAGCATACGGTGGGACTCCAAGAGCACCGCTCGAATGATAGTCTTGCCGTGAGATAGCGCGTGCGCGTTGTCTTGGGGTCTAATAACCCCTAACAGGAGCGGTTGGCATGAGCCGCTAAATCATGTCGTCTTTCGGTTCTTCGACCGGGAGACGGCACTATATGTCCAGGCTCCGGCTAAAAAGTGCCGTAGCCGTGCTCCTGTGCGGTTTATTAGCTCCCGGTCACCCCTCTGCAGGCGGTGACTTTTTCATAAGTCAAGGGAGACATACCGCATGACGACCAATAAACTGCTCCAGGAACTTGAACAGCTTACGGCAATTGCTTGGACGCTTGAAACCGCAATGGAATCAGAGGACGCCAACAGACCCTATCGTCTCACCCTGCAACACATTATTGAGCGCCTCAAGGGGGTTTGTCAGGATTTGCAACAGGAGGTGAAACAAAAACCATAATTTTCGGCTCACAATAAACGAGATTCTGCGGGAGGCCGTGGATGACTGGATCGAGGTACGTGACTACGTGTCTTTGGGCAGGAACTAATCAGTGGTTTGCAAGCTAGCTGAAATAGTCTGTAAAATAGGCTATTGATCGGGATAGAGAAGAGTTTGATCGATGACGGCTAAGCAAGCGATCGCACAAGAATTAGAAGGGCTGTCTGAAGAACAGCTTCAATTAGTCCTGCGATTCACTAAGGCTCTACAAGGTTTTGCTCCAGTCGAGATGACACCCGATGAGAGGGCTGAGGCTTTTCTAGCCTGGGCAAAGCAGCCTCGGCGAAAATTACCCGTACTATCCGACGAAGCAATTAGCCGTGAAAGCCTCTATGGCGAGCGTGGATGAAGTATTTAGTCGATACCAACATTTGGTTGAGAAGCATTGAGGAAGAGCATCCCGACTGTATGGTTGCCCTGAATGCTGCTGAAATCTTGATACGCCAGGGCAACGAGCTTTATCTGATCCCGCAGATAATCGCAGAGTTTTGGAACGCTTGTACTCGACCAATGGAACGTAATGGATTCGGACTGTCTCACCAGGAAACAAAACTTGAGGTCGAGAGACTTGAGGGGCTGTTGCTACTTCGAGAGGATGTGCCCGGAATCTATCCAATCTGGAAAGACTTAATCGATCGCTATCAGGTGCGGGGTGTCAAAGTCCACGACACAAGACTGGTGGCAGCGATGCTCATGCACGAACTGACCCATCTTTTAACCTTTAATATCAAAGACTTTAAGCGATTTAAAGAGATCGTTGTTGTTCATCCCTCGTCGATTAGTGGCTAGATCTCGTTTGCGGTCTGCTGTAGCTATGTGATTATGATAATTGTTCACTCTCGGGGGAAGGGCGTGACGCTACCCCATCAAATTGCACCCTTCTCTACCTGGTCGAGATCGCTTCGCCCCGATCTCGTTCACCCCGATCTTTTCGCTGCAGTGATCGCAGTGAAATAGTCGAGAGAATTGAGAGTTACCTGCACTATAGCAGTCCTAAGCCATTCGTAAACGCCAGGATGCCTGAAGCCCAGAGCTGGCAAGGATCGGCATTTACAAGTCATTTCGGATTGCTATATTTCGGCATTCGGTCTAATTTCCTTCCTGATTGAATTGCCTCTTTGGGTTGAGTCTGGGAAGATGGCCTATAACAAAACAGAGGGATTTTTCTACTAGCTCGACTGATAAATAGAAGGCGCATTGGAGCGAAACTCGGTAAATGATTTGTAAGGAGGCCCTGCATCCAAGTTGAATAAAAACTTAGTGCTACAAACTGCACTTCTCTCCGGGAAACCCACTGAGCGGCTACACAATTCGAGAGAATTACCTTCATCGTAGGTCAATAAAAACACACTATCTTCAAGGCAGTTATCGTGGAATCTAACTCCATCTAAGATGAGCTCTCCATTCAGCCAAAATGATAATGCTGCTGCAGGTGCAGACCCACATATTCCTTGTGCCCGAGAAGTACCATACGTTACCTCAACTTCAGTTACACCGCAAGTTACTCGAATTGGATCTAGGTTTTCCGCTAAATTTCTTAGATATAGCCCGTGCATTTCCCCATACTTTCGATAGTTTTCCTGCCAGCCAACATTGGCTAAAGTGACCGCAGAAACCTGGAGATACCCTAACTCAGGTATGCAATTAAGCTGCATAAATGGAGTGACAGTATCTGCCCTGGAGGGACGGCCATTCAAAAAAGCGATCGCCCCTATTACAAAAATCAAAACCGTAAGAGTAAATTTCTTAATCATCATGGGTTGTGTAGCAAGGAAGCGTGGAATTGGGCCAATTCTACGTTGAAGTGCAACCGCCTGACAAAAGCTGCCACTAAGGAGGAAAATGGAGATAAACGCTCTGGGGAGATGTAAGCCTTTCAGAGATAGAGATAGAGAAAATGTTTATGCTGCTATCTGATCTCCACAAGCAATGCTAACAGCTTTGTGCAGGATGTTGCACTTCAGATTTGAATCGGTGTTTTTAGAACGTGTCTGAAAAGTCTCAAGCCAGCCTACGAAGCATGAGATTGACCATAGCAGCGTAAAGCATCGTCTCACTCGTAGTGGGCAAATATTCGTAGTCCTTGCTCAAGCGACGGTATCGACCAAACCAGGCAAAGGTGCGCTCAACCACCCATCGCCGAGGTAAAAGCTGGAACCCTTTTTGCTCAGCAGGCCGTTGTACGACTTCAATAGTCCAGCCAAACGCTTGCTCAACCCAAGCCACAAAAGATTTGCCACCAAAGGTTTTATCGGTCCAAATCAATTGCAAGCAACTCCACATACTGGCAAACCAAATCCCCAGCAAGGTGAGGCCGTCATGGTCGGAGCGTCGGGCACTGTGGACCTTGGCACCCAGCAGTAGACCCATCGTATCAACCAGGATAGTGCGCTTGCGACCTTTAACTTTTTTGCCTCCATCAAAGCCTGTTTCTTGAGCGGCACCAGCTGTTTTGACCGACTGGGAATCCAGGCAGGCTGCCGAGGGAGAAGGATTGCGCCCCACCGTTTCTCTCAGTTGCTGGCGCAGAGCATGGTTGAGAGCTTCCCAGGTGCCATCGGCTTCCCACTGACGGAAGTAATGGTAGACCGTTTGCCAAGCGGGGAAGTCGTGGGGCAGCAGACGCCAGGCACATCCGGCTCTCAACAGATAGAAGATGGCATTGACCACTTCGAAAACGTTGACGCTGCGGGGACGACCGCCTGGCTTAGCTGGCGGTAATAGCGGAGCTAGAAGCTCGCACTGGGCAGGGGTTAGATCGGTGTCGTAGGATTGGCGTGTCATTGGTTGGGAGGCTCTAACTCAGCCTCTCAACTTTATCTGCTGACCTTTTCAGACACGCTCTTATAATCAGAGTTGTCCACTGTCTTGAAACATGACTATGACTTGTCCCCTCTGCGGTTACCCGAAGGCCCAAAAACATTCCCACACTAGGGCATGGTTCAGAGACTGCAACACCTATGGGGCCAGTCGAGTTTAGGATAACGCATAAGCAGATTGTATAAACACCACTTGGAGTAAATTTATACTATAAAACTTCGTGATAATACCGCTTACCTTTGTTGGGTGTGTGCTATCTTGCGAGTATATGCAGTTATCTGTTCTTGATGCAGTTAGTTCTGTAAATACGCGCACTAAGTGAATTTTACTCTCCTGCACTTGGGGAGTAAAAAGTGTAGCTAAGATCTGTATTTAATCATGTCTGCACCTAACTCAATTTGGTCTACTGTCAAGAGATTAGTGCTTTTTTCTCTGTCCATTTTTTTGGGAGGGTGCTCCTCGGGATGGAATGTCGGCCCCGACGAGTGTCATCCCATAAACCAAGCTGTTTTTCGTGATTGTGTCGAGCAGCAACTTGCTTCAAATCCAGACTTTGATGAGTTCAAGAATTTTCTTGAAGATCGAGATTTCACTCAGTCCGATGCCTCTTACCCTGACCGAGAAGGTTTCTTTATCTTCTTTTGGTTCGCAAGAGATCTGGCAAATACAACAACAAAGATTTTTGGTTATTATAATGAGGAAAGACTAGTAAAATCGATAGAAATATCGCCTCCATAGATTTGATGAATTCACTAAAATTTTGATTATTTTGATTGCAAATTTCTGCTTAGGTTTTCTCATCAAGCTCTGTTCGTGACATACTCTTTATCGAAGCCTTGTTGGATAAGGTTTTTGGACGTCTCCAGGCAGCGGACAGCACAACAGGAACGGTAGCCGATAAACCCTAAAAGGTACAGAAAGTGTCTTAGGTTAAGTCTATTTTCCTGTACTTGGAGAGTAAAAAGTATAACCAAGACCTGATTTAATCGTACCTTCACCTAACTCGATTTAAAACTGTCTGGAGCATTGAAAATGCGCTTTTCTGCACTAATTATTCAGCTTTTACAGTCGTATTAATTGCGAAACCAAATGTACAGGTTTTATGCACAATTCCATCTTGTAGATAGCGAATAGTATTGATTTCAGTATTTTTATTTCGGGGAGCATCACCTTGAAATTTATCCTCCAAATAATTCAATTCATCGATCCGAAACCATTGCATTTTATTACCTCTACATCGACCTGGAAATCTCTCTTCTAGGTCTATGTCCTGAATGCGCATAAGTAAGTCATGCTTTTCCGACACATCAAACCCATCTTGATTTTCATTCAGTACATCAAAATATGAGACATAACACCCGCGGCCAGCACCACTAATAAACTCTAATTCTACTAACGTGTCAATTGTGCCGTCATTGTTGAAATCAACATCCACCTTATTCCCTGTAGTAAATGTTTCAGAACGAATTCTAGTGTTGGGAGAAGACAGGAAAGTACCATCAACTTGAATTAGTGTATTCGGATATGGAACAGCGCCTTCAAGATGGCTCGATAAGAATTCATTGCCGACCGACTGTAATGGAGAATTAGACAATAATGACCAACAAAAACTTCGTTCTTCTGAGGGATGACTAACATACTCAGTGACTGTATTTGAAAACTCACACAGAATATGTTGTTGATTCGAGGGAGTTATATATGTAAGATACTGTGGGTATTTTAAGCTCTCATCTGAAAAGTGTACTTGGTAAACCAAGCCATCAAATGGGAGAATCCCTTGTCCATATGTTACATACGATTTCCATTCATAATCAACCATATTTATAGATATAGCATGACCTGATTCATCAATGAAATCAAAAAAATCTCCTCCTGCCGTACCTGTAAGTCCTCGTAAAATTTGCTCTGCTGTACCATCATTATTGATATCAATATGTCCACGACGAAGAAAGTAGTCCTCAATTGTATTCTTCTCAGCCGATGCAACGAACTCACATGCTCGTTTAATCTGTTTCTGGCTCGGAAGCTCACTAGTCTCCGAAGCACTTACTGAGAATAGAAATAAAAAGTATATGAGGAAGATAGAAATCACAGAGCCAATGGTGTTGAACGAACGCATCATCAATCTCTCATAAAATTAACTTTTCTTGACTTGTTTGGAATCTCCGTTCCGCAAAAATATAAGAGCTTGAGGGTAAAGGGAATCGCCTCCAAATATTTATATATTCCAAATGACAATACGGGTTGAACATTCAGACAGCGAGATCGACTGAAAGCTTGTCTCAGTAAGCCAAACAGTGCAAGCCCTAGAAGATTAAGCATAGGCTTAGACAAGAATGGTATTAGAATGAGTCGATCTGTATAAAAATATCAAGAATGTTCGGAGATGTCACGGTTACAGTATCATTTTGAGTCATCTATCATCCATGAGTATAGAAATGTCTCTATTGAGTGAGCTTGTTTTTATGCTCTAACCCATGTCTAGCTTGAAAACTGTAGTTTTCAAAGTGCAACTACAGTGCTTGCAGGGGAATATTTTCAGCTCCAGAGACTAGCTCCAGAAAACTCCAGGTCTCTACGTAGACGAGGTATAGATGCCATCTTGCAACAGAAGGTGGCGATTATACTTCTTCAGGTAGCTACTCATTGTTGTTTGCTTCAAGGCCGTGAACAGAGTAAAGAACCCACTAAGGATAGTACTCGTTAGCCTAATCTTCTTAGGGATATTCTTTTCTCTAATTAGCATTAGGCCAGATCCTACAAATGCACAATCGGAATCTCTTACCTTGTCATTAGTCAAAGGCCAAGAGTATGAACTCTGTCAATCATTAGAATTAGCTTTCAATTCGAGACCTATTCAATCTGAAGAGGAGTTCTGGTGTAACACATCTAATATTTTAGAGCCACCTCTCTTTCCACAACCTATTTGGAACGAGATAGATATTACTAAAAACCTGGATCTTGCACGAGAAATATTTCTTCGCAGCTGGCTAGGGGCTCGGTTTAGAGATGCAGATGTTGTTGATAGTTTCTGGGAACAAAGGCAACACCTTTTCAATGAAGAAGTATCTCAAGGAGTAATGCGCATTGAGGTTAGCAATTTAGACTTTAACTTTGATGGACAGCAAGATCGCGTTTATCGTTATACCAGAAGAGTTTGTCCTCAAGGTGTGGAGGCTAATTCTTCGTCAATTGGTTCTTATCACATCTTAGATGAAGACGATCCCATCCTTGGAAAGATAACTTTGTCTTACTTCTCTAAGTCTACAGAAGCCTTCTTTTTCAGAGGCCGCACATATCTGCTGTCATTTCAGCTAAATGGTGCATCAATTAGGGAACCACACGATTTGCCCAATTTATTAACTATAGCAATGGTTCCAATATGTGAATTTGAATGGGAGTAAACTTGGCTATGACGATAAATACACAGAATCTTACTCTTTCTGAATACCAGAGTCTTCGATTTGAGGTCCTTAACCAGCTTGAGACCAGTAACAACATAGATCCTATCTTGAATCCCATTATAGATAGTGCAGGTATTCCTACAATTGGTGTCGGATTAAATTTAAGAGATGTCGATTCCAGAAATATTGTATTTCGTGCATTTGATATTGAACAAAACCCCGCTATTGATCCTGCAGATGCAGTTTTTGCTGCAGAACTCATAAGTGTCATCAATAGTCCACAGTCTTCAGTATCTCAATTGAGAGCTGACTTGGATGATGTTTTGATCCGGCGAGCAAATAATCCTAATGTGCTAGCAACTAACCGACGCACAACATTTAGTTTTACCAGTCGAACGGAATCAATCGATGCCTTTAGTCAACGTGTTGCTATATTTGAGCCAGACGTAGATGGTGCGATTTCAGGGGTAAGTAACTCATTAGAACGTACTACGCTAGTTTCATTTGCATTCAATGGAGGTATCGGACTTATTGGGCCAGGATTGACCGCAGCTTTTAATAGTGGCGACAGAGCTGAAGCATATTACGAAATCCGTTACAATACAAACTTCGAATTTAATATAGGCGCTATATCTGGGCCTGGGATTGCAAGACGTAGATATATTGAGGCTGCAACCTTTGGACTGTACGATGTATCGAATCCTGGGCCAAATTTTCGACCATCGGAAACTGATGCTCTCAAGGTATTCAGAACCTTCAATAAACATGAAGAGCGTATCAGTGCTTATGAGGCTGGTCTTGGCGGAATTATTTCAGGGCTCTACCGGACCTAGTATGCTAGTTCCATGCCAAAACTGCTCAAAGCCTTGCTAGCAATGGATTAGATGGTAAAACATACTTCTTTATGCTCAAGATCTCATGAATGCCTTGCTAGGTAAGGCTTTTAGGCTCTTCAGGGCTACGGACAGCATAGCCAGAACCGATGAGCCTATTTCAGCAGTAAATCAGGAAGTCGCTGCTATTAATAGCCGACTGGGAGGGCTTAGAGCACTGACGCATCACTCAATAGATCTGAGGGAGGAGAACGTTTTTATCAATTTATGTTTTGCATCGCCTGTCAATGCGTAACTCCTAAAATCAGACTAACTAATTCAGTATTATCACTGTTTCAGCATTTTTTTTGCCTTGCTAAAATATCTACAAATATAGAAATTCAGTAACCGTCTCAGAAGCTTGGAACGAGCCAGACAGATAACGAGTTTAAAGGGTTTCAGCCTTTCTCGTCCTAACAGATCGAGGTAAAAACAGCTGAAACAATCAATCTTCGTTAAATCCCTGGGACGGTTACGAAATTCAAGCGCAAAAATGGGTGTTGTGCTTAAGTAAACCAGTATATCAAGATCGTTATATAGCAATCTTAATCGATTTGTGAACGCCAGGATACCTGAAATCTAGTGCTGGGAAGGATCGACATTTACAAGTCATTCTCGGATTGTTATATATAGTTGATCGAGCATAATCATATAGCCAAAAGTAAGAACTGCACACTTACTTTGGATACTAGAGAGGCTATAGTACTTTCTCTCAATATAGCGGTTTTTGAACGAATGGGGTACATGAAAAGCTTTGCTATGCAAACGTTACAAATATTATGCTACACCTCCTCACTCCAATGAAAACCTTTATAGAAAATCTGTAAGGATTTCAATATTTTAACTCATGTTGTTGAGAGGAAAGATTGCCTCAGAGGATCTCATATCAATCAATTGGTGAAACCATGAACAGACAAGTAGATTTGAAAAGAATTATATTCCTTTGTGTAATTTTTCTGGGATTACTTATTTCTGGAATTAACTTCCAGAAAAATCCCTTGCGAGCACAGCCTGAGACTCTTTCGCTCTCTTTGGTTGAAGTAAACGATCTCGGCAGACAACAGCCAGAACTTTGTCAGGCTTTAGAAGCTATATTTAGTTCAATTTCTGTATCCTCTCAAAACGAGTTTTGGTGTAGATTGCCCAAAATTCTTGAACCACCTCTTTTTACTCAACCTAGCTGGGAAAAAATAGATGCTTCTAGTAATTATGAACTAGCGAGAGAGCTTTTTCTTCGCACCTTTCTAGACCGCCAAATTAGAGACATACATGCTGTCGAAAGACTCTTGGAGCACAGTGGAGAAGAACTGTTTGAGGATAGGTTGAATCGAGAGGAGATCGACATCGAAACTAGTAGCTTTGATGTCGATCTTGATGGCGATCCAGATCGTATATATCGATATTCATTGGCAGAATGTTCGCAATTTACAGAAGGTCAAACATCTCCTTCATGGATATATTCCTATCATATTCTAGATGAGGATAACCTTCTTCTAAGTGATGCTTTTCTACGTCGTCTGAGCAAAAAAACAGAGGCTTTCTTTTTTGGAGGGCGTACATATCTATTAGGCTCACTTGGTAGCGCATTCGGTGTCTATGAAGCAATCCCTAGACTTAACCGAGAATACATAGCAATATTTCCCGCCTGTATATTTCAATTTGTGGAGAAGTCCAGTGATTAATACACAGAACTTAAGCGATGCCAATTATGCAATCTTTAGACGCGAACTCCTTAACCAACTAGAGACCAGTGATGCCCTGAATCCTTTAACACAAATCATCCTAGATGACGAAGGAATTCCTACACTTGGTGTAGGACTAAATCTTCAAAATGATGATTCAAGAGATGCTGTTTTCAGAGCACTTGGCATTGAGACAGACTCCACTGTAGATCCGGTAGACGCGATTTTTGCATCGATGATAGAAGGGATTCTTGATAATGGTAGTAGTATTAACCCTCAACCATTTTTATCAAGCCAGCTTCCTACATTAATCAATGATTTAAATGCTGTCCTAGTGACGCGTGCAGGCAATGAGATGGTGTTAGCAAATATGGGGATTCCCTCCAATGAAAGGCTAATGGCGTTTGAATTCCCCGACATAGCAACATCCATTGCTGCTTTTGAAGATAGGGTTGAGACGATTGACGAAACTTTTGTGGACTCACTTTCTGCTTTTTCTGGAATAAGCAATTCGTTAGAGCGTGCAGCTTTAGTTTCACTCGCCTTTAATGCGCAAACTACGCTGACTGGTCAAGGACTACCAGCAGCTTTTACTAACGGCGATCGGGCTGAAGCTTTTTACGAAATTCGCTACAATACAAATCCTAGCTTAGATCTTGGAGAGGCAAGGCGTAGATATATTGAGTCAGAAGTATTTGGTCTTTACGCAGTTTCCAATCCAGATCCAGACTTCCGACCTTCCGAAACTGATGCACTCAAAGTATTCAGAACGTTCAATAAACATGAGGAACGCATCAGCCTTTACGAAGCCACATTAAGTGCAGCAATAAGGATAGCAAATGACGATATTGCTGCTCTCAATAGCAGGCTGACAGGAATAGAAATCGGTAATGTTCTGACAACTCAAGAGGAATTTGAGCTTGCTAGAGACGTTCTAATCGAAAACTTCGGCACTCTCCCAGAAGGCATCCAGCAAGCCCTCAGTATTGTATCTCCTGGCAACTCCTTATTAACGCCATCGGCATTGGAGGGGGTATTTGTTGCTGCGTCCGCACAAGGCATCGCAGGCGCTAATCAACCTGCTGAAGTGGCAGCTTTCACAGTGGATCGCGTTGCCGCTGAAAACCGAAATAACCGTATTTATGACGGTACGGATGACTTGATCTTTGGAAGCATTGACGAGCCTGGGGTAAGTGTCGGTAACGATACTTTGAGGGGGGGAAGTGGAAATGACCTGTTTATTGGCGGGCTGGGAGAAGATTTTCACGACGGTGGCAGTGGTGAGGATACCGTTAGCTTTCTGCGAAGCACCGCAGGAGTGACGGTCGATCTCCAGCTAGGTACGGGGTCAGGGGGACAGGCTGCGGACGATCGCTTTGTGAATATTGAAAATGCGATCGGTAGTGAAGCGGGAGACAACTTGATTGGCAATGATGCCAATAATTTGCTGATTGGTCATACAGGTAACGACAGACTCGAAGGCGGCATTGGCGACGATATTTTGCTCGGAGGTGACGGCGACGATACTGCTTTCTTCAACCTCGGTCTCGAAGACCTCGAAATTACTGAAAATGAAGACGGTACGTTCACCATTTCGAGCGAACCTTTCGGTACCGATACTCTCCAAGGCATCGAATTCCTTGAATTAGGTGCAAATGATGGTCGCATCTTCCAGCTCCCCCTCGAAGATGGCCCCGAAAGCAGCCTCAGCGAAACCCTCTTCAGCAGCGAAGGGGAAGACATCGGCACTCTGAACTTCACCCTGCCCAGCTTCACCCTGGATGGCGATGTCGACTACAGCTTCGAAATCTCCGCTCTAGACCCCAGCACGCAATTCAACTTCGCCTACATTATCGATACCTCCGGCAGCACCGGTGGCGGTATTTTATCCACCATTCAACAAACCTTTACAACCTTAACTAACGACTTGATTGCGACAGGAATTGCGGATATCAGTCAATTTGCGGTTATCGAATTCAATTCTTTTGCCAGCACCAGTATTACGGACTCGGCAGAGCAAGCCATCGCGATCGTCAACAGCTTCACCTCTGGCGGCAGTACAAACTTTGGGGTAGCCATCTCCGAAGGCTTGGACTTTTTCAATAGCGTTCCCGATACCGGCACCAACATCGCCTTTTTCCTCTCAGACGGCTTCGGCTCGGGAGCTAGTTCTGCCCTGCAGTCGGTTGCCGACGTCCGCGCTTTCGGTGTGGGAACGGGAGCTAGTCTCAGTGCCCTCCAAATCATTGACCCCGGTGCCGTTCTCCTCACGGACCCTTCTGATTTAACTGCCGCCCTCAACCAAGGGGAAATCAGCCTCGAAGACATCGAACTCATTCAAATTGTTCGAGAAGACGCAGAGGGCAATCGCGAAATCCTCGACCAAATCGATCCTTCCGCTCCCAGCACTGACCCCAACGACACCAGCACGATTAGCGAGAACGCCGTCGCCATCACCGCTACAGGCAATCTCGAAAACCTGGATGTCTCGCTCGATGCCGAAAACCGCATCTTCGCCGAAGTGACCTTTTCGGCAGAATTTCAAGAAACTTTTGGCATCGGCACCACTGAAATTGCCTTTACCGTGACCTCTGGAGGTGGCATCGGTAGCCCGAGCGCTGGCGATGACGTGCTCCAACTGGGTCTCGGCGATACAGATATCAGTGCCGGTGCGGGTAACGACACCATCACGGGCAACAATTCTGCGAATGAGATCGACGGTCAATCTGGCGGCGATCGCATTTTTGGCGGCGGTGGGGACGATATTCTCACCGGTGGTAGTGGCAGCGATACCATCGACGGCGGCGACGGCTTCGATATCGCCGTCTTCGACTTCAATGTCGCCCAAGCAGGAGAGATCGAACGAGTGGGCTCTAGCCTTTCCCTGAGCGGCACCAATGACGTCCTCATTAACGTCGAACAACTGGAGTTCACCGATGCCGTTGTCGATGGCGACACACTGGAAGTCACTCCCCGCAGTCCAGTCGATCCGCTCCTCAGCGCGATCGCGCAACTCCAAGCCAGCATTCCCCCCTTGGAGACCAGTCTCAGTACCCTCCTGCTCCCGGAGTTGAACAACCAGGCTCTGAGACTGGACCAGTTGCTTGAGACCATCAACCGCTTCGATATTTTCACCCTGTCCCCGAGCCAAATCGCAGACTTTCAAAACCAATTTGACAATATCCAAGCCAGCATTACAGCTCTGCCGAACGACCTGCGCAACGATAATACGTTCACCGGAACGGCAGGAGCCGATAACTTATCTGGCGGCTTGGGCAACGATACGATCTTGGGGGCTGATGGCAGCGATCGCCTCAATGGCGATGATGGCAACGACGTTCTCCAAGGGGGCAATGACAACGATACCCTCGTCGGCGGCAGTGGTAGCGATACGCTCGAAGGGGGCAATGGCAGCGATCGCCTTGAAGGAGGGAGTGATAGTGACAGCCTTTTGGGTGAAGTTGGCACTGACACGCTCTTGGGTGGCGCTGGCCGAGACACTCTCGATGGCGGCGGTAGTGACGACCGACTCAAAGGAGGAGATGGCAACGATCTGCTCGCCGGTGGCGAAGGCCGAGACACACTTTTGGGGGAAGGTGGCGAGGATACCCTCGCGGGCGGCACCGGTAACGACCAACTCACAGGTGCTGACGGCAACGATCTGCTGGAAGGCAATGAGGACAACGATACGTTGTTGGGTAACAGTGGTTCCGATACTCTCTTGGGGGGAAGCGGCAACGATCTGCTCAGGGGAGGAGAGAAGGCAGACTTACTCGAAGGGAATGACGGCGACGATACTATACGCGGCGGCAATGGAGCCGACACGCTCATTGGGGGCAGTGACTTCGATTTGCTGATTGGGGGAAGTGGTAACGACCTCCTCAATGGCGGTAATGGCAGCGATACGTTGCAGGGGACAGGCGGTAACAGAGGGGCTGGCGAGTGGGATACTCTGCTCGGCGGTTTTGGCAATGACTTATTTGTCTTGGGGAATAACGGTGGGACTTTCTACAGTTCCAGTGGCCAGGACGACTTCGCAACGATTGCGGATTTCATTGTTGGAGAAGACACGATTCAACTGCATGGAAATGCAAGCGACTACTTGCTCGGTCAGTCGAGTGCGAATGCCGCCGATGTGGTTTTGCTCCTCGATCGCGATCGGGATGGGGCGATCGGTGGTGGCGACGAGTTGATTGCCACGATTGCAGGAGGGGCGGGTCTCCAACTGCAAAGTTCGGCGTTCTCGTTTGTCTAAAGGCCCCATACCGTCGGGGCGATCGTTGTCTGGCCTTTACAGCTAGGTTGAGCGACTTCTTATCGCCCCGAGAGAGCCCATAAGCAACCAGCGCGATCGCTTGCGGTCTGAAACCAGCGTTAGATCGCCAGGACTGTTCGAGACAGTTCAGCTCAACTAATCGCGCGGGCGTTACTCGCGATTAGTTGCCCTACCTCTCGAATCTCATTGCGAAATTCCTGATGCTCTATCGTTGCCTCTACTTTAGTTGCGGTTCCTCCGCTGGGAGTGTTGGCCAGTCAGCTTATAATTGGGGGGCAGTTCTTCGCCTTTTCTATCCTGTGACGCAAACCCCCATTGCACCTCAATCGCCTTCCACTGCCAGCGCGATCGAAGCCCGCCCCGACCGGCGAGGCCGTTTCGGCCAGTTTGGTGGCAAATATGTGCCCGAAACGCTGATGAGTGCCCTAACGGAGTTAGAAGCTGCCTTTCGCCAATATCGCCAAGACGCCCAATTCCAAGCAGAACTGGACGGATTGCTGAAGGATTATGTGGGTCGTCCCAGCCCGCTGTATTTTGCCGAGCGTCTAACCCAGCACTATGGCGGCGCTCAAATCTATTTCAAGCGCGAAGATCTCAACCACACGGGAGCCCACAAAATTAACAATGCCCTGGGGCAAGTGCTGTTGGCCTTGCGCATGGGCAAGCGCCGCATCATTGCCGAAACGGGGGCGGGCCAGCACGGCGTGGCGACTGCAACCGTCTGCGCGCGGTTTGGCTTGGAATGCATTATCTATATGGGTCGCCTCGACATCGAGCGACAAGCTCCCAACGTGCAGCGGATGCAACTGCTGGGGGCCGAGGTGCGCCCGGTGGATGCGGGAACTCGCACCCTCAAAGAAGCCACTTCTGAAGCCATCCGCGATTGGGTCACCAATGTCGAAACCACCCACTACATCATTGGGTCTGTGGCGGGGCCGCATCCCTATCCGATGATGGTGCGGGAGTTCCACGATTGCATCGGTCGCGAAACCCGGCAGCAGTGCTTGGAGAAATGGGGGGGCTTGCCGGATGTATTGCTGGCCTGCGTGGGGGGGGGCTCGAACGCGATCGGGCTCTTTAATGACTTCATTGACGAACCGTCAGTCCGCATTATTGGGATTGAGGCAGCAGGAGAAGGTGCAGATACAGCCCATCACGCAGCGACGCTCACTCGCGGACAGGTGGGAGTGCTGCACGGGGCGATGAGCTATCTGTTGCAGGACGACGACGGCCAAGTGCGCGAGGCGCATTCCATCAGTGCGGGGTTAGATTATCCGGGCGTCGGTCCCGAGCACAGCTATCTCAAAGATATTGGGCGGGCAGAATATTATAGTGCCACCGATCGCGAAGCGGTGCGAGCGGTTTTGCTCACCTCTAAGTTAGAGGGCATTATCCCGGCACTAGAGACAGCCCACGCGATCGCCTATCTGGAAACACTCGCGCCGCAGTTGGACGCAGACGCCAAAATTGTGCTCAACTGTTCCGGTCGCGGCGACAAGGATTTGGCTTCCGTACAGCGCTATTTAGAGAAGTATCCCGACGTGGCGATGGCTCTCTAGATGTGCCTCGATCGCCTGGAGATCGCCTTGAAAAGACTCTCGATGCTTGCCCGTCGAATAGCGAGCCCGAGCGCCTTTACACTTCCCGTAAAACGCCTATCCCCATTCACCAGCTCGCTGGCAAGCCTACTCCTGTTGTTATTACTCATCGCCTGTCCGGCAACCTCAGCCTCCATCTCAGTTGATTTTCAAGCAGGGTCTGACTGGCTGGCTCGCGATTGGAATATTGGCAACTACACAGAGGGCTGCCAAACCGCTCGAGACGGTATGACAATTGTCCCAACACCTGATGGTGCAGACCCGAACAATCGGGTTGGTAAGGTTTCCCTCAATTCCTGCGGCTTAACCGAAATCGACGGCAAACGCTGGTCCCGCTCTGACAATCGCGGGGAAGGGTTTGTGATGCCCTATCGCGATCGCGATCGGATCGAACTCGGCAAAGTCTACACCTACACCTTTTCCCTCTATATCCCCGACCAGTTTGGCGACTTCCGCCACGATCGCGATGGCGGCAATTGGGCGATCGTGTCTCAGTGGCCCTGCTGGAGTAGCGACCCCGCCCAAACCTGCCCCAAACAGGATCCCGATCGCTATTGCGGTAATGGCGCAATCGGCCCCGAATTGAAATGGAGCGACTATCAATACCGCCTGAGGTTCCGAGTGCGGAATGTGGAGGAAGGAGAAGACGACTGTATCGATATTCGAGGGATTCCCTCTGCGCGAGGAGGATGGGACAGACACATCGTGCAAATTGTCTGGGATGCAGACAACTCAGGGTCTTTACGGTGGTGGATTGCGGGGAAACTGGTGAGCGAAGTCCGCGACTTTCGAACTTGGTGGGACGCTCCCATCGTCAAACCGGCTTGGAAGCTCGGCATGTATATGGGGAGCGGCAGGGATGGGCCTTGGTCTGCCACCGATAACAACGTCACGCTATTTTTTGACGGGTTAGGTGTTTACAAAGAGATGCCGCTGTCAACGATCTGCCCCAACTGCGAGCGGCCCTAGCCAGCACAGTTGCTCGATCGCCTCAGCAAGTCGAAGTCGCGTTTTATTCAGACAGGCCCGAGGAGTAAAGCCCGGTCATTTTATACAAGATGGCAAACAGGCAAGCACACGAACAGTTCACTGAAAACTTTTCCCAACAGAGTACGTACTCTGTACGTACGGAAATATTCGGGTTGTACGAAAAAAGAGTTTACAAGCATTCATATTTGTACTAGAATTCTTCCAATTCAAGTAAACAACCCCTCACTAAACTCAAGCCTGTTTAAGGCTGGGTTTGTGTAATATCTTCTTCTCAAAGAGGTTTCAGGTTGTCTGGCCTTGTGTAGGCAATGACTTCTGGTGCTAGGAATATACAAAGTACGTCATTCATAGCCTTTGGCTCAATCGACTTGTAATTCCTTCGAAGTTGCTTGCTTTTGCGTTTAGGGGTGGATAGTTGTGATGGGCCAATATCTATCTAGCTTCTATTGCAAACTTCGAGGATGTTCCAACATGTTTTAGAGAGCGGTACAGGCCATGAAGTTATTACTAGCATGTACATCTGGCGGTCATTTTTCAACCATGTCTCGACTGAAAGAGTTTTGGAGCGGGCACGAGCGGGTCTGGGTTACAGACCTGAAGACAGACACCGAAAGCTTAAAAAGTTCAGGAGAGGTTGTTCGGTGGTTACCCTACCAAGCTCCCCGAGATTGGCAGAGCTTTTTGCACAATTTGCCCCAAGTGTATCGAATTCTGCGGCAAGAACAGCCAGCGGTTATCGTCTCCACTGGAGCTAGCATCGCGGTTGGCTTTGCAATTTGTGCGAAGTTGCTGGGCATTCGGTTTGTCTATGTTGAAAGTATTTCCCGCAGTCAAGAAATCAGCTTGACTGGCAAGTTAGTTTACCTGCTATCTCATGAATTTTACGTTCAGGATCCTGAGTTGTGCCAAAGATATTCAAAAGCACAGTTTAAGGGATATGTCGTCTGAGCTGCCGTCGACGCATGGAGAAGCAGGGGCCGGCGATCCTAAATTTGCCCAAAATGTGGATTGAATTGGGCATACACAATTCGTTGGTGTTACGCAATTCTTTTGAGTTAAACCGAGTCTAGTCTGAAACCTGTAGTTTTGATGAGACATCTATTAGTCCCTCTCACTAGCGCTGTCGATCGCTGTATTCGCCCCCTAAATCCCCCATTCTGGGGGACTTGGCGACAGTGCTAGCTGGGGTTTGGAGACGAGGAAGATGAACCGGCGAATCAGCGGTCATTAAAGTTGTAGAACGAAGCCAATACCTCTCACAAGTCCCCCACTGGTGGGGGATTTAGGGGGCCGAGTGCAACGCCTGAAAACTCCAGGTCTCAACATGGATGCGGTTTATTAGCATTGCAAAAACTAACTTCCGTATATAAAAAGTTTCTATTTTATTTAAAATTTAACACCAATACTAATATGCTGAGTATCAAATAGCCATGTCTGAATCGATTTCCCTGAGTCTGAAAGAGTCCTGCAAGGGAAGGGGCATAGTCAAGTAACCAGCCACCACGATCGTAAGTTGATTCAAAACAAGAAGTTCTCCATTAGGTTAAGGGATTATTAAGATATATGTTTGGAATTTTTCAAAATCAGTTTCTTCGTTTAAACCTGTTAATTAATGGCAGAGTCTATAGTGCCTGAATGTTGCTGGGGCTCAGCTTATATTTGTTGAGCTTAATCTTGTGGGGTTTATGGGGATGATCTTTGTCACGCTCGGGACTAGCCCTTACCCTTTCAATCGGGCAATCCAATGGCTGGAAGAACTTCACGATCGGGGGATACTAGCTCGCGATCGCCTCACGATCCAATATGGCAACAGCAAACTTGCCAAAGCTTTGGCACGCCACCCGCAGATTTCGGTCGAGGCAACTCTACCGCCCGATCGCTTTGTCGAAACTGTACGGCGATCGCAATTGGTCATTTCTCATGCGGGTCAAGGATCTGCATTTATGCTAGCTAAACAAGGGGCGAGCTTTGTGCTTCTGCCCAGGTTGGCTGAATACGGAGAGCATGTAGACAACCACCAATTATGGTTTGCCCAGCGCGTCGAGAAATTTGGCGTCAGGATGTGCGTCAACCTGGAACAGCTAGCGGCAGCCGTGGTCTCCCCACCTCCACCAGCGGACAAAGACTTTCTGCACGGACCGCTGTTGGCAGACCACTTGATTCGGGCTTATTCTTAGCTCTCGCCCCCGATCGCAAGTCAACAGGAGGAGATTGTTCTAGATGAACGGATTGGTTGCTGCAACCCTAAGACATTGGAAGCCACTGTTGGCCCTCAATACTGTCCTGTTTGGGATTACTGCCTACAATATCCTGGCCACCCCTCGATTTTGGCTGGCTCGGGCAGAGTTGATTGTGCCTCAGTCCAGTGCCGATCTCAGCGCCAACTTAGGAACACTGGGGGATCTCAACCAAGAGGGATTGAGCTTCTCCCAACAGCTGAATCCCCTCAATACGCTGTCTGCCATCATCACGAGCAACGACACCCTCAGCCGAGTCAGGGACAGCGATCCCGAACAGGAGGACTATCCTCGCTTGAAAACCTATCGCGATCTGTTCGAGGTGTCGCCGCAGTCCGAATCGACTGTGATTTCCATCGGCGTCGAGGGGTCGAGTGTCGAGCTGGCCCTAGAGCGAGCCAATCTACTGATGGCGACCTTTCAAGCACGATTGCAAGACTTGCGGGAGCAAGATGCCGAGCAGCGGGTTCAACTGCTGCAAGCTTCACTGCTGCAGGCCGAAGCCCAACTGAAAGAGGCTCAGCTCAATTTAGTTGACTTTCAAGAATCGTCCAATTTAGTTGACAGTGAAGGGCAAACTCAAGAAATTGTAGCGGCGATCGCCACTCTGACGACCTCTCGGGCAGAGGTGTTAGCCGAAGCTCGAGCCAGTGTAGCCCGGGCTCAGTCGCTATCTGGCCGCTTGGGCCTCAACCCCGATCGCGCGATCCAATTGCTGCGGCTTAACGATAATCCCAGCTTTCAATTGGCTCGCACTCGATTGGGAGAGGTAGAAACCAGCCTGACAGAACTCAAAGGTCGTTTTTTGGCAGACTCTCCCCACATCAAAGCGTTGGAGCGAGAACGCACCGGCTTGCTAGCTCAACTGGCGGTCTATCTCGCAGGGGAAGGCAACAGCGGCGAGCTCGACCTGCTCGCCGCTGGAGATGCTACCGAGTTGTTGCAAGCTCTCGTCTTGGCAGACAGCGAAGCAGTGGCTCAACAGCAGCAAGCCGATCTCCTGCAACAGCAAATCGATCGCCTCAATCAAAGCCTCAGTACCCTACCGGTTAACCAAGCTCGTCTGGCAGAGCTGCGCCAGCAATTTGCTGTTGCCGAGGGGGTCTACAACGGCCTCATCGCCCAGGTGGAAGAAACGAAGCTGAGCGCCTTCAGTACCTATCCCATCGTCCAGGTGCTGGAGCATCCCTATGCAGACAGCAAGCCCGCAGGTCCCTCCCGTCGAGTCATGGCTATGGGCGGATTGCTGGCTTCCGGGCTGGGCAGTGCTGCGATCGTCCTCCTAATGGAAGGGCGCAACCCTCTATTGGCACCCCGCGATATCGAGACCATCGATATCCCCGTTCTGGAAACAGTTCCCCAGTGGGATGCCCTAATCGGCAACCCAGACGTGCCGCTGCTGGAGCCGATGCGCGAATATCAGTGGTTAGCCTCAGATATCGAGGCTTTGCCGCTCGATCGTCGGTATTTGATGGTGGCGAGTGCAACTGCTGGAGAGGGGAAAACAACAACGGTGTTGGGGTTAGCAACAGCACTATCCAGTCTCGGGTTTCGGGTGCTGTTAGTGGATGGGGATTTCCATAAAGGGGAGCTGAGCCAAAAGCTGGGATGTGCTTGGCAAACCTCCAATCGGACGGAAGCCAGCAGTTTGGTCGATACCAATGTTGTGACAGTGCCAGTCAAGCCTGGCATTGACTTGGTCCCGAGTTTGCCGCTGGGAAGCGATACGGCCAAGTTTTTGGCACGAGGAGGGTTTGCCGAATACGTGCAACAGGCTCGGGCAACGGGCAATTACGACTACGTGCTTGTCGATAGTGCGCCTGTGGGGCTCACGAGTGAGGCAACGCTGATGGCACGAGCAATCGGCAACGTACTTATGGTGGTGCGACCGGGGACGAGTAACCGCGACCCGTTCTGCAACTCTATCGAGCAACTGCAACGTCACGGAGCCCGCATTCTCGGCATCGTCGTGAACGGAAAGCTGGCGAACCCAGCCAATTACTACCTGTATCGGCCCAAGCTAACGGAGGCAGCCTCGTGAACTCGTCAGTTGCTCCAACCGAAATCGCTAAAATCGCCCCTTCGACGGTTGCCGATCGCGGCTTATTTTCGTTTGTCTGGCTGCGGTGGAAAGCATTAACCCCAGCCGAGCGGGTCACCTGCGGGGCGATTGTCCTGATTCCGCTGTGGTGGCTGTGGGGGTGGAAGCATCTTTTGATTCTGCTGGCAATGACGTTAGTGGGACTGGACCTCAAGCGCAACGGCAAACTGCGTTGGCGGCGACCCAGCACCATCGTCCTCTCAGCTCTGGTTTTTGGCTGTTACGTACTCGTCAATCGTTTTTTCTACAACCAACTGACGGGTAGCTCGTTCAGTCCCAATTCCGTCCTGACAGTCCTGAACAGTTGGTTTGGATTTGCCATCCTCTTCTGGTACATCCAGAGCAAGCACATTCGCGTGCGCTGGCAGGTGGTGGCTTGGGCTTGCTCGGTGGTGGCGATCGCGATGCTGGCATTCTGGGCTGTCATTTACTTCGGCTTGCATCAGGGGGGCTATGCTCCACCGCGTTCGCTCTACGGCTTTTTGACAGGCAAGAGTTTGAGGTACGTGCCAGGGGCTGGCAATAGCAACTACCTGCTGTCCTACTTTCCCTACGACGAATCTCTCATTCCCGGCATGGTGCGATATATTTTCTTCCTGCCGGGGCCGGAGGCATTAGCGTTAGTGGCGGGGTTTTTCAGTTGTTTGGCTCTCGATCTCAAGCCTCGCCTTTGGTCGATCTCGCTGTTTGGCACGGCCATTTTTATCCTGTTGCTCAGCGGCACTCGCTCGGTGTTGGTGGCACTGCCGATTGCTTTGGCAATCCGCTACCTGTTCGTGACGAAACGGGTGTTGGGGCCGGGGGTGTTCTGCGCGATCGCCGCCGCCCTCAGTTTGGGCTTGTTGGCCTTTCCCGATGTGACTGGGCAAGTGATGGAGGCATTATCTGGGACAGCGACGGCAACAGCAGATTTTCGGGGAGATTCGACAGAGGTACGTCTAGAGATTTATCGCCAGACTTGGAATGCGATTGCTAATGCGCCCGATCTAACTTTGCTCTTCGGCCACACAGTCTCAGGGGAGACTGTATTGAGGGGATACGACCCCGCTAGGGTTGGCTCCCATAGTTTTTTACTAGGAACGCTGCTGTATCGAGCAGGATTGTTCGGAGCCACTATTTTTGCAACCTTCTGGATATCGTTGCTGGCATGGCTGTACCGCACTCGTGCCAGCCGCCCAATTTGTGTCTTGCCAACGCTAGTGTTGCTCAGCCTGACCTTTGTAGTGATGGAGTTAGAGATGCCAGTCATGCCGATTGTGTTGCTGTGTGTCTTAATGCTCCAGCCTGCGACGGTCTCGGGGTTGCGATCGCGATCGCGAGAACCCAGTTGGGATAGCTTGGGATGCTTGAGGTCTGCAAATCCGGTGCCACTTAATTCCGAACGGCTTGTTAGTCGGGAGGGAGGGCGATCTCGCAACCGATGGTAGTTCCACATCGAGTCGCGATCGCCTGCCAGTTGGGGCGAGAGGTCATTGCGGCAGGCAATTGCAGGTGTGAGGTGAAGTGATGCAGGCTGAATTCCCCATCCCAGTCCCCGCCCCAGTGGCTGCCAATGTGCTGGTCAGTGTCATGATTAGCAACTACAACTACGGACAATACATCGGTCAAGCGATCGACAGCGTCCTAGCCCAAACCTATCCCCACGTCGAGTTAATCGTAGTAGACGACGGTTCGGTGGATGGCTCCCGCCAGGCGATCGCCTCCTACGGCGATCGCCTCACCGCGATTTTTCAAGACAATTCCGGCCAGGGTCCGGCATTTACTGCCGGAATCGAGCGATCGCGCGGAGACATTATTTGTTTGCTCGATGCCGACGATTATTTCCATCCCCAAAAAGTCGCTCGGGTTGTGGAGGCATTCGCTCGGCATCCCGAGTGGGTGCAGTTGTCCCACGGGCGAGTCACCGTAGATAAAGATGGCGGCAAGATGGGTCGAGATCCCACGTTCTTCAATCGGGGCGATGTGCGCTCGTTGCTCTTGCAATACGGGCGCTATGCCTGGGCGGTCACGTCCGCACTCTCCTATCGGCGCTGGGTGCTCGAAACCGTTGCGCCTATCCCCGCCCGCCCCAAAGCCGCCGATACTTACTTGACTGCCACCGTGCCGTTTTTCGGCGAAGTGGGGGCGATCGCAGACCCACTCATGTACCGACGGCAACATGGCAACAACCGCCGCGCCAAATCCAACAACATCGATTATTTAATCGAACAACGCCAAGATTCGCGAGACTGCATCAATCGCGCGGCCGAGCTGACAGGACTGCGCGACCGTTTCGACATTGGGCGAGATGCAGACTATCTCAGCTATTTAGCGGCACAGCGAGGGCGGGGATCGCTCGCCGATTTTGCTAAAATTTTGCGCCTCACCCTCAGCGAAAGCTTGGCCCTCGGTCAAGCTACCAAAGATACTCTGGAGCGACTGCTGCGACGAGGCACCTGTGCTCTTGTCCCGGAACAAGGAAAACTCGTGATGGGCTTGGGACCGCGCCATTATTTGCGCTACAAGCTGACGGGAGAGGAACCCCAAAACCGCAAGCGATCGGCACCACCCACTCGCAAGGAGGTGGGGTAGCCATGCTCGGTCTCTCCGCCAAACTCTCGGCCTCTCCAGTCTCAACGACCCACCGCAAGCTCCTGATCGTCTCCCCCTATACTCACTCGTTGGGGGGCATGACCGTGAGCTTATCCCTGCTGATCGAGGGCTTTAAGCAGTTGGGCCTGGGAGATCGACTGAGGGTTGCGACCCGTCTGGGGTCGCTACAGGAACGCTATCTGGTCGCCGCCGGTCATGCGGACTGCTTGCAACCGCTGGTCGCGACTGGCTCGGGAGCATCCTTTCTGCGAATGGCGATGCAGTGGGTTCACCAACAGCCCCACTCCTGGCCTTTGCTATTGGATAACTGCGTTTGGCGCGATTACCCGCCCATCCTGATCCGAGAATCGCTTTTCCTACACCTGCATCGACGGCCCGTGTTCCACTTCTTTCACGATTTAGCACTCTCCTACAACCGGCTGGGCAACTGGGCTCGCAAGCTGGCGTTTACCTGTCTTTCACCAGGAGCAATCTGCAACTCTCACTTCACCGCCAGTCACATTCGCCAAAATTTTATGCGAGAGATTCGCGGAATTTTATATCAGCCCGTCGATACAGACCGATTTAGCCCCCGCCGCGATCGCCTTCCCCCAGATGCCCTCAGACCATTGCTAGACTCGGGAACTCCCATCTTGCTCACCCCCTCTCGCCTCAACAAACCTGGCATTGTCAACGACAAAAACTTGCGGGCGCTGATGCCGGTACTGGCAGCTTTAAAAGCGCGAGGAGAACGCTATCACAGTGTGGTGATTGGCGATGACGGCTCGAACGATGGCAGCTATACGCGAGACCTAGAGGCGATCTCCCGACAGCAAGGCGTCGCAGATTGCTTGACCCTTTTGCCCTCCGTCTTCGATATCGAGTGCTACTTTCCCTTTGCCGAAGCAGTGGTCGCCCTTGCCCCCCGCGAACCCTTCGGACGCACGGTGGTGGAGGCGATCGCCAGTGGCGTACCGGCGATCGGCAGCAATACGGGCGGAATTGCCGAAATTCTGAATAACTTTGCCCCGGCATGGACCGCGAGCCCCGACGATCCCCGAGGGGTGGCAGATCGAATTTTGAGTCTCAGAACCTCTCCAGCCGAGACCGATCGACGACTCCAAATCGGACAAGCATGGATCGCACAACATTGCCAGGTGACTCAATATGCCAAAGGCGTCATGGAGTTGACAGGTTTAGTCTCGCGCTCGTCCGACACAGACACCAACCATCCCCCTGACTTCGCCCACAATGCCACTCGGAACTTCAACGCCTCTGGCTAGGTCTGAGCCCACCGCATTGTCTTTCCCATTCACCTTCAATCCAGACCATCACCCATGCCAAAGGTCACGTTTCTCGCTGGCGATATCCCGCCCAAAACAGGGGGGGAATTCTATAACCACAAGGTGTACACCTACCTGAAGCAGTCGGGTTTGGCAGTGGAGTATATCAACCTCCACAAGCTTCGCTACCTGTTTAAACTCACCTGGATTCCGCTGCTGGGGAATATTGCGATCGCCCTTTGTCTGGCCGTTCTGGCCTTCGGTCGAGGCGATCGCCTGTTAGTCTTCGACCAATATTTTGCTGGATATCTAGTGGGGATGAACGCCATTCATCGCTGCTGGCATCGGGGCCAGAGTCTTGCGATTGTGCATCATTTCGATCGCTATGACAGCAGCGCCCCAGCCTCACTCGGGAAAACCTGCCGTGCCCTGGCCGAACGGCTAAAACTGATCTGGGCCTCCCAGATGATTACCAATAGCCAATATTCCCAACGGGAAATCGAGTCCCTCGGTTTTCCAGCGCAAAACATTACCATTCTTCCCCCCGGACTGGAGCAGAAAGTAGTAAATTCTGACAATCCCTCTCAACCATTGCAGTTGGAAAACCCGGCCATTTTATGTGTCGCCCACTGCATTCCTCGCAAAGGAATTTTGGAGTTAGTGGAAGCCTTTGCCACGATCGATCGTCAAAACTACGTCCTCCATATTGCAGGCAAAACCGATAAAGATGCCCGGTACTACCGCAAATTGCGATCGCGAGTGGAGAGCGCGGGTTTGGCTAATGCCGTCATCTTCCACGGCAGAACGGACGACAACACCCTCCATCAGCTCTATCAGCAATCCGATCTGTTTGTTCTGCCATCCTACAAAGAAGGCTTTGGCATCGTCTTGCTAGAGGCCATGCACTACGGTCTGCCGATTGTGGCCACCAACGTCACCGCCTTGCCAGAACTGGTGCGGGATGGCGAAACGGGGTTATTGGTTCCCCCTCAAAATTCACAGGCTTTGGCCGAAGCATTGCAAAAGCTGATCGATCGCCCCGATTTGCGCGCTCGTCTGGGACGCGCCGGTCGCCAGCAACTGCTCCCCAACTATGACTGGGATCGAACTGGAGCAAAATTTCTATCTATCGTGCAAACCCTTACCCCCCAATTGAACGTCCGTGCCAGTCTCTAACTCCGTCCAATCGACTACCACCAGAGGCGATCGCACTGCCACCCCAGACATTTTGGTCGTCACTCGCACCTTTTTACCGAAGGAAGGGGGCATCGAAGAGTATGTCTACAACCGCTGCCTGCAAGATCCCGGTCGCATTGTGGTGCTGGCTGCCAGTTGTCCGGGAGACAGCGAGTTCGATCGCCAACAGCCCTTTAGCGTGCATCGCTGGCCCATGCCAGCCTGGTTGAGATCGACGGGTCAATTCGGCAGTCTGCTCGCGCAAGTGTTTTCGATGCTGGGAGCGCTGCTGCTGGGACTCCTGCTGTTTTTCCGCTATCGCTATCGCTACATTGAATGGGCACACGGGTTCGATTTTCCCTCCCTGCTCCTGCTGGGATATCTCCTGCCGGTTCGATATTTCGTCTACCTGCACGGCAACGATCTCCTGTGTCCCCTACGCCATGCGGGGCTGAAGTTGCTGTTTGCCCACACTTTAGAGCGGGCTAGCGGCCTAGTGTGTAACAGTGCATTCACCTCGAATTACCTGCGGGAATGCGCTCCAGTTTCCACTCCCACCTACGTTATTCATCCCATTGTGAGGACAGACAAATTTGGCCCTCCTCTAAGGGATGCAGAACTCGCCGATCTGCGACAGCAAATCCGGGGCCACTACGGAATTCCGTCTGACGCGATCGCGATTTTGTCGGTGGGTCGGCTAATCCCCAGAAAGGGGTTTGGCAGCGTTGTCGAACTCCTGCCGCAGCTTCTGGCAGCCGGAATCGACGTTCACTACATCCTCTGCGGTCGGGGATCGATGGAAGCCGATTTACGCAGCCAGGTAGACCGATTGGAACTCGGCGATCGCGTTCATTTCGCTGGTTTTGTACCCGACGCCGAACTTGCTGGATACTACGCCGCTAGCGATATTTTTGCCATGCTGACCTTCTTTGAAACCCAAGCAGCCAGTATTGAAGGTTTTGGCATTGTCTACCGCGAAGCCGGGTACTTCGGCAAACCCGTCCTCGCCAGTCGAGTGGGTGGAGTGGCGGATGCGGTCATCCATAACGAAACTGGATTTTTGGTCGAGCCGAACGATCCCGAGGCTAGCGTTGAAGCTTTGCTGCACCTCTGTAGAAGCCCCGAACTGCGTCAGAGATTGGGCGATCGCGGTCGGGAGCTAGCCCAGAGCACTATCCCCCACAGCCGACTGTACGAATCTGAGGGGTTTGACTAATGGCAAAGGCAACCGCAGCAAACATTGCCAAAAGTAGTCTGTGGCTGACCGCCAGTTTTGTCTTGGCCAAGTGCTTGCAGTTACTGGCCCAGATCGTTTTGGCCCGACTCTTGATGCCGGAGGATTTTGGCATCTGGGGCATGGTGCTGGTGGTTACGGCTCTGGCGGGGTTATTCAAGGACGCCACAGTTGCGGGAGTTCTCATCCAAAGGGGGCTCGCGGATAAAACCACGGTCAATACGGTTTACAGCTTGGGGGTTTCCCTCTCTGTCCTCATGTTCCTGCTGCAATCCGCGCTCGGCTATCCCCTCTCCCTGTTTTTTGACCAGCCCCTCGTTTTTCCGCTCGCCACTTGTGCAGCCTTCACGTTTCTGATTGGGGCTGGGGCTGGGGCACATGGGGCCGTGTTGCAGCGCCAGATGAAGTTTCGGGAGTTAGCTCTATCTCAATCTGTGGCGGGGTTGGCACGGATGGGCGTGGCGATCGCTGTGGCCGCCTCGGGAGCTGGGGTATGGGCTTTTGTCGCCGCAGAACTGGCTTCAATAACCACCAGCAGTATTTTGCGTCGCAGCTTGAGTGGATATCGCTTTGACTATCAGCTTTTACCCAATGCCGAAGCCTTCCGAAACGTGCGCAGCTACATCGGCAGCTCGATTGGGATTAATCTCGCCGTCTATACCAATACCAACAGTGACAACATGATTGTGGGTCGGCTGTTGGGGGCACAGTCTCTGGGCTTCTACAACTTGGCCTATCAGTTGGCGATGATGCCGACCTTTGTGCTGTCTCAGGTGAATCGCGTCAGTTTTTCTGTGCTGTCCCAACAAACGGGACAGGATCGACAACATTACGTCTGTCGATCGCTCGAACTCTATGCCATGCTGTCGGCTCCCGTTTACGGCGTCGCCTATGCGATCGCCCCTTGGCTCATTCCCCAATTGTATGGAGCCGAATGGACCCCTGCTGTGCTGCTCTTTCAGATCGTGCTGATTTTTGCCTATACACGCGGTTTCATGTCAATTTTAGGCACTACGTTGAATGCGATCGACCGGCCCGAACTGAATGCGAAGATCAATTGGGCTTTGGTCCCCCTATCTATTCCCGCGTTTTTCATTGGGGCGCGATTGGGCGGCATCCAAGGGGTCGCGATGTCAGTGGCTCTAGTGATGGGCATTGGGGCCAGCGTTTGGTTTTGGCTCGCAACCTGTCGAGCCACTGGCTGGAGTGAGGTGACAGTCTTCAAACCGGTCGTCATTCCCACAGTCTCCATCGGTTCTGCTATCGGAATGAGCCATCCGATCCAGTTGAATTTAAATCTATCCCCAGGGATTCAGCCGCTGTTAGTCCTCGTGGGCTATATCGTTATTGCGGGTATTCTGTCGAAAGGCAAGGCATTCTCAGTCTTAATCGACACTGGCAAGCGCGTCTTTAACCTATCGCCCAAGCCTCTAGAGAAAAACACCTCTTCCTAGTCTTAAAACTCACCTGAACCTCAACTATTTTGAGACCTAGAGTGTTTAGGCGTTGCATCCGGTCCCCTAGATCCCCCACCAGTGGGGGACTTATGAGAGTCTGTTGGCTTCGTTCTACAACTTTAAGGACTTTTGACATTTCCCGACTCATACGTTCCTGCAATGCTTATCGAGTCTAGAGCCCACTGCAAATGTCGCGGTGCTGGAGAAATAGGACAGCCAACTTACGATACCCACTAGCTTCGCCCCATCCTCAAATAGATAGAGGTCCAAGTCGGAAGGAAGAAGCAAATCCAAAGTGCTCGAAACTCCAAAAAAGACTAAAGCCATTCCTAATAAGATGTACTCTGTTTGCCAAATTACCGGATAGAACTTAACCAGATAGAACAGTAAAAATCCAGCATAGCTAACAAAGACAGCTTTTTCGGGTACGCCGATAGAAGGGAAGAAACCTTCGTGAAGCAGGAAGACATCGTCAAGGCCGAGGACCAATGTCAGCAGCCCTGAAACAAACAGAAAGCGGTTGATTTTGAGACTGTCGGCGCGCCCTGAGAGGAGCTTGGCGCTCAACATGCAGACGGCTGCTGAAGCAGACCACAATAAGAGACCTATTTGAGAGAGAAAACCTGTATAGAGAGGAGCTTCGAGGATGGCAGTTGGATCGCGAGTGAGCGAACCGATGGGGATTCCTTGCCAAAAATGTAAGAGCAAGACTACGCCTATAGGGACTGCCGAAACCGCTAGAACTAAACCGATCGTCCGCCAACTCGATCTGCAGTGCTTGGGAGGGGAAGGCAATGATTGCATGTTCTAGAGTTCCTACAGGCTGAAAAAGCTGCCCAACGATTGATTGACCCTCATTCTGTCTTACCCCCCTCCACGGGGTAAAAGATTACTTCTAGCCCCTACAGCATGAGGCCGTCGGGGAGCAATTGCTCCCAGGCAATCGCGATCGCCTCTCGTGCCTCAACTGTTGGGGCAATCCCTGGCTGAGTCACTTCGAGATAGATATGTTCTAGGCGCACCGGCTGCCTCGCCACCGAGGTGAGCGGAATCCCCTCAAAGTGAGACAGGATTTGGGGTAAATCGAGTGCCTCGGGCAGCCAGAAGGCTAAGTCGCCGCCGTAGTAGCGGTGTGCCCAGCCCAACTGGTCGGCGCGGGCGATCGCCCGATCGGGTGCGGGGGTCTCGACAATGGCTAACTCGCTGGCCCGGATGTGCTGGCGCAATTCCTCTAACGACCCTTCGGCCAGGATGTGGCCCTGTTTGAGAATGCCGATGCGGTGGCAGAGCCGTTCGGCTTCGTCGAGCAGGTGGGTGGTGAGCAGAACCGTGGTGCCGTTGCGTTCGAGCTGCTGGATTAAGTGCCAAATGTCGTAGCGGGCCTCGATGTCTAAGCCCGTGGTGGGCTCGTCCAGAATGACGAGCTTGGGTTGGTGAACCAGGGCGATCGCAATGCTGAGGCGACGCTGCATACCGCCGCTAAGGGTCTCGACCGTGCTGTGGGCGCGATCGCCTAATTTCACGGCTTCTAAACAGGCGCGAATCCGCTGTCGCCGTTGGGCTGTGGGAAGACCGTAAATGCGGGCAAAAAAGTCTAAATTCTCGGCACAGGTGAGGCTGCGGTAGAGCAGATTGTCTTGGGGGGCAATCCCCACCAGTGCTTTGGTGGCATCTGACACCCGCTGACCGTCCAGCAAGACCCAACCGCTATCCAGTTGCAGCAGATTGCAAATGATGTTGATGGTTGTAGTTTTGCCTGACCCATTCGGACCGAGCAGCCCGTAAATTTCTCCGGGGCGCACCTGCAGGGAGAGGGCTTTGAGCACGGAGCGATCGCCGTACCGTTTAGTCACATTACAGAGCTGCAACATCGCGCTACAACCTCTGTTCCACTTGCAACATGCGGCGATAAGAATGCCATCCGGCCCCCAGCATGGCGATCGCAAACACCGCCAAAAAGTAGAAGTGAGGGGCAATCTCCCTCCACAGGGGAGCAGCGGCGGTGGCCCCCAGCAGTGCCTCGTTCATGTGATAGATGGGGTTGAAGCGGGCGATATCCAACAGGATTTGGGGAAATAGCGACGCCGGTAAAAACGTGCCGCCCAGAATCAACAGGGGCACTCCAAACGTTGCCACCAAGGCATTCACATCCTCCGTGCGGCGGGCAAATTGGGTACCCAACACGAACCCCACCCCCACATAGGCGGCAATACTCAGCAACACGATCGCCAAACTCAGCCACCAAGAGCCCGAAAACTGCGCTCCGGCGATCGCCGCCACCGCCGCCACCAGCAGCGTTTGCCCCAAACCAATGCCGGTGTGGGCCAGAAAAATGCCCAAGAAATAGGACGTGCCACTCAAGGGAGAGACAAACAACCGCTTCAGGGTGCGCTGCTCCCGCTCCGCCACCACCGTCGCCACACTGCCCCCCAGACAACTAAAAAACAGCGCCGCCCCCACCAACGTCACCGGAGCCGCCAATGCGAAGGCCGCCCCCCGTTCCAACTGAGCTCGTTCGGCCAAAATCAGTCCGTTGAGCCACAGGACGGCGATCGGAAACACCCCCCAAAACACCAAGCTGCGCCGTCGCCGCAGCAACTCGATCGCAATCCGCCGCGCCACGGCAACTGTTTCGCGCCAATATTTCACAAGTCCGCTCGTACTCCCGCTGCAAACTGGACGGCGATCGCTTTCAGCACCCGACAAAACCGCAGGTATTGTGAAGCTTGCCTGAAACAACCGAATAATTTGGGTATGGTGAGCCTTAATCCTCTTTAAGTTAGCGAAAATCGCCGAGCTTGGCCTCGATCTGCCGGACTGACCGACGCGATCGCTCCTTTCTGTTGTCCCCATCCTTCGTCACTTTCGTTTTTGCACATGCGCCATTCCTCTGACGCGATTCCCTCTCAATTCTCCCGCCGCCACTTTTTGCAGCTTGCAGGCATCACCGCCGCCACCGGAACGCTCGGATATTCCCGCCTTCACAAGCCGCAGCCCTATCAGCACCAACAGGATGCGATCGCACTGCCCTCCAGCCTCACCACCCCCAAAACCGCTGTGGTGGTGGGAGCCGGGTTGGCCGGGTTAGCAGCGGCCTACGAACTCAGCAAGCGCGGATTTAGCGTCACCCTGCTGGAGAAATCGCCGCAGTTGGGGGGCAAAATCGCCAGTTGGCCCATTCGCGCAGGCGACGAGCAATTTCATATGGAACATGGGTTCCACGGCTTCTTTCCCCAGTATTACAACCTCAAAAGCATTGAAACGGAGCTGAATATTCGCCAGAATTTCGTCTCCCTCGACTCCTATGCGGTGGTGTATCGCGACACCTACAAAGCCGAAATTTTCCGCCCCAGCCATTCCGCCTTTCCGTGGAATGTGGTGGATTTGGGGCTGTCCTCTCGGAATGCGCTGCGTTGGGGCATTAACCTAACCGAGCCCGACCATTGGAAGGTGTTTCGGGAAATTGCCGGATTTCAACCGGTGAAAAGCTACGATCGCCTCGACGATATGTCGGTGGCCGATTGGGTCAGCGGCGAGTTCCCCCGAGGTCTCTACGACCTTTACTTTCTGCCCTTCGCCAAATCCAGCCTCAACGCCCCCGATCGCCTCAGTGCAGGGGAGCTGATGCAGTTTTTCCACTTCTACTTTTTTGGCAACCCAGAGGGGCTAGCGTTTGAGGGGACGCGGCAGGATATGGGTCGCAGTTTGGTGGACCCGATCGCCGATTTCGTGCGGGACAGTGGCGGCAGGATTCTCACTGATGTGACAGTGAGCGGCGTGACCTGGCAGGACGGACGCATTGCTGCTCTCGACTACGAAACCGGGAGTGGTGTGACCGATGTGCCCTTTTGGGTCAGTCGCAATGGCTCGTTAAGTCAGGGAGCGCGCGCTTATTACGGGGCGGGCGATGATGTTTATGTCCTCACGGAAGGCGGCGATCGCGCGATCGGCCTCACCTGCACCCACCAGGGCTGCACCGTGCAAGCGAGTGAAGACGGCCTCTTTCGCTGTCCCTGCCACGGAGCCAGCTTCGATGCCAGCGGCACAGTCGTCAGCGGTCCGGCCCAGCGAGATTTGGAGACCTTTGAGGTGACGGCCAAACGTCCGGGGGAGGTGCAGTTGGTGGGAGCGCGTCCCCAGGCCAAGCAGGTGGAAACCATCGCGGCTGATTATTACGTGTTTGCGACCGACGTACCGGGGGTGAAGCAGCTCTTTTCGCTGTCGAAAGGGGATGTGAATGCCGAGCTGGCCAGTCGGATAGAGGAGTTGGCGATCGCCGATCCGTTTGCGGTTATGCGCCTCTGGTTCGATCGCGACTTCGAATGGGAATACAGTGCTTTTACCTCGCTCTCGGGCTATCGCCTCACCGACAGTATTACGCTCTACCACCGCATCCAGCAGGATTATATCGAGTGGGCGGAGCGCACGGGGGGCAGCGTGGTGGAGCTGCATGCCTATTGCTATAAAGAGGCAGAGTTCCCCACACAGCAGGAGATTATGGACACCTTCGAGCGGGAACTGTACGAAATTGTTCCGGTGCTAAAGGAGGCCAACATCCTGCACCGAGAATTAGTCAACCAGAAAAACTTTTCCGGCTATCCCCCCGGTAGCTTTGCTGGGCGACCCGAAACGGCAACTGCTGTGCCCAATCTCGTGTTTGCTGGCGATTGGGTTAAGATGCCGTTTCCCTGTGGCTTGATGGAGCGAGCTACGAGTAGTGGCTTGTTGGCGGCGAATGAGATTTTGCACCGAGAGGGCTTGCAGCGACGGGTGTTGTTGAGCGTGATGCCGTCAGGGGTTTTGCAGATTTAAGTGACGGTTTGAGTTATTGAATGGGCGGAATCTTCCCGGTCGGAATGGCTGTCATCCTCCTGCTGGTGATTGCGTGCATTTTAGGTGGTGAAAGAGATCGACCTGGCTTGAATACCGCTCAATGGTACGTCGACGGAACTCTGCATAGGAGCTCAGTAGGAGAGTGGCGTCGTGCAACCGAAGCTAATCATCGCCTTCCCCGCCTCCCAACCCTCAACTGGAACTGGACTCAAGTCCCCCAGAATGGGGGATTTAGGGGGCGAATGCAGCGAACCACAGCGCTAGTGAGAGGGTCTAATAGACACATTCTCAAAACTACGGATCTCTGCTTAGACGGGGTTTAACTGGTCACATCTACTGCACCGCTCCCTGCACCTTCAACAATGCCAGATCGCTGCCCTCCACATTCAACGGCAGACCCGTAATGTTGTTAATGTCAAACTGGCCGTTTTGACCGAGAGTATTGCCCTGCACTACTGGAGCCGCCTTATCCACCACCACAATGCCATCCCGCGCATTACCCAGAATCAGATTTTCCCGCAACACCGGTCGAGCCTCGCCAGACACCACCACCCCACTGAGGTTTTCAGCAATGGAATTCCCCGCAATCACCGGACTGGCAGTTTCACTCACCGCAATTCCGTACCCACTCCGCTGAATCGTATTTCCCTCGAACAAACCGCCACTTTCACGGGTAAAAGACACCCCATTCCCCCCGTTATCCACAAACAGATTATTCCGCACCTCTGGAGCCGCAGTCCCCGAGGCAAACACCCCTTCGCGGTTGTTATGGGTAAAAGTGTTGTTGAGAATTGCGGGCGAACCCGACTCAATCCAAATACCAGTGCCCCGCAGATTGGGGTTTGTAAACGCAATGCCAGAAATTTGGGCGCGATCGCCTGCCACCACCGTCACATTTTGTTTGGCCCAAGTGCGACTGAGATAATCTCCGCCCCCCACAATCGCAATGCCACTTCCTTGCGTCAGCTCGTCCCCCCGCAATAAAGTATCCGGCCCGATTTCCAGCGGAAAAATCTCCCCCGAATCGCTGCTGTAAATCCCCGGTCCGAGCTGAATCGTATCCCCCGGCTGCGCTGCCGCCAATGCCAGTGTAATGCTGCGATACGGACTGTCTAAAGCCCCCGTACCGGCATCTGTACCGCTCACTGGATCGACATACCAAATCGACGGAGCTGTCGCGACGGCATCGGGGACGACTTCCTCGAAGACAGGGCGATCGGGCAGATCCCCTGCATTCCCTAGCTCGCCGCTCGCAGACGAGTCCCCCTCCACAACGTCCGAGCCAACTCGAGCGCTGGTAACGCGACCGAGAACGTGGGTAGCCCGCACCGATTGCCCGTCGCGGAAGGCTGCAGAGGCGCGGCGATAGACGCGGTTGCTGGCCGCCAGATCGCGCCCGTCGCACTGGAGGAAATGCTCCACCGAACGCACCAGCGCGGGGGAATCGTTGCGCTCGAACCGCTCGCGGCGGCGATCGACTCGGTCGGCAGAGGGTCGAGGGGGCAGTGCGGGCCACCAAATCCCGCTATCGTCAGGACCGGAAACAGCCCCGAGTGGCTTTTCGCCATTGCGATTGATTAACTCCGTACTGTCAAACCACTCCGTCCGGTCCCGTTGGGCATTGCCGCTCGTACGAGGGGAATAAATCACTCGCCAAGTGTAGGTGGCTCTGGCGACAGCAGCTTGGCATTGGCTAGTAGCAATCGGTTCGGTTTCGGTGGAGCAACTGGCTAATACCAGGGCGATCGCCAGCGATAGAGCAGCTTTCCAGTGAAAAGGGCCAGCGATCTGGCGTTCGGGCGTCAATGGCATGGGCATAAGAGGACTGTCCCAGTTCCGACAATAGTTTTAGTGTCCTGCAAAGACTGCCGCGAGGGGAATCGTATAGCGGAAAACCCCGTGGCGATCGCCCGCAAGTTTACCTGCATTCTCCCCACGTCCTGCCTGAATATCGCAAGCGGGCTTTGCAACGGTATCGCAGTCCACTAGAGTAAACCTGAAGTCTGCGGCGATCGCCTTTCATGTTTGCTGAATCCACCTCCTCCGAACCCTCTGCGAGGGGCGCTGAAGCTGTCGATGCAGCGATCGCTCGCGGTGTCGATCTGGATGGCTCCCCCATTCCGGCAGACAAACTCGCTCTCTATAACCAAGTCATGGCTCTCGAAGCCAGCCGCAAGCGCAGTGGCGTCACCAACTCGATGCGATCGCGAATTGTGCGGATTGGTGCCAAGCATATTGAGCGGGAGACCCTCAACAAAATGCTGCTCGAAGCCGATTTTGCCCCCCTGAAACCGAAAGAGATTGCCTTCTATTACGGCGATCGGTAAGCGCTGCGGTCGCACGATCGGTATCGGGCCGTATTGCGGTCAGAACTGATGTTGGATTTTTTTTAAAGCGAATGACCGGAATACTGCAATCCGTGCTAGCCTGAGCTTCGGAATTGTTTTCGGTTACAGCGTTTGTTATCTGTCGAATTGTCGATTTCTGCAGACCTCTCCGAACTCTCCAGCCCTTTAGTAGTTCTCTCAGGAGGTCGCAGATGACCATTTATGTTGGCAATCTGTCGTTTAAGGCGACAGAAGCTGATATCACTGATGTCTTTGCCGAGTACGGTACGGTCAAGCAGGTCAAAGTACCCACCGATCGCGAAACAGGCCGCATGCGCGGTTTTGCCTTCGTAGAGATGGAGTCAAAGGCTGAAGAAGAAGCTGCAATCAAAGATCTAGACGGTGCAGACTGGATGGGTCGGACGTTGCGGGTGAATGAAGCCAGACCTCGGACCTAATTGAGACTGTGTAGGCGGCAGTTCTTTGCCGCCTGCAGCAATTGTTGACTTCGAACATAGCAGCCACCTCTGTACCTCGGCCTAGGTGCGTTAACTCTCCTCTAACCGTTTGGTTTTGGCTGTTCGGCGATCGGTGCCCGTTCTGCAATATCCGGCACCCAGAACATCCAGCCAAGGAAGATTGATGACCCAAATTTTAGTGGGCGACCGAGAACAGATTGAGTCGGCCCTGCGTCGATTTAAGCAAAAAGTATCCAAGGCAGGCATTTTTTCCGATATGAGGCGGGTGCGACATTTCGAGACCCCCGCAGAGAAGCGCAAGCGCAAGGAAAAAGCGCGGCGCAGATCTCGACGCAGATTTGGGCGGAGGTAGCGATCGCCTTTCCAGACTTTGCCTGGAGATTGCAGCACTCAGAACAATCTAACGAAGCCAACACCCTCTCACAAGTCCCCCACTGGTGATACTGCTGGCCAATTTAACATTTAGAAATATTGGCATGGTGCAAGTCCTCTGCATGGCCCTCACCCCCGGCCCCTCTCCCAAACTTGGGAGAGGGGAGAAACAGCCGAAAATCCTTACGGGGCCTTGTTCCCCTGCCCCCAAAGTTGGGGGTAGGGGTTAGGGGAAGGGGGCCACAGGCATCTAGACAAATGGCCAATGTTTCGGAATATGAATTTCGCCAGCAGCATCACTGGTGGAGGAGGGGGTTGAGTGCAATGTCCGAATACTCCAGGTCTCAACCTAGATGCTGACTGTATTGTGGCCTTTCATCTCCGCCCAGACACAGAAAACGACACCGGTAGCCCCCAAGCCTAAAACATGTCCCACAATAGGGGGGGCGGAGAGCGGAGCTGTTCCGGTTCAAACCGCTCGACTCCAGTCGTGATTCCCCCGGAGACTGCATGGAGATTGGCGTTCCCAAAGAAATCAAAGATCGGGAATTTCGCGTCGGCTTGAGCCCCGCCAGCGTGAAAGCACTCTGCAATGCCGATCATGCAGTATTTGTACAAACCCAAGCAGGCGTTGGATCTGGCTTTGCAGATGCAGACTACGAACAAATGGGAGCCAGTATCGTTGCCGATGCCGCTGCCGCTTGGAACCGAGAGCTGGTGGTGAAGGTCAAAGAACCGTTGCCTGACGAGTATGGCTTCCTGCAGAAGGGGCAGATTTTATTTACCTACCTGCATCTGGCGGCAGCCCAGACCCTCACAGAACAGGCGATCGATAGCGGCATAACGGCGATCGCCTACGAATCGGTAGAAGCCAATGGCACCCTGCCCCTACTGATCCCCATGAGCATCATCGCCGGACGACTATCCGTACAATTTGGAGCGCACTTTTTGGAGCGGCAGCAGGGGGGGAGCGGCGTGCTGTTGGGAGGCATTCCCGGCGTGCGATCGGGGCGGGTGGCGATCGTAGGGGGTGGCGTTGTGGGTACTGAAGCAGCCCGCATGGCGATCGGGATGGGAGCCCAAGTCCAAATTTTAGATATCGACGTCAACCGTCTCGCCTATTTAGAAAGCCTATTTGGTGCCCGGGCAGAGCTGCTCTACAGCACCGCCGCAGAGATCGAGGCGATCGTACCCGCAGCCGATTTATTAATCGGTGCCGTCTTAATCCCCGGCAGGCGCGCGCCCCATTTAGTCAAGCGAGACACCATCGCCAAGATGCGAGAGGGGTCCGTCATCGTAGATGTGGCAGTCGATCAGGGGGGCTGCATCGAAACTATCCGCCCCACCTCCCACAGCCATCCCACTTATATCGAGCAAGGCGTCATTCATTATGGCGTCCCCAACATGCCCGGTGCAGTACCTCGTACCGCGACGCAAGCGCTCAACAACAGTACGCTGCCCTACGCGATCGAGCTGGCCAATTACGGACTGAAGGCGCTGGAGCTGAATGCCGGATTGAACGCAGCGGTGAATGTGCGCGATCGCCAACTGGTCCATCCCGCCGTGCGAGAGGTCTTTCCCGACTTGGCTTAGATTTCAGCAAACTCCTGCCAGAAAGATTCGGTTGACGAATTCGTACAAAACCGTTAATGTGGCTAACATATTCGCCGTTTAAAGTGAATATTCGCGTAAAAGCGCAAGCTATTCCTGCAATATTACGGGTTCTGCCCACTGGATATGCTGAGTTTGAGTTGGATGCCGTTCGGATCGGGCAAGTTGTCTGTCTGTCAGCGTTCCCTCCATCTGAAGCCGATTCCACCATTTGCTGGTTCGAACCCTATTCGACCGTTCGTTTGTTTGGAGACCCCCAACCATGCCCCGCACCTCCAATGGCAGAGCCAAAACCCCGGCAGCTAAAACTCCATCGGCTCAAGCAAAAATCCCTCAATCCACCCCATCCAAACCAGAGCTGTCCCCCGAGCATGCAGCCAAACAAAAGGCTTTGCAGGCGGTTCTGGGTCAAATCGAGCGCAACTTCGGCCAAGGGGCGATTATGCGGTTGGGGGAAGCCTCCCGCATGCAGGTGGAAAAAGTTTCGGCGGGTGCCTTAACACTCGATTTAGCTCTGGGCGGAGGCTTGCCGAAAGGTCGCGTGATTGAAATCTACGGACCAGAATCTTCGGGTAAAACCACCTTGGCCCTGCATGCAGTAGCAGAAGTCCAAAAGCAGGGGGGCACAGCTGCGGTGGTGGATGCCGAGCACGCCCTCGACCCCGCTTATGCAGCTGTATTGGGCGTCAATGTGGACGAGCTACTGATTGCTCAGCCGGACACTGGCGAAGCGGGCTTAGAAATTGTGGACCAGTTAGTGCGATCGGCTGCGGTGGATGTCGTAGTTGTGGATTCGGTGGCAGCCTTGGTGCCTCGGGCGGAGATCGAGGGGGAAATGGGGGATGCTCACGTGGGTTTGCAGGCGCGCTTGATGAGTCAGGCGCTGCGCAAGATTACGGGCAGCATTTCTAAAACTGGTTGCACGGTGATTTTTCTCAATCAGTTGCGCTCCAAAATCGGCGGTATGGGATACGGTCCTCAGGAGACCACTACTGGCGGTAATGCGCTGAAGTTCTATGCGTCTGTGCGATTAGATATTCGCCGCATCCAGACCCTGAAGAAAGGAACTGAGGAGTATGGCATTCGGGCTCGCGTCAAGGTGGCAAAGAATAAAATCGCTCCCCCCTTCCGTCGGGCTGAATTCGATATTTTGTTTGGCAAGGGAATTTCAAACCTGGGCTGCATTATTGACTTGGCTGAAGAAGCCAAGATCGTTGTACGCAAGGGCGCTTGGTATAGCTATAAGGGTGACAATATTGCCCAGGGCAGAGATAACGCGATCGCCTATCTTGCAGAGAATGCTGATGTTCGAGAAACAATTGAAACTCAATTGCGCTTGGAACTGGCGGCTGGCATGTCGGTGTCGGCCAATTCAGTTGCTTCCCAGGTCGAGGAGCGAGATGAGAGTATTAATCATTCAGATGTGGAGCATGGTTCAAACGAGAGTTAGACTCGCAGTCTGTCACTCAATCCTTCAAGCCTAGCCCAGTAGGCTTGAGTTGCCTCTGACTCGTCCTTAAAGTGTTACCTCACCGCTATCCAGTTTGAACCAGTCCAAAATTTGACTTTCGATCGCACTGACTTTAGGATGACTATCACGGCTTTATCCAGAGCAGCTGAGGGACTGGCCCTTTGACGCTGCGGCAACCTAGCAGTTCGAGCGCATTCCGCTTGTCGGAAGCACGAGATCGCTGCCACGGTGCCAAATCCTGCGGTTGAACGGAAGACCGACAGATAAAGAGCAAGCCTTGTCTGATACGACTGTGGATTCGCTCCGTTCTTATTGGTAAGTCTCGATGGTAGGGACTGATGCCTCGAGGCAGCCCTACCCTCTGATGCTGCAGGATGCTCGGTTGAGAAATTGCTCGACAAAGCCCGAGGGTCTGAGTACAGGAGAATTCCATTGACTAAACGATATCTCTTCACATCCGAGTCGGTGACAGAAGGTCATCCCGACAAAATCTGCGATCAGCTTTCCGACACCATCTTGGATGCCTTGCTGGCTGAAGATCCGGCCAGTCGAGTTGCTGCCGAAGTGGTGGTCAATACCGGCTTGGTGTTGGTGACGGGGGAAATTTCTACCCAGGCCAATATCAATTACACCCAACTGGTGCGAGATAAGATTGCCGAGATTGGCTACACCGATGCCAATAATGGCTTTGCCGCCAATAGCTGCTCGGTCTTAATTGCCTTAGACGAACAATCGCCCGATATTGCCCGAGGCGTGGATGTTGCCCTCGAAAATCGCAGCGGCGGCGACGATGTATTTGACTCTGTGGGCGCGGGCGATCAAGGCTTGATGTTTGGTTTTGCCTGCAACGAAACCCCCGAGCTGATGCCCCTACCCATTAGCGTGGCGCACCGTCTCACTCGCGGTCTGGCACAGGTACGCAAAAACGGTACGCTGCCTTACCTCAGACCCGACGGTAAATCGCAGGTAACGGTGGCCTACGAAGATGGTCAACCGGTGGGTATCGATACGATTCTGATTTCGACCCAACATGCCGAGACCCTGGGCGAGCTAACCGATAACGGGCAGATTCAAACCCGCATTGAGGCAGATCTACTGAAGTACGTCATCGGTCCCGCCTTTGCCGATTTGGCGGTGAAACCGGATGGCGAGACTCGCATTTTGGTCAATCCGACGGGCAAGTTTGCGATCGGCGGACCGCAGGGGGACTCCGGCCTGACGGGGCGCAAGATTATTGTGGATACCTACGGCGGCTATTCTCGCCACGGCGGTGGTGCCTTCTCCGGCAAAGATCCCACTAAAGTCGATCGCAGTGCAGCCTATGCCTGCCGGTATGTAGCCAAAAATATTGTGGCGGCAGGGTTGGCCCAAAAGTGTGAAATCCAAGTGAGCTATGCGATTGGCGTAGCTCGTCCGGTCAGCATTTTTGTCGAAACCTTTGGCAGCGGCCGTATTTCTGAAGAGGAACTGCTGGCTCTAGTCGAGCAGCACTTCGACTTGCGTCCGGCAGCGATCGCCGCTCACTTCGGACTGCGTGCATTGCCCCAAGAGCGGGGTGGCAAGTTCTACCAACATGTAGCCGCCTACGGTCACTTCGGGCAAACTCACCTCGATCTGCCCTGGGAACGCACGGATAAAGCTGAAATACTCACAGAGGCTGCCGTTTCTGTGGCAGCGGCCTAGAGCTCCAGCAGTCGCTGCATTTAGCTCGCCGAGGCACTCCCATAACGCCTCCTACATGCCGAAAATCGGATACGCTCTGCGCGCGGTGTTTGCTATCTGTTACAGGGGCTGCCCGCGCGCAAGTGTTGAGGGTACCCCTTCTTGGAGTTGCGATCGCTCCACCCCGAAGGGCAAAGCGATCGCTCATCACCACGTGACACGAGGCATACCTCTATAATTCCCACCGAATCAGTAAAAATACGTAAGCATCAGATAAAGCCTGAGACCTCCGTAAAGACCGGATAAAGATAACTGCATCGTGGCGATCTAATCCGACCTGCAGAAGATTCATCGAGTAATAGAATGATTTTACAGAACGCGGCTGAAGGATATATTTTACTTGAAGTCACAACTTTACAATCTTTCGATTCAAGCTAATTGATATAGCTCTCAATAGAGACAGTCTTGGCAGGTGTGGAAAGATCGGAAAACTCGCAGACTTCTATCTGAGGTTAAAGCCTGAGTATCCTGTTTTTAAATCAGAGCTCAGCGCAATAACAGACAATATTTTAGAAGTCGTTTGTAAACACATGTAACAATAAATTCAGCCCAATTGCTATTAAAGGCATTACTTACAAGAACTGCTCCAAAGCTATAAAACACAATGCTTTGGCAACATTCATTAATGAGGGGCATAGCCACAAAGGATTTGTTTGAAATTTCTATTTTGTCAGGATTTCGATGTTAGAAGACACTCGCAACCAGGAATTAACGGCCATTAATGTAGGTCTAATGTGACAAGTCTTATAATTAAACTAAAAGGAAAAGCCAGACTGAATCACAATGCATCTGGAGTGGGCCTGAGGTTGGAAACCCCATGACTGCAGATCGGAGTGTTCCACCTTGGCAGTGAGGGGTTCTGATTTCGAATTTGATTCTTTTTGAACGTTACCCTGACTTGAAAGGAAGTTTGTCATGAATATCCGTTGCAACATTGCTATTGCGGCAGCGGTAGTTGCCGGTAGTGCAGCGCTGCTGTCTTCAGCTCCCGCGATCGCCGTTCCCAAAATCATCAGGACGTTGGACGAGTTGGCTTTAGAACGCACGAACCGAAATCGTATTGTTCCTCTCAGCCGAATTCATGAGGCAGAACGCCAGCGGGAAGGGGTTGAGGTGGCAACTACCGAACCCGGTAGTTCGCTGTCAGCAGACGAGGTCGACGACGCTAGTCGCGATGAGGAATTCACTGAATACGTCCGCTCTTTACGCAAAGTCACCCACTGATGTAAACGTTAGTTTCGATTGCTCTTGCCACCCTCTTTCAGGCACATGACTTGAGAGAGGGTGACCGATCGGTGACTTCTATAACTTGCGGTGGCGATCGATAGCTTCCATCGGCGATGGGAGGGGCTGTGGAGTCTGCCGCATTTCCCCCTCACTCGTTCGCAAGCTAGCGGGAGCGGTACCGAACATCCAATTGCGGCGATCGCCCTCCCACCTATTTTTGGCCAACTGTTATAGTCAGGTCTGCAGAGCGGTATTCGCATCCGACGGTTTGTTTGGGCTCGTTCTGTTTGTTTAGGCTCGTTATAGGAGATGCTCATGCGCCGCGTGCGTCACTCTATTGCTTGGCTTACTGCCGCGATCGCCTCCGTGGCAACCTCGCCAGTTCTGGCAGCCGATGAAATGGTTATTTGGGTGGGACCGGCTAGTCGCAGTATCCCGATTGAAGACCTAGCGACCTATGCCGAAACCGGCGAAACCAGTCGCCAACTGCAGATCTACTTGAACGATTCGGGTCCAGAAGCCGCTGACGGCATTCGCAAAGCCCTCAATCTCAAAATTCAGCTAGACTTCGTTCCGTTCACACAGTACCTGCGCTCCGAAGGCGGTGCCTGTTTCTTGGGGCAACTTGCTACTGTTGTCAAACCACAAGCCAGTAATGTGAATGCCGTACAAGCACTGCGGGCGGGCCTGATTAATGCTTCAGCCCCTGACGGTCAGTTCAGCTTGTTGGAATTTTTGGAGAAATATCCCAATCGGCAAATTACGATCCAGCAAGACCAATTGGCTGGCAGCAGCGATCGCGCCACTCAATTTCGCGACCAGTTTCGACAACTTTTAGCCGATGCTGGCATTCCCACAGAGTTTGAAACCTCCGAAACCATCGAAGCAACCGCAGAAGCGGCAGCCGCAACTGAGACTAACGGGGAATCCCCTCAATCTGAGGCTGGCTTACCCCCCGTTATTCCCCTGACCGAGATCGATTACCAACGCTTGGCAGAAGGCTCGCGACAGATTTGCGAGCAGTTTATTGTCGGGACCGAGACCGGCAACCGTTAGGGGTAAGGCGAGATACGATCGCCTCCCCGCACGGATTACAGCCCGTAGATGCGGACAATCAGAAAGGGGGTTAGGAAGGTCAGCATTAAACTGAGGGGGGCACCGACGCGGGTGAAATCGAGAAATTTATAGCCGCCAGCAGTGTAAATCATGGTGTTGGTTTGATAGCCGATGGGGGTCATAAAACTGCAGGAGGCAGCAAAGGTGACCGCTAGCATAAACGAGAGCGGGTTCAAGCCCAAGCTTTCGGCGGCTTTGGCAGCGATCGGCAGCATCAACACCACCGAAGCATTATTGGACAAGATCTCGGTCAGTAGTGACGTTGCCAGGTAAAAGAACACCAAAATCCAATACCCGGTCAGCTCGCCACTGGCCCCCACGAACAGATCGGCCAGCCACTGCGTTGCCCCTGAATTGTCCATGGCAATCCCCAGCGGAATCAGCCCTGCCAACAGAAAAATAATGTCCCATCGAATGGCGGCGTAGAGTTCCCCCGGCTTGAGGCACCCCGTCAACACCATCAATACAGCCCCCAATAGAGCGCTGACCAGGATGGGTAACAGCTCGAATGCGGCTAGCAGGACTGCGCCCACCCCAATCGCCACTGCCACACCCGCCTTATCGGTGCGCAGTGTTTCCAGATCTCGTTCGTTAATGACGAGTAGGTCTCGGCTAGTTTGTAGCCCCAAAAAGCTCTGTTTGGGTCCCTGCACCAACAAAATATCGCCAAATCGCAGCGGTACTTTGCCCAAGCGTTCCCTCACCAGCTCTTGACCGCGCCGAATAGCTAACACCGTAACGTTATAGCGCTGCCGGAAGCGCAATTCTTTCAGCGTCGAGCCCACAACGCGGGCATTACCCAAGATCAAAACTTCGGCAATACCGTCTTCTTCAGTGACCAATTCTGGGGAGGGAGATTGAGAGTTAAATTTGCGCTCGGGCAAAATATAGATGCCTTTCTCCTGCTTGATTTTAAGGAGTTCTTCGCGATCGCACCTGACTAACAGAATATCCCCCACCTGCAGCAGTTTGTCCGCCAGTGGCTGGGGAAAGTGAGCGTCGTTACGAATGATTTCCAATACATCCACATCAAACTGTCGTTGCAGAGAGCTGGTCCGCAACGTTTGTCCGACCAAACTGGAGTCGGGGGCGATCGCAATTTCGCTCACATAGTCTCGCAATTGGTATCGCTGGGCGATCGAAGCCGAGTTGACCGGCTGGCGATCGGGCAAGAGTCGAGGGGCTACGATGGCCAAGTAGAGCAAGCCCGCACAGAAAGCCGACAATCCCACCCCCGTGAATAAAAACAGCGGAAATTCCCCATAGCCCAACCGCTGTGACAGGCCGCTAGCGAGCACGTTAGTGGAAGTGCCGATAACCGTGATGGTACCTCCCATAATCGAGAGATACGACAGCGGAATTAGCAGACGAGAAGCCGATATCCCTAACTTTTCTGCCCAGGTTTCAATCAAGGGTAAAAATGTGGGAACCACCGCCGTGTTGTTAATAAAGGCCGAGATCGGCCCCACCAATACCCCCAGTGTCACAATTTGCCGTGCCGGACTGCGCCCTCCCCACTGCAATAATATGCTCGTGACTGCCTGCAAAGCCCCCGTGCGGGCAATGCCCGCACTCAGCACAAACATCGCCATCACCGTGATCGTGGCAGGATTGCTAAAGCCCGAGATCCCCTCCGTGGGGTCCACCAACCCCAACACCATGAGCAGCACCATGGTAGAGATGGCTGTAATATCCACTGGCAGCCATTCAGCAATAAAGCTGACAAAGGCTAAGGCCAAAACCATCAGGGTAAGAATTGTTTGCATCATTCAACGGGAAAAGAGCGGGCTCGATCGATCTGGCACCAGCGAGGTGAGTTTCGCCTGCAGCCTCGTGTCTTACCCTATCGCTGACAGGGTAGTGTTAGGCATCGTCTATCCTCTGTATAGGATGGCACTTAAAAAATCGCCCCAGAAACGGGGCAGCTATTCTAAGATTGGGGATTGGCGATCGCCGATCGAATCTTCCCATCGGGTTGGATTTGAGAGGGCTCGTCTGGAAACCTCTAACGGGGCTCATTCCGCTGGCTGAATGGGCAGACTAGTAACGACTAGTAACAATGGAAGCAGCTTCTACAGACCGTATGTCAGATGTAGCTGACAAACAATTGCTCAATCATGCCTTGATTGTCAAAGACCGGAACGGTCCGAAGGCTTATTGGCTGACAGCCGAGGTGTATACCTTGGGGCGAGATGCGTCTAATAGTATACGAATTGATTCTCGTTTTGTCTCGCGCCAACACGCCCTGCTCTATCGCGTTAGCGATAGCAATGGAGGCTTTTTCTACCAAATTCTCGATGGCGATCCGAACGGCAATCCCAGCACCAATGGCTTGTATATCAACAACCAGCGAATTGACTTTTTCGATCTCCAGCATGGCGATGAAATTCGCTTGAGCTCTGATGTGACGGCAACCTATATCACGACCCCAAAAACCTTTGACTACATCCTATCCACCTACGAGCGCACGAAAATTGCAGGGTGACAGCGGCCCCCCCACCAGGAACTCAATGAAACTTATTTCACTCGAAACCTTCGCCAAGCGAGGGGTTCGGAAACTGCAAGGCGGAGACAGTTATTGCGGAGCCGTCTGGCTTAAAAGGGGATTTCATCCATCGCGGGCGAGGCAGCAGCAGGAGCTTCGACTTTAGGAGTGCTGGGACGCGGGCGAGAACTACTGGCACCGCTCGATGCACTGCGATCGCTGGCTCCTGCGGCTTCAAATTCGCCACTGACTTTGTAAATGCGACGGGCGCTAATTTCGGCCCGCTTCTCGTTGCGTCCGTCTCTTTCCACCGTATTGATGTGGAGTTGGCCCTCAATCGTGACGCGATCGCCCACAGCAAAGTTATCCACCACCTGCTGAGCAGTTTCCCCAAAGGCGGCCACCCGCACTTGGGCATCGGGTTCTCCCTGCCGCGAACTGGGAAAACTGACTAACAGAGAAGATACTGCCAAGTTGTCTGGCGTGTAGCGCATTTCTGGCTCGGTGACAATTTCGGCCATTAACACAATTGAGTTCATTGAATTCTCGGTCTCCGTAGAGCGGCAGCTAGGCAAATGACGTTCGTTCTAGGGTACTGACGCAAGCATGCGATCGCCAACCCCAGAATTACGCAAGCGCAACACTTCTGGGTCGAGGCTTCGAGCGGAGTCCGAGCGATCGCCTCGCAAGACCTGCCCCAATTCACCCCAAGCCGTTGCATGTAAATCTTCATCTTCAAACTGTAGGAAGAAACTTAAAATAAAATTAAGGAATGAGAGATCGAATGTTTTCTACCCTTTCCTACGAGCGATATACCGTACAAGTGCCACCTGAATCTATTCAGGAGGTGGCTGGTGTATTGCAAGATATGGGAGTTTCGATACGGCACAGGTCGGATGGCTCCCTCACAGCATTAATTCGCTACGGGCTGAAGGGGGCGCTCGATCGCATCGCGATCGTTCACGTCGAGATGCGCTTCTCCCACAATCGTCAAGAGCGCGAGCAGTGGCTGGAGATGTGTTGGCAGTTGCCCTTCGACCCGAACCCTCAAACGCAACCTTAGGGCAGGCAATCCTGTTGCAGCGCGAGGCGATCGCTCTGTCAATCTCCGTTCGCCGTTAAGATGAGAGGCGTCCTTCCCTACTGCTTACTGTTGTGGTTCCCCCGTACAAGTTTCAAGTCCCCACGCTTTTATCCCTCTGGCGGCGCTTGGCTGTGGGCATCTGCCTACTGCTGGCGATCGCGGTGACAGCACTGCCAGTGCGCGCCAGCATCGATAACGATCGCTACGACGGCAATATTTTTGCTCTCTACGGCTCCAATGGCAGCATCGTGCCCCCCCGCGTTTCGCTGGCCGACTCAATTGCTCAGCGGGTACCGACGCTGCTGGTGTTTTATGTGGAAGATAGCTCCGACTGCAAGCGCTTTGCGGCGGTGGTGGGCAATCTACAGGTGCGCTACGGACTGGGGGTGAATATTGTAGCCCTGAACATCGATGCACTCGCCACAGACGATCCGAATGGGCCGGGGCAGTATTTTGACGGACGAGTGCCCCAGACGCTGTTCTTCGATCCGGACGGTCGCATTACCTATAACCAAGTGGGCGATCGTCCCATCACAGAGGTAGAGAATACCATTCGAGCGGTATACAACTTAGAGCCCGTAGCAGAGGGAGACCTGCGACGCCAGCCGTTTAACGAGTTGCAGACAGGATTTGGTCGTTAGAGAGTCGTGCAGGCGATCGCAGGCACCGACCCAATGGGCAATCTCTGCCCAGAAAGGACAATGGCCTCAGGTGGGCTATTCTCGCGCTGAATGCTCCCTTTGCGGTTTTCCATATGGTATCGAACCCCTCCCCCACTCAACCGGCGATCGACTTAGCCGACTTGGAGCGGCGATTGCAGCAACTGCAAGTCCAACTGAGCGACTTGCAAGAGTTCGATCGCCTAGAAAAACTGCCGCCCGAAAGAGCGGCAGAAATGTTAGAGCAAATCCTGGACTTAGAAACCCGGATGCAAACTTATGTAGAAGGATTAGTTAGCTTTCCAGCAATTTTCTGGCAGGCTGTGCGCTGGGGAGGTCTAGGTGTATTGGTGGGGGTGCTGCTGCAGAGAATTGCGGGGTAGGGGGCAGCCAGCCTATTCGATCGAAATCGTTTGAGGACCGCTGGGAGGCTCGTCAGAATCGTCAGAGTCTGATGATACGGATACGCCCTGCTGTTTTAACCAACTTTTGAGCGGTTCTTGCTCGATATCGAGACGCAGCATCCCTGCCGCAAACCCTCCCAGAAAGGGAATGGGATTTTGCAGAATTTCCTTAACCATAGTTTGTTTTTCCATTAGTTCACCCTCATCATGGGCTGAATGCATTGTGCGGTTTCAAGCTCATTCAGTCGTCTCGTCGATCCTATCAGGCCAGACCTACAGCGTAACGGGAGATCTTGCCTGCGGCCGTCGGTCAACAGACTGCAGCTTGGAACTCAGCCTCCCACGGCTTCACCTGCCCATCGCCTCCGCACCTCCTCCCGAAGAAAAGTGGGCAGAAAGTCTATCTCTCTCACAATTTAGTGGGGTTGACTGTGGGCTCGATAATTGACATCCACCCAGCATTGCGGCAGAGGCTCTCCTGAGGGAAAAGTTAGATGAGATTTGTTGAAATATTCGGCATCTTGCATCTCTTCACCCGCATGCAAACACCCCATGACTTTATTGATATTGGGATCGAAGAGACCTTCCAAAGACATAATCTCTACCAGAGCCCCGCTGGAAGTGTGTTTCACGAACATACTTGCTCCCAGGTCATAGAACCCTAACAACTCCAGGTATAACACCTCTATTTGTGGGGGATTTACAAGAACTGTGAAGTCTGGGAGGAAGCCGGCGATCGCCGCAGTCAGACACCTACAGCTGGAGGGCAAGGAATAAAAAGAGAGGCGTAAGTTGGATCTCAGCTATAGAACTTGCTGCCGGATTATATTAGGAGGGTTGAGTCTCAGCTCGGCGCGAAGCCTATCCCTCAACGGCACGTCAACACTATGCACCCACAACCAACTCTGCGGGATCTCGTTCTGATCGGGGCCGGCCACAGCCACGCGATCGCCCTCAAACTTTTCGGTATGAACCCCATACCGGGCGTGCAAATCACCCTCATTACAGAGACTACCTATACCCCCTACTCGGGCATGCTGCCGGGATACGTTGCCGGGTACTACAGCGTCGATGACTGTCATATCGACATGCGCCCTCTAGCTCAATTTGCCAACGCGCGCCTCTACCTCGATCGCGCGATCGGTCTGGACCTAGAGAATCAAACTGTGCGCTGCGCCAATCGCCCCCCCGTCCCCTACGATGTTCTCTCCATCAATATCGGCAGTATTCCCACCAAAGCCAATGTTCCCGGTGCTGAGAAGTATGCCATTCCCGCCAAACCCATCCGCCACTTTCTGGAGCACTGGCAACAGGTGGTCAAAAATATTACTCGCCAACCCGATCGCCCCTGGCGACTGGCGATCGTGGGAGGGGGCGTTGGCGGCGTAGAACTGTCGCTAAACATGCGATCGCGCCTGCACGGCATCCTCAAACAAGCCGGACAGCCGACATCGAACCTGACGATTCACCTGTTTCAACGGGGTCGCAAACTTGCCCCCGATCTCAATGCTAAGGCCCGCCAAATTTTGCTGAATAATCTGCTGCGCCAGGGTATCGAGGTGCATTTGGAGCAGACGGCGATCGAGGTCCAGCCCAATCGCGTCCTTTGCCAGTCGGGCTTGGCAGTAGACTGCGATCGCATCTTTTGGGTTACCCAGGCCAGCGCTCAACCGTGGCTTGCTGCAGCAGGGTTAGCCACTGACAAACGCGGTTTCATCGCCCTGAAAGATACCCTGCAATCCGAATCTCACCCCAATGTTTTTGCGGCTGGAGATATCTCCGCCGTTACCTGCCATCCCCGCCCCAAAGCCGGAGTCTTTGCCGTCCGCCAGGGCAAACCCCTATACGACAATCTCCGCCGCCACTTGCTGGGAGAAGCCTCCAAGCCTTTCAAACCCCAACAAGACTTTTTGCGCATTGTCGGCACTGGCAACAAATCTGCTGTTGCCACCAAGTGGAACTGGGCATGGCAATCTCCCCTAATGTGGCGGTGGAAAGAATGGATCGAATTTCGGTTTATGGGCCAGTTTCGCAATCTCGATCCCATGCCCGCCAGCGATCGCCCTGCATTGCCCCAAGGCATGGCAGACCCCGAGACGATCGGCGAGCTCTCCAACCTAAACATGCGCTGCGGCGGATGCGGCTCGAAGGTGGGCAGTACGGTCTTGAGTCGAGTCTTGCAGCGATTGCAATTGGAGCTCGGAGCGTCAGAGCGATCGGCAGATATTCTCGTCGGTCTCGACAGCCCGGACGATGCCGCCATCTTGCAAGTCCCCACCGACCAGGCAATGGTCCAAACCCTCGACTATTTCAAAACCCTGCTAGACGATCCCTATCTATTCGGCCAAATTGCCACCCACCACTGCCTCAGCGACTTGTTTGCGATGGGGGCAACAGGGCATAGTGCTTTGGCACTGGCAACCCTTCCCTATGCCAGCGAGGAGAAGGCGGAAGATACGCTATTTCAGCTCCTAGCTGGAGCAACCGAGGTCTTGCGCGAAGCAGGAGCGCAGTTGATTGGCGGGCATACCGTGGAGGGGGCCGAGTTGGGATTTGGCCTGACTTGTAATGGGTTCGTTCGTCCCGATCGCATTTTGCGCAAGAGCGGGCTCAAACCGGATCGGGTGCTACTGGTCACGAAAGCGATCGGGACGGGGGCTTTATTTGCGGCTCACATGCGATTGCGGGCAGATGGTCGCTGGATTGATGCGGCGGTACAGTCAATGTTGCAATCCAATCGAGCAGCAGCGCTGTGTTTGCAGCGACACGGAGCAACTGCTTGTACCGATATCACGGGCTTTGGGCTGTTGGGGCATTTGCTGGAAATGGTCGAGGCTTCTGGAGTGAGCGTTCAGCTCGATCTGTCGGGCGTACCCATCTTGCCGGGGGCGATTGACGTGTTTCAATCGGGCACGACCAGCTCTTTGCACCCTCAGAATGCGCGGGCGGCTCGGGCAATTAGGGATATTGAGGCGATCGATCGAGATCCCCGCTATCCTGTCTTGTTCGATCCGCAAACATCTGGGGGATTGCTGGCGGCAGTGGATGTGGCGCGGGCCTCGGGATGTCTTGCAGAACTCCACAGCTTGGGCTACGAACACAGCAGTATTATCGGTTGCGTTGTCGAGCGCGACGACAACCTCCCTCCCATTCAACTCAGAGCCCTATAGCCGTTTTGGGGCGAGAGGACAATGCAAGACTCCTTCCTCACCCCGGCAGTGTTTCTGTTCTTGTCGAAACTTCTGCCGCTGTTCGTCTATCCGTTGGGATTGGGCTGCGGCTTGGTGCTGGTGGCTTTGGGATTGATGTGGAAGCGGCCTCGAATGGCGGCGATCGCTCTTTCTGTAGCATTTTTGACACTCTGGCTGAGCAGCACCGCCCCGGTCTCTGATGGGTTGGTGCGATCGCTAGAGCGGCGGCAGGTTCCGACTGGGCCTCTACCGACTGCCGATGCCATTGTGGTGTTGGGTGGAGCAACCAAGCCCTCGCTGCCGCCGCGACCGGGGGTGGATGTGGGCGAGGCGGGCGATCGCGTCATTTATGGCGCGCAGCTCTTTCGCGAGGGTAAGGCTCCTGTCATTTTGTTGAGCGGCGGGCGCATCCGCTGGCGGAATGGGGGACAGCTGTCTGCTACTTCGGAGGCGGAGGATATGGCGCAGTTAATGGAACTGATGGGGGTGTCTCGGCAGGCGCTCGTGTTGGAGCCGGATTCCCTCAACACTTACGAAAATGCCACTAACATTGCTGTCATTTTGGAGGGGCGGGGAATTCGGCAGATTTTATTGGTCACTTCCGCCCTGCACGTGCCGAGGGCGTTGAGCATTTTTCGCCATTTGGGCATTGAGGCGATCGCCGCCCCCACCGATTTTCTCGTCCCCGACTCGCCTGACTCTCCATCGCTGGAACAAAGCCTTTTGGATATCCTCCCCGACGCCGAGCGTCTGGCTCATACGACCCGCGCGCTCAAGGAATATTTGGGCTTTGCCATCTACCGGCTGCGCGGCTGGCTCTAAAGTTGGGCGGGTAGCATGGAAGCGATCGCCACAGTGGCAATCGCCGAGTTTGGAGCAATTAGCAATGGATTGGAGTCCGGCAATTCCAGCGTTTGTGGTGACGCTGCGGGAGGGGGTCGAGGCGGCACTGGCGGTCGGCATTGTGTTGGCCTATCTCAATCGTGTCGGTCGACAACAGCTCTATCGCTGGGTATATGCCGGCATTGGCGCGGGGGTGGCGGGCAGTGTGGTGGTGGGGTTGCTGTTGCGCTGGGGGATAACGGTGGCGAGTGAAGTGCGACCCGAGTACGCGCCTGCGCTGGAGCCGCTGCTGGAAGGGGCGATCGGAACGATCGCGATTGTCTTGCTCAGTTGGATGCTGGTGTGGATGGCAAAGCAAGCCAAGCAACTCAAGGGGGAAACCGAGCGGGCGGTGACAGCAGCCTTGGATCGCGATCGCGGCGCAGCCTTGGGAATTGCCAGTTTGGTCTGCGTAGCGGTGTTGCGGGAGGGGTTCGAGTTGGCCTTGTTCCTGCTGGCGCAGGTGCAACAGGGCTGGATGTCGGTGACGGGGGCGATCGCCGGTCTAGGGGGGGCAGTGGCGTTCGGGTTGCTGCTGTTTCGCTGGGGGATTCGCATCAATATCGGCCGGTTTTTCCAGGTGATGGGGGTGCTGCTGTTGGCGATCGTGGCGGGATTGGTGGTTTCGGCGCTAGCGGATTTTGACGAAGCAACATTGGCTCTATCGCAACTGCAGAATTTTCCCCAATTGTGCCGGACAGACTCGCCGGTCTGCTGGCTGGGACCGCAGGTGTGGAATTTGCACGAGATTCTGCCCCAACGACAATTTCCGGGGATGGTGCTGCGATCGCTCTTGGGCTACACCGATCGCCTCTACCTAATGCAGGCGATCGCCTATGGAGGTTTTTGGGCGATCGTCGGCGGTCTCTATACCCGCAGTCTGGGCAGCCAGTCTCCCACACCGCCACCTACAACTCCGACTGAAGGGGAAGTCCCCGCGCCATAATGCAGTGCTGGGAATTCCACCGCAGCAGGAGGAAGTCCCGATCGCCCCACCGCAAGGCTATAAGGCTTGAATGATTTTGAGACAGGTCAGTATCGATCCTTCCAAGAGTTTGCTGACGAACAGCGCAGCAAGCATAATTTAGCCACAGATTCGTGAAGTACCGTATCGAGATTTCAAGTGTGGCAGAGGCCGAGGCAGATAGTGCATTTCGACAGTTCTCGCAAACCACCTCTCCAGTACGATCGGGTCAATGGTACGCAGGATTGCTGCAAGCTATTGAGTCTTTGGCTCAAATGCCGAAACGCTGTTCGCTAGCACGAGAGAATGAGTATTTCAGCCAAGAAATTCGGCAACTACTATATGGCAAAGACAGAACGGTAGATTGCGGGTTTGAGGCTGTTGCTCCCCTCTCCCAAGTTTGGGAGAGGGGCTGGGGGTGAGGGCCATACAGAACCATCGAACTCAGGTCAAATTAACGCTATTATTTTGGCTGCCTGCCGGTGAGCTGTGTCAGCTCCACCGCAAGGCTACTGGAGCACCGCCATTCCTCGATCGTAAATCTCGCGGGCGTAGTCAGTCCAAGTGCCTTGACCCCAATAGCGAAAACAACTGGTTTGCAGCAGTAAATTATGCAGGAGGGCTTGTTGGTAGGTAGCCGTTTGCGTAACGGCAGGATTCTGCAAATCCGCTGCAGAGTATCTCTGGTGAAAGCGGGCACTCAACTCATACATCGGTTCCAACACATTGCCGTACCCCTGCACCCAACTGAGATTATTGGTCCACGAGGCCCCCTCCGTATGGAAATGGGGGTCGTTCTGTTTGAGGTCGGCGATCGCCGCCTCCACCCGCGCGGGGCTCGCCTCCTCGCCCTCCAGCCGCTGCCAAATCTTGTGCTGCCCTGTCGCCTGACAGGCGGGGTAATCTGCGGGATTCGCACCCGCCGCCTCAATTAACTCCAGATATTCTGTCCCGTTGAAACCTACAACGCGATCGCCCCCATCCCGAATCGCTTCCCACACCGGCCCAAAATCGCGCGGAAACTCGTTCATCATCACGCCGCCATTTTCCCCATCCGCAATCTGGCTGACCAAACTGGGTACCTCCACCCTCCCGAGCTGCTGCCGATCGCGTCCTTTGGCCTCGTGATAGGGCTGCATTTGGGCCACCAACTTCGTATCGGACCCTTGAGTTTTAATCAGCACAGTGATGCTGGCGATTTCTCCGCGAGCATTGCGCGCCACCAACCGATTGGGAATGTATTTGTCGTCGTGGGGCAAGGGCGACCCATCCAAGCGCTCGACACTGTGCTCCTGCACTAACAACCAGCGATAGCCGCACTCCTTCAAGGCTTTGATGTATTCGAATAGGGTGTCGGGATGGTTGGGCAAGTGCATTTCGGGGGGCGAGAAGCCCTTGACCCGTGCCAGCGCCTCCCAGCCAAAGATCGCGGCGAAATGGTGCTGCCATGCTTGAATGTGCAGTTTGAGGTCGGGAATGGGGGTGGACGGTACCACCGCGTGACTCCACATCGTGCCCAGCCATTCCACATAGGGCCAAAACTGGCGATCGCAGGTAATCCGCTTCAGGCTATCCAGAACGTCGTGACGTCCCATCTGCCGCAGCCCCCACAGCAGATTGCCCGAATAATCCAACATAATGCGGGGGGTGCAGCCCCGCGCCACTAAGTCGGGAATAAATTCCCCCATGCGGCTATAGCACCAGGCAAAGACACCGGCATTGTGGTTATCGCCCTGCTGAGGATGCTCGAACATGGCTTGCAAGTTGCCAATCAGTTCGCCATTGGCTCCAGCCGGGATGGTGGGTTGATGCATGTGCAGCGCGCAGGCAAACCCCGCGCGAATGCTCTCTAGGTGCAAATTGGTAACGGGCAGCCACACCGGTTCGTCCGCTTGTGTGACAGCAGTTACCTCTGCTTCCCAGCCGCAGAGATTGGGAAGCTGCGATCGCACCTCCGGGAACTCCAAAACCGCCCGTTCGCTCGCCATTGCCATACCCTTGCCTCAAATGCGATCGACAAAATCCAATCACCGGACTCTGCTGACTCCATTCAATGCGAATTGTTTGGCTGCCGCACCCATTGCGACGAACGATCTAGAGAGCGCCCTCACTCGAAAAGCCACCAGCTCGATCCCCGATTCCCCTAAAATGTGCAACATGGATCGTCCCTCACCCACCCTCGTCCTAACCGGCCTCTCTGGTGCAGGCAAGAGCTCTGCCTTGCACTATCTCGAAAACTTGGGCTACTTTTGCGTAGACTCAATTTTGCCCCACCTCAGTTTGGAACTACTGGAGCAATTGCAGTCCTACTACCCTCAAGTGGCACTGGGGCTGGAATTGAGCCGGAAAGAATTTCTGGCTGATTTCGATCGCATCTCAGCTCCCCTCCAACAGCGACAGATCCCGCTGGTGTTTTTGGATGCTGCCGACCCCGTCTTGGTCCAAAGATTTAGCGCCAACCGCCGTCGTCACCCCTTCAGCGATCGCGCCGACGGGCTGCTTGCGGCCATCCAGCAAGAACGCCAACTGCTGCAGGCAGTCGAGCGCCAGAGCACCCACACCATCGACACCACCCAACTATCGCTGCGTCAACTGTACGCTCGTCTAGAACCCATTGCCCTCGGCAACGAACAGCCTCCTCTAACAGTCTCCTTAGCCAGCTTCGGCTTCAAGTATGGGGTTCCCCTCGATGCCAACTTAGTATTCGACATCCGCTTTCTGCCCAATCCCTATTACATCCCCGAACTGCGATCGCTCACGGGCCGAGATCTGCCCATTCAAGAATTCTTATTCGGCAACGAAACGGCCCAATCCACCTACCGCCAAATTCTCAACACCCTCAGCCAATTTCTGCCCCACTATTTGGCAGAGCGGCGCACGCAGGTGCTCGTGGCGATCGGTTGTACGGGGGGGCAACATCGTTCGGTGGCATTTGTGGAGCGGTTGGCATTGGGACTGCGCGACGAACTCTTGCCCAGTACTGCTTACCAACTACAAGTAACCCACCGCAATCTGAGCCACTCTCAAGCCGAAATTGCCGCTCTGGCTCGCCCTGGCAGAGGAAGCAATCGTGACTGATCTCAAACTGCGTCGTTCCGTCGATCAATTGCGCAAGTGGCTGTTGCCGGGGCTATCGGTCAAGCGGTGGCTCTCGTTAGCCTCGCTCGGACTCGTGCTCTTTATCATCGGCTTAGCCATTTGGGTGGATCTCTCCCCCATTTTTCGCCTGCAGCAGTTGGTGGAAACGGTACTGCGATCGATCACCAGGGTGGTGCCCAACAAGATTAGCGGTCCGCTGGTGCTGGTGACGGGGTTGGGGCTGATTCTGTTGGGCTTGCGACGCACGGTGGGTTCCATTACCGAAGTGCTGATTCCCGAGGGGGACGAGGAAGAACTGGTTGACAAGCTGCTGACGAACAAGCGGTTGCGGCGCGGTCCCAAGATTGTGGTAGTGGGGGGCGGAACCGGTTTATCGACGCTATTGCGGGGGTTGAAACATTACAGCAGCAAGATTACGGCAGTGGTGACGGTGGCGGATGACGGGGGGTCGTCCGGGCGGTTGCGGCGGGAGATTGGGGGGTTGCCGCCGGGGGATATTCGCAACTGTTTGACGGCCTTGGCCAGCGAAGAAAAGTTGCTGACGGAGCTGTTTCAATATCGCTTTAAAGAGGGGGAAGGGCTGTCCGGCCACAGTTTTGGCAATTTGTTTATTACGGCTCTGTCAGAGGTGACGGGGCGGGATTTGTTGCGGGCGATCGCCGCAACCTCTCAGGTGCTGGCAATTCGCGGTCAGGTGCTGCCGTCTACGCTGGAGGATGTCACCCTGTGGGCGGAGATGTCTGACGGGCGTTGGGTGGAAGGGGAATCGAAGATTGCGAAGGCCAAGGGGCAGATCGTGCGGGTGGGGTGCAATCCGCCACAACCGCAGGCGACGCGAGAGGCTGTGGAGGCGATCGCGGCGGCGGATCTGATTGTGTTGGGGCCGGGGAGTTTGTATACGAGTGTGATCCCCAACCTGTTGTCCCCCGAGATTGTGGAGGCGATCGCCCGCAATTCGGCCCCTCACATTTACGTCTGCAATATTATGACCGAGCCGGGGGAAACCAGCGGTTACACTGTGAGCGATCACGTCATGGCGATCGACAAGGTGGCGGGCAGGCGGCTGTTTGACGGGGTCTTAGTGCAGAAGTATTCCCCATCCGAGCGGGCACAGCAGCGCTATCACTCGCTGCAGTCGGAGTTTGTGAAACTCGATCCCGAACGATTGGCTTATCTCAACTGTCGTGCCGTGCTGGCAAAGGTCATGCGAGAAGATGCCGAGACGGGCTTGGTGCGACACGATTCGGATCGGCTGGCGGCGATGTTGATGCGCTGGTACGGGCGCCACAAGCTAGATTAGGGGGTGTTACGCTACTGATACCCCGTATTGGGTGGGTGGAAGACTGAGATCGCTACGAAGTCATTGACGACGATCTCAGTCTCGTGAATTGCATCGCCAGGAGCAATCCTCCACGCCAATTCAGCAATCCATCGTTCTTTGCTGAGTGTTGCGCTTGCTTTTGGGCTTGCTTATCGGTATCCATCGAGAACCTCGTCGAGAAAGGATTGATGGTCATACCTTAGCTGTTGCTACTTCAACGCATTATTTGCGCAGTTTCAGCCTGCTTGCAAATCTGGGATGCACTCAAAGGCTTTGAGGTACCTGTGTCAGGAAGCCCGATCGAGCACTGCATCTAAGAGAATTTCTGCCCCATCCCGTACCGGGTCGGCACAAGGGAGATTGGTCAACTTTCTCATTTCGCCGACTGCCTGTTGGGCTTCTACTGCATCTAAATGATGGGTGTTGAGAGCGATCGCCGCTACCTTCGACTGCGTAAAAATTCCACCCCCCCCAGCCAATGCCTCATACATGTGAATCACGTCCGGTAACGGTGGAATTTCGAAGTTAGGAAAGGTGTGATTGTGGGTTTGTCCGGCCCGATGAACCAAGATGAAGTGAGTGGGTTGGCAGCCCCGAATGAGTGGAAGTATGGCAGTAGAACCCGGGTGCAATAAAGATCCTTGCCCCTCAACATGCAGAATGTCCGCCTCGCGGCCGTAACGCATCGAGATCTGCTCCACTGCTCCTGCCGCAAAATCTACTCGCACTGCATCCTGAGAAGAACGCGAGAGGCGTCAATCTCCGAGCTCGATGCTCTTTTAAAGGCTGAAATCTCAGTCTATCCGATTTTGGTCATTCGTTTTCACGGTCGGGTAGAGAGGATTCCTTCAGTGTTTAGACTTCAGTGTTTAGACCAGCTTTGCATTCCCTGTTTCTCTCGCCTTCAGTGCCGAGAGTGTCACAAGATTTAGCCATGCACTGTTGGGAGCCTCCCCAGGCTGAAGCCCCCCTGCCAGAAAACCCAATCATCCCCCACTTGACTCTCAATCACTCAGGTAACCTGATATCGACTGCAATACCACAGATCGTAGTCTCTTTTTATGACTATCCTCCAAAGACTGAAAGGCTGGCTATGTATAGCCTTCAACTCTGGCCTGGAAGCGAACTATTGCCCACCTGACTCACCCAACCCAACCGTATGAAAGCCTTCCCTCTTGCCATCAAGCTCGAACGATCGCTTTGAGCTCTAACCCACCTCGCTACGATAGAGTAAGCTCAGCTCGGAGCGAACCCGATGGTCCAGTTCCAACCCCGCCAACACCTCCCCACTCAAGACGAACTGCCCGAAACTGACTTTGCCCCTGTGGATAGCGAATTGCAAGTGCTTGTCGCCAGCCTCTTGGGCGATCTCCTTGCTTGGCACTGGCGCGATCGCACCGATTGGTTCTGGGGCATTAATTTAGCCGTCTATTACGACCCCGAGAAACCTTCCATTGCCCCCGATGGCTTCTTGAGTCTGGGAGTCGAGCGGCTCCCTCGAAAGGGCGGCAGACTCAGCTACGTCGTCTGGGATGAGGGCGAGCTGCCGATTCTGGTGGTGGAATACGTCTCCCGCACTTACGGGCAGGAGTACGGCTCCAAGCTGGAAGACTACGCCCGCATCGGTGTGTTGTATTACGCGATCTACAACCCGGAGTACTGCACTCGCAAGCGGCGTCAGCCCTTAGAGGTTTATCGGCTCGAAAGCGATCGCTACGTCTTGCAGACGGGGGAGCCGGTTTGGCTGCCGGAGATTGGGTTGGGCTTGGGAAGCGAGTCGGGAACCTATCGAGGCTGGTCGAGAGACTGGTTGTACTGGTATGACCGAGAGGGGAATCGACTCACTGCTCCTACTGAGGTCGCGGAGCAGGAACGACTGTTGCGCGAACAACTGCTGGACAAACTCCGGCAAAAGGGAATCGATCCCGATACGCTCTAGCTGAGTGACTTCACATCCAATGGCTTCACTCAACCCAGAACTCGTTCAACTCGCCCGCAACTTTATATTTGGCAAAATACAGTACGCTGCCGATATCGACCGTCGAACGGGTGCGCTCTGACACCCTCTTCAGCGCTTGGGTCAGTGCCCTACGCCAAGATCTTCAAAAAAGAAGGGGTGGAAGCCTTGCTGGCTCGATTCAACCACTCGCCAGCACCTCCCTTGGGTGCTTTTGCCTATGAACGGGTGAGGCTGGACTCTTGATGCCGGGGATGTTTTTAGTCGGCTGCTGCGTTTCGGTTGGGCAGGCGATCGAAGAGATCCTATTGATTGACGATCGAACCCCGTCCCGATAGGCCCCTCTAATTCTGGCCGGGATATTGTCACATGTGACTTACACTAAACAACTGCAACTGCCCGGAAAGAGATTCTTGCAGCTCTTTCTTTGGAGTTAATTCTATTTGGGTTTCTAGAGACAGCACATGCTCGACATTGCTGGCGATCGTGCGACAAAAGTCGTCCAATGGTAGATCGTTGACGTTATAGCCGAAAGGATTCTCTAGCTCGCGAGCCACTTCTTCGACCCCTAGTAGCAGAAAACTGACAACTGCCACAATGGGTAATGACCACCAAGTGAGTTCGGGAATAGTTTTGAAGGGCAATCCGATGCAATAAATTAAAATTAAGCGTTTGAGATAAACCCGATAGGTAATTGGAATGGGGGTGGTGATGATGCGTTCGCAACCACTGACACCTCCCGTCAACTGATTGAGCATGTTGTCGATCGCGCCGACTTTCGACTCAGTTATCTCTCCTTTTGACAAAACTTTCTGTAAATAGCAACGAATCCAAAATATGATATCGAAAGGACGATTGCTGGATGCTTCCAATTGCTCTGCTCGGGCTGGAGTCAACAGTGCTTTGAGCTCATCGTTAACAGCTTCCCCCCTCAGATGAAGTTTGGTGGCAATTGCAAAAGCAGATAACAGGCGCATGACAGACTGTTTTTCAAGGAAGTCGGTTTCATCGCGTTCAGCTACTCCAACCCGGATCTCTTGAGCCAAGTTTCTAATATCGATCGCTAGCACCCCCCAAGCTTTTCGCCCTTCCCAAAATCGATCGTAGGACGTATTCGTACGAAAAACCACTAGTAAGCCCAAGATTAAATTGTAGATGACATTGGTGGTTAGATCGCCTAGCTTTTGAAAATAAATGGGAAAGTCTAGCGTGTATAACAGCGTAATTGCTGTAGTAAAGCCACAAAAAAATAATATTCGTGGCAAAATTATCAAAATAACCGACCCTTTTAACTGGAAGATTGTTGTTAGCCAGTCAGGCTTCTCAAATCTATTGGTTGCGATCGTAAACAATATCCTCTCCTAAACTTAGGGCTGCGTGTTTCTATTGATGGCCACACCTTACGGTTTGAGGTCTCCTCCGGTTGTTTTGGGTTGGGCTTCCTTTATCAAGTCAACCTAGCAGATTGGCGAGCTGACTCCAAATCGTGGAGAGAGAATTTTGGCTGAAATAGGTACCGGGCTATCCACTTAAGCCGGGATAGCAGGTGAGTCGCAAGTCACCCCAGCCAGCCCGCACCCTCCCAGTGCGCCAATCCGTAACCCCGTGGAGAGCGAACCGATCTGCGCGGGGTAGCAGCTACTGCCTAAAATATGACTACACCCCCCAATAGCCTTCCCGACCGCGCGCAAGGCATTTCAGGAGAGAGCGCCGATGCAACCCACCGATCCCAAAAAATTCACCGAAAAAGCCTGGGCCGCCATCGTTCGTACCCCCGACATCGCCAAAGCTGCCCAACACCAACAAATCCACTCCGAACACCTCTTCCGCGCTCTCTTGGAAGATCCCAATGGCCTCGCCGCCAATATCTTCACCAAAGCTGGGGCGAACTTCGATAAACTGCGCGATCGCACCGATGCCTTCATCGCTCGCCAGCCCAAAGTGACCGGCACCAGTAGTTCCGTCTACCTCGGCCGCAGCCTCGATACCCTACTCGATCGGGCTGAAAACTACCGCCAAGACTACGGCGACGACTACATCTCCATCGAACACCTCGTGCTCGGCTTTGTGAAAGACGATCGCTTCGGACGGCCCCTATTCGCCGATGGGAAATTAACCGAGAAGGAACTCAAAGAGATTATCGACAGCATTCGAGGTAGCCATAAAGTGACCGACCAAAACCCTGAAGGCAAATACGAAGCCCTAGAAAAATTCGGTCGCGACCTCACCCAACTGGCCCGAGACGGCAAGCTCGATCCCGTGATTGGCCGCGACGACGAAATCCGACGCACCATCCAAATTCTCTCTCGCCGCACCAAGAACAACCCCGTGCTGATTGGGGAACCCGGCGTGGGTAAAACGGCGATCGCCGAAGGCTTGGCTCAACGCATCGTTAGCGGCGATGTGCCCGAATCGCTGCGCGATCGCACCCTGATCTCCCTCGACCTCGGTGCCCTGATCGCCGGAGCCAAATATCGCGGCGAATTTGAAGAGCGTCTCAAGGCAGTCCTCAAAGAAGTGACCACCTCCGAGGGGCAAGTGGTCCTTTTTATTGACGAAATCCACACTGTCGTCGGGGCTGGGGCCACTCAAGGGGCCATGGATGCGGGCAACCTGCTCAAACCCATGCTGGCTCGCGGCGAACTGCGCTGTATTGGGGCCACCACCCTGGACGAATATCGCCAGCATTTAGAAAAAGATGCTGCTCTAGAGCGCCGCTTCCAACAGGTGTATGTCAATCAGCCCTCCGTCGAAGACACCATTTCCATCCTGCGCGGCCTCAAAGAGCGCTACGAAGTTCACCACGGCGTCCAAATTTCCGACTCGGCTCTGGTGGCAGCGGCCACACTATCCAATCGCTACATTAGCGATCGCTTTTTACCCGATAAGGCGATCGACCTAGTGGACGAATCTGCCGCCCGTCTCAAAATGGAAATCACCTCCAAGCCGGAAGAGCTGGACGAGATCGATCGCAAGATTCTCCAGCTAGAAATGGAGCGCCTTTCTCTGGAGAAAGAGGTGGACCCCGCTTCTCGCGATCGCTTGGAGCGGTTGGAAAAGGAACTGGCAGATCTGAAAGAAGAACAAAATGCCCTCAATGCCCAATGGCAATCGGAGAAGGAGGTTCTAGACAGCATTCAGGCCATCAAAGAAGAGATCGATCGCGTCAATGTCGAAATTCAGCAAGCCGAACGCAACTACGATCTCAATCAAGCTGCCGAGTTGAAATACGGCAAACTGGCGGAGCTACAACAGCAGTTGAAGCAGATCGAGGCAGAACTAGAAGCCTCCCAAACCACTGGTCGCACCCTGCTGCGAGAGGAGGTTACCGAAGCGGATATTGCCGAGATCATCTCCAAATGGACCGGCATTCCCGTCAGCAAATTGGTGGAATCGGAAAAGGCCAAGCTGCTGAATTTAGAGGGAGTTTTGCACGAGCGAGTAATCGGACAGAGCGAGGCCGTGACGGCGGTTGCGGAAGCCATTCAGCGATCGCGGGCGGGACTGGCCGATCCCAATCGCCCCATCGCCAGCTTTATCTTCCTCGGCCCCACCGGAGTGGGTAAAACCGAGCTGGCTAAAGCGCTGGCGGTTTATCTGTTCGACACCGAAGAAGCGATGGTGCGCATCGATATGTCGGAGTACATGGAGAAACACTCCGTCTCTCGGTTGATCGGTGCCCCTCCTGGCTATGTCGGCTATGACGAAGGGGGACAGCTCACTGAAGCCGTGCGCCGTCGCCCCTATTCTGTCATCCTGTTCGACGAAATCGAGAAAGCTCACCCCGACGTGTTCAACGTCATGTTGCAAATCCTCGATGATGGCCGCGTGACTGATTCGCAGGGCCGCACGGTGGATTTCAAAAACGCCATCATCATTATGACGAGCAATGTCGGCTCCCAATACATCCTGGATATTGCGGGCGACGACTCCCGCTATGGGGAAATGCGCGCGCTCGTCATGGCCGCGATGCGAGAAGGATTCCGTCCCGAATTCCTCAATCGCATTGATGACATCATCATTTTCCACAGTCTGACCAAAGATCAGTTACGGGATATCGTCAAGCTGCAGGTGCAGCGTCTGGCCGAGCGGTTGGAGGAGCGCAAGATCGCGCTCAAACTCACGGAGGAGGCGTTAGATATCGTGGCAACAGCCGGTTACGATCCCGTCTACGGTGCCCGTCCCCTCAAGCGGGCGATTCAGAGGGAATTGGAAAATGCGATCGCCAAGGGCATCTTGCGGGGCGACTTTGCCGATGGAGCGACGATTTTTGTGGACGGCGACAACGACGGCCATCTCGCTTTCAAGAGCCTGCCCGCCGAGTTTATTACGGCTTGAGGATGGCTTTGGCGCGAAATGAATAATCGCGATCTTGTACTGCAATACCTAGAGTACTTCTGTAGCGGCGATATAGAAGGGCTCGAATCCGTCTTACATCCCGAACTCAAATTGGCAGGCCCATTATTTACATTTTCATCTAGACATTCATACCTTGAATCTCTTCGAGGTGGCTTGGAGAGCAACACTAATGTTGAAATGATCGATATCTGCGAATCAGAAGAGGCTATTGCTGTATTTTATCTGTACAAAAAACAATCTGGAAACAACATCATTGCTCAGCTATTTAGGTTCAATGTAGGCAGAATTGCTGAAATACTCTTGGTTTTCGATTCAGCCAGTGTCGCCTAGCATTGTATCGCCCGCTTGTTAGAGAGCGTCTATTCCCACTCTGCCAGCGCGATCGCAATTCCCCGCGCTAATTGAGGAGCGAGATCGCGTTGTTGGGCAATAGCCACGAGTTGCTGCCGCGATCGCACTCGATCGAGCTGTTGGAGAGCGGCGATCGCGTGTAACCGCACCCCCATATGCTGGCAGGACAAGAGCTGAACGAGGGAGGTGAAGCTGTCGAACTGACCCAACTGCCCCAGACTGTGGGCGATCGCCTGTAACGCAGGCGGATCGACAGCGGCGATCGCTTGCTGCTGCAACCAGTCCGTCAGCGCCCCAGCAGCCCCAATCTTGAGCAGCGGCACTTCCACCCGCCCCAAAACACGAATGCAGGTCAATTGAAGAGAAGCGGAAGACTCCATTAAACAATCCCGCAAGTGGGCTAGGGCAATCGGCGTTGCTATCCATCCCAGCGATCGCACTGCAGCCAACCGCAAAGACTCTGGAGCTAATGAATCTCGGCATAAAGCTCGCAGGGCATTGGCCGCCGCCTCGCTGCCGACACGACCGACGGCAATCGCTGCCGCAATCGCCACTTGGGAATTGAGATCCACTAACAGTGGCTGCAGGTAGCTCAGCCAATCGATTTCGGGGTGTCGCGGCAGCCAAGCGGATAGGCCAGTCACCGCCGCCTGTCGCACTCCACTGGCAGGATCGCACAATGCAGAGATCGCCGCCGCCAGCGATTCAGGCGTTTCGGGCAAGCTGGCGAGAGCATTCAACGCAGCTTCTCGAACAGTCGCCCCTCGATCTTCTAAAACACTCAGTAACGGCGGCACCGCCTCCACCGAACGAATGTAGGCCAGGGCTCGCACGGCTGACAGGCGTTTGGATTCATCCGCTAACAGCGACTGGAGGGGAGGAATCGCTACAGTGCCAAAACTGGCAATCCCGGCCGCTGCTGCTGCCACCACATCTTCGTCTTCGCCAGCATCGAGTAAGTCAGCTAGAGCAGCGATCGCCTCCGGGCGATCGAACTGCCCCAAAGCCCGAGCGCCAAACCAGAGCAACTCCTCATCGGCTTCGGGATCGCGCAATAACTGCAACAGGGCCGGCAAAGCGGCCGGACCGCAGTGGGGCAACTTTTTGGCAGCATCCCAGCGCACCTGAAACTCCCCCCATTTGAGCCCGTGGATGACAGTCTCCAATTCCGGCGAAAAGTTCGAGATAGCGAATCGGTCTTCCTCAGGCTCGTCGATCGCAATCTGGCTGGATGCAGGTTTGTTCATTACGAGACAGTCCTATGTGATTCTTGGCACTTGTGATTCTTGGCACTTGTGATTCTTGGCACTTGTGATTCTTGGCACTTGTGATTCTTGGCACTGCCAATTCTTTGTATCGCCAATATTGGCAACCTTCCCACGGGCACATGAATCGGTAACACAGTCTTATTCGTTTTTTGCATTACTTCAATGCGGCAATCTCGAATTTTCCTCAGTTGTGTTTCCGAGGCTACAAAATCGCCCCATACGAGCTTCTAGGTTGAGCAGTATTCAACTCACCCAGCGATCGAGCGCGAGAGGCAATCGTGGCCAGCTCAGTAGATACGTCGACACCCAAGCTGAATAAGTTCGAGAGATACAAGGCTGAAAAAGATGGTTTGGCCGTCAAGGACGAACTCGACTATTTTGCCGAGATTGGTTGGGAGGCCATGGATGCCACCGATCGCGAACAGAGGCTGAAGTGGTTGGGATTGTTTTTCCGTCCCGTCACTCCCGGCAAATTTATGCTGCGGATGCGCACCCCCAACGGCGTGCTCTCTGCGGAACAACTGCAGATGTTTGGAGAAGTCATCCAGCGTTATGGCGAGGATGGCAGTGCAGATATCACCACCCGCCAGAATATTCAGTTGCGCGGCATTCGCATTGAAGATGTGCCCGAGATTTTTGCTCGCATTAAGGCGGTTGGCCTGACCAGCATTCAGTCCGGCATGGACAATGTCCGAAACATCACTGGCTCTCCGGTGGCGGGGATCGATGCCAGCGAACTTATCGACACCCGTCCGCTGGTAAAAGCTGTGCAGGACATGATTACCAATTCCGGGCAAGGAAATTACGATTTCACCAACCTGCCCCGCAAGTTCAACATTGCGATCGAGGGGGGGCGAGACAATTCCGTCCACGCCGAAATTAACGATATTGCCTTTGTGCCAGCTTACAAAGAGGGCGAGTTGGGCTTCAACGTGTTGGTGGGTGGCTTTTTCTCCGCCCGCCGCTGCGAGGCGGCGATTCCGATGGATGTGTGGGTGCCGCCGCAGATCGAGCCTGTGGTCGACCTGTGTCGCGCCATCCTGGAGGTTTACCGAGACAACGGTCCTCGCGCCAATCGGCAAAAGTCTCGCATGATGTGGCTGATTGACGAGTGGGGTATCGACACGTTTCGAGCCAACGTGATGGAACAACTGGGTCGCGATTTGCCAACGGCAGCCCCTGAGGATCTGATTGATTGGGACAAGCGCGATCACCTCGGCGTACACCCCCAACAGGGGGAGGGACTCAACTTTGTGGGCTTGCACGTCCCGGTCGGTCGCCTGCAAGCATCGGATTTCTTTGAATTGGCTCGCTTGTGTTCGGTCTACGGCAGCGGCGAGGTGAGGCTGACCGTCGAACAGAATGTCATTGTTCCCGGCATTCCCGATTCTCGCTTAGAGGCGTTTTTGGCAGAGCCTCTGCTGGAAAGATTTTCGATCGCCCCTGCATCCCTAACGCGATCGCTGGTGTCTTGCACGGGAGCCCAATTTTGCAACTTTGCGCTAGTGGAGACCAAACAGCGAGCTCTAGCACTGGCAAAAGAACTCGAGGCAGAGCTAGAGGTGCTTCGTCCCGTCCGGGTCCATTGGACAGGATGTCCAAATTCCTGCGGGCAGCCGCAGGTGGGCGAGATTGGCCTCATGGGGACAAAAGTTCGCAAAGACGGCAAAACCGTCGAAGCGGTGGACATCTACATGGGGGGCAAGGTGGGCAAAGATGCCCAGTTGGGAACCCGCGTGCAAAAGCAGGTTGCCTGTGACGATCTCAAAGAGGTGCTGCGATCGCTTCTGATCGAGCACTTCGAAGCAGTGCCCAAAGCTGTCGAGGCCGTCTAGTGCTTGCCAGCAGTGTCATTTTGCTTAAGTTTTTCTTGCCGCTGAGGCATCGCCCTATGGGCTGTTGAGGTTGGTTGTTTTTTGCCAGATAAAGGGTATGCGATGTTAACAGAGTTATTTCAGTTAAAGGGACGATACAAAGTCCTGCACTTGACTTGGTTTGCTTTCTTCCTCTCGTTTGTGGTGTGGTTTAACTACGCTCCACTCGCGACCACAATTCAAGAAGAGCTCGGTCTCAGTGGCGATCAGCGGAGCATCATTGGTCTTTGCAATATTGCTCTGACTGTTCCCGCCCGCATCGTCATCGGGATGCTGCTGGATAAGTACGGTCCGCGACTCACTTATTCTGTGCTGTTGATTTATGCAGCCATTCCTTGCATCATGTTTGCTTCTGCCACCAGTTTCGAGATGTTGGTGGCCAGCCGCCTGCTGCTGGGTATTGTCGGTGCCGGTTTTGTGATCGGCATTCGCATGGTGGCGGAATGGTTCCCCCCCAAAGAAATCGGCTTGGCCGAGGGAATCTACGGTGGCTGGGGTAACTTCGGTTCTGCTGCTGCCGCCCTCAGCCTGGTTGCCGTTGCCGGTTTTTTCAGCTTCCTCCCCGGCGGTCACGCGCTGCTGGAGAGCGGCAATGTACTTCACTGGAGAGCAGCGATCGCCTTTACCGGTATTTTTGCAGCCCTCTACGGCGTGTTCTACTACTTCAACGTGCAAGATACCCCTGACGGTCGCGTTTATCAGCGTCCTACCCGTCATGGCGGTATGGAAGTCACCAGTCGCGGTGATTTTTACTTCCTATTGCTCATGAACCTGCCCCTGACTGGCGTGATGTGTCTGTTGGCTTGGCGCTTGTGGAGGCAGGACCTGTATAGCGCCAATATGCTGTACATCATTTGGGCCATTTTAGGTGCGATCTACTTATTCCAAGCCCTAAATGCTTGGAATGCCAATAGAGAGCTGATGGTGGGCACTAAGCACTACCCCAGTGACGATCGCTACAGCTTTAACCAGGTGGCCATTCTAGAGCTGACCTACATTGTGAATTTCGGTTCCGAGCTGGCGGTGGTCACCGTTCTACCGCTGTTCTTCCAGGAAATTTTCAACTTGACTCCCTTCTGGGCTGGCGTAATTGCGGCTAGCTACGCATTTATGAATTTGATGTCTCGTCCTGGCGGCGGTCTGATCTCCGACTCTGTCGGTAGCCGCAAGTGGACCATGGCAATTTTGACCGGCGGTATGGGTATTGGCTACATGATGATGGGGTCTTTAAGTAACGGCGGCTGGCTGGTAATCGCAGTGCTCTTGACCATGACTTGTTCCTTCTTCGTACAGGCTGGTGAAGGCTCTACCTTTGCCATCGTGCCTCTGATCAAGCGTCGCGTCACCGGTCAGGTGGCCGGGAATGTGGGTGCTTACGGCAACGTGGGAGCAGTTTGCTACCTCACCACTTGGTCTTTGCTGCCGAAAGGACCGGAAGCCCTGTCTAGCTCCTTCCAAACCTTCTTTCTCATGTTGGGTAGTGCAGCACTCGTGGTGACTGTTCTGTGTGCAATCTTCTTGAAAGAACCCAAGGGGTCCTTCGCTGAGTTCCACGAAGGGGAAGAGGAAGAACTGGACGCGATGAAAAAGGCTGTCTAGCCCGCAATTTTCTACCGGGACAATGAGGTTGCTGCGGGCGGATCGCGCCCCAGCAACTTTTTCCTAGACCGACGATCGGACTGCTGGAGACATTTCTGAAGAGTTTGTAGCAAGACTCACTCTTCGACCCAGAAGAACTCAATACACTGTCCGTACCGACGAGCCCCCCACAGTTCGAGGGGACGTCAATGCACGAATTGTCCCGGCAAAATGAAAACCTTAACACTTTCTTAATTTCTCAAACTACTCTATTCTGACTCTGAATCCCCAGCCGCTTAGAACCCGGTAAGGAGCGCGATCGCATGAGCGAAATGACCAAAACTCTCTGTCCCTATTGCGGCGTTGGTTGCGGTTTGGAAGTAAGTCCTCCCGGCATTCCCGGCAAGGCCACCAATCGGGATAGTTCGGGGGCTCCGGTTTGGCGAGTGAGAGGCGATCGCGACCATCCTTCCAGCAAAGGGCAAGTGTGCGTCAAAGGGGCCACCATTGCCGAAGCCCTCGACAAGAATCGGCTGAAGTACCCCATGATGCGCGACAGTCTCGACGAGTCCTTCCGGCGTGTCAGTTGGGATGAAGCGTACGATCGCATCGTCAGAGAAATTCGCTCCACCCTCGCCCGCCTCGGACCGACTGGCATCTGCATGTACGGCTCCGGCCAATTCCAAACCGAAGACTACTACACTGCCCAAAAGCTGCTCAAAGGCTGCTTGGGTACCAATAATTTCGATGCCAATTCCAGGCTGTGCATGTCTTCTGCAGTTGCGGGCTACATCCAAAGTTTCGGCTCCGACGGTCCCCCTACCTGCTACGACGATTTAGATAAAACCGATTGCGCCTTCTTAATCGGCACCAATACCGCCGAATGCCACCCGATTGTCTTCAATCGCCTGCGCAAGCATCACAAGCGCAATCGCAAAGTCAAGCTCATTGTGGTGGACCCCCGCCGCACCCCCACCGCCGCAGTGGCCGATCTCCATCTCGCCATTCGTCCCGGCACGGACATGCACCTGCTCAACGGCATGGCCCACTTACTGATGCGCTGGGGCTATCTCGACACCGTCTTGATCGATGAATGTACGGCTGGCTTTGGCCAGTTTGCCGAAATTATCCGTCACTATCCCCCCGAACTGGTTTCCCGCCAGTGCGGCATTCGTCTTGACGAACTGGAGAAGGCCGCCCGCTGGTGGGGGGACTCCGATCGGGTGCTGTCGCTGTGGTCGATGGGGGTGAACCAGTCGGTCGAGGGAACGGCCACATGTCGCACCATCATTAACCTGCATCTGATGACTGGCAACATTGGCAAGCCCGGTGCCGGTCCCTTTTCGCTTACGGGGCAGCCCAATGCTATGGGCGGTCGAGAAGCGGGCGGCTTAGCCCACATCTTGCCCGGATATAGAACTGTTAAAAATCCTCAGCATCGAGCCGAGTTAGAAACCCTGTGGCAGGTGTCCGCAGGCAGTATTTCGCCGCAGCCAGGTTTGGCGGCCTGGGATATGATTCGCGGTTTAGAACAGGGCACTGTGGGAGTGATGTGGGTGGCCGCCACGAATCCAGCCGTGAGTATGCCCGACTTGGTTCGCACCAAAGCCGCCCTGCGCCAATCCCCCTTCACCATCTGCCAAGACGCCTATTACCCCACCGAGACTGCCCTTTACTCCCACCTACTGCTGCCCGCCGCCCAGTTCGGCGAGAAATCGGGAGTCATGACCAACTCCGAACGGGTGGTGACCTACTGTCCCCAGTTTCGCGATCCGCCCGGAGAGGCACGGGCAGATTGGGAGATTTTTGCGGAAGTGGGTCGGCGCTTAGGCTTCGAGCGGGAATTTAATTTTGTCAATGCGGCTGCAGTCTATGCTGAGTTCGTGTCTGCCACGAAAGGTCGCCCTTGCGACATGACCCGCCTGAGCCACCGCCGACTGGCTGAAGAAGGCCCCACCCAATGGCCCAGTCCCGGTCGTCCCACCGATCCGATCGCCAAGCTCGCGCACCCCGAGCCCAAGCGCCTGTATACCGATTTGCGCTTCAATACGTCTGACGGACGAGCCAATTTTGCTGCCTTCCACGCGGGCGGTTTAGCCGAGCCCCCCAATCCCGACTACCCGCTAGTGCTGACAGTGGGCCGCTTGTACGAGCACTGGCACACCATGTCTCGCACCGGCCATATTGCTCGGATTGCGAAGAAGCATCCCCACCCGCGTGCGGAGATTCATCCGAAAGACGCGGCTAAGTTTGGCATTGAGGACGGTCAGTGGCTGGAGGTGCGATCGCGTCGGGGTACGAGTCGATTCTTAGCCAACGTGACGAAAGCAATTGCTCCCGGAACGGTGTTCGTGCCGATGCATTGGGGCGAACTGTGGGCTAAAAACTCCGAGGCGAATGCTCTGACCCATCCCGAAGTCTGTCCGATCTCGTTGCAACCGGAGCTGAAAGCCTGTGCAGTGCGCGTGATGCCTGCGACCGATGCGGTGGAAGATGAGATGCAGCCCCAAGTTGCCGTTCCCCAACTGGTGAGTCGATAAGTGGCCGTGACCGATCCCAACTCTGCTGCAAAGATCGAGCCCCTCCATTTCCAATTCGAGTCTGACTTTGTGGAGTCTTGGAACTGCATCCCCATGCGGGTGCGGCTGTATTTAGATACCTGCGGGGTCAAGCTCAAGTTGGTTCACTGGACTGCTCTGGCCGAGGCCGAGCGACAACAGCTCGTCGAGATGTCTTGCGAAACTGAGGCTGAGGCCGAGGTGTATCGCGATCGCCTGATGGAGTTAGTGCGCGATCGCTACGGGTCCGAACCCAGTTTGCTGCCAATCCCGGAAAGCCCTGCTTGGGACAATCTCGATGTCGTGCCGGAGACTGTGGCAGCCAAAGCGCAGGAGTTAGAGCTGGCGATCGCCCCCCAGCAGTGGAGCAATCTGACTCGCCTGCAACGATTTGCCCTGATTAAACTGAGTCGTCCCAGCCACGAGAACCGCAATTTTTTGCCTGCCTTACAAGAGTTTGGGCTAGCCTAGCGATCGAGATCGGACAATACCGAACAGTTCGGACATGCTGGCAGTAGGGCTAGCCTACTGGGAACGACGATTGTGACAGCAATTTCGCGATGGACGATTGAGGATTACCACGCCACGATCGCGGCAGGCATGTTGGACCGCCGTCGGGTGGAGTTGGTGAATGGAGAGATTGTGGCGATGGCTCCAGAACAGCCACTGCATTTCAATCGGGGCGATCGCATCTCGCGTTACCTACGCAATCTCTTGAAAGATCGGGCGAGCGTTCGCCACGGCGGTCCTGTAACCTTGCCGCATGACAGCGAACCAGAACCGGATATTGCAGTGGTGGCTCCGCTGGTGGAGGAGTACGACCTGCGCCATCCTTCCCCCGCCGAGATTTTTTGGTTGGTAGAAATTTCTAACACTTCCCTAACTTACGATCTGACCCAGAAAGCGGTTCTCTACGCCAGCAGCAGAATTCCAGAATATTGGGTATTAGACTTGCAAGGCAGCATCCTTTGGGTCCACCGTCAACCTCAAACTGAGGGCTATCAGTCGAAGGTGGCTCGGACTGATGGGGCGATCGCTCCAATCGCTTTTCCAGAAGTAGAAATTTCTGTGCGAATGCTGTTGGACTAGCCATCGATCGGGATATCTGCTTGCCTGCCTTGCAGGAGTTTGGGTTAGCCTAGCGATCGAGATTGGACAATATCTCCATCATTGAACTTTATCTGAGTACTCACCATGGGATTGTTTTCCTTACTTGGTAAAAAGAGCCAAATGCCCTCCCCCGAAGAGGCTTTGCCCGGTCGCGCTGAGGAAATGTCCGTACCCGGTGCCCATTTTGTCAATGGCAACCCCCTCAAGCCTCCCTTTCCCGAGGGCATGGAATTGGCCCTATTCGGTTTGGGTTGTTTTTGGGGGGCCGAAAAAGCGTTCTGGAAGTTAGACGGCGTTTACTCCACTTCTGTGGGCTACGCTGCTGGCTCCAGCCCCAATCCCACTTATCACGAGGTTTGCAGCGGTTTGACGGGCCATAACGAGGTGGTGCGGGTGGTCTACGATCCCTCGATCGTCAGCTACGAGCAGTTGCTGAAAACCTTCTGGGAAAGTCACGACCCCACCCAGGGGATGCGTCAGGGGAACGATCGCGGCACCCAATATCGCTCCGGCATCTACACCTATTCGGAGGCGCAAAAGCAAGCGGCTGAGGCATCTAGCGAAATGTATCAGCAGGAGTTGAGCCAAGCGGGTTTCGGCACCATCACGACCGAGATCCTCTCTGCCCCCGAGTTCTACTATGCCGAACAGTACCACCAGCAGTATTTAGCCAAGAATCCTAACGGCTATTGCGGTTTGGGCGGAACCAATGTTTCCTGTCCCATTTCCACTGGGGTAGAAGCGTAAGGTCTTGCGGCATGGTTCGAAATCGATCTAACCATGCCCCCAACAAAGCTATATGTTCGAGGTCGAACTGACTGAAGAGAACGTGCAATGAGCCAACTTTGAAGTGCTTTCCCGCACGAGTTAAGCAGCGATATTTCTCAGAACAAAGTCTCGAATGTGCGAAGCAATAAACTCTAGGTCTTCCTCAAGGGCAAAGTGACCCGTATCGAGGATGTGGAATTCAACGTTATTGAGATCTTGCTTGTAGGGGTGCGCCCCTTCTGCTGGAAAGATGTAGTCGCCTTTACCCCAAATCACAAGGGTTGGTGGCTGATGCTTGCGAAAATATTCCTGCCACTGCGGATACAAAGAAGGGTTGCTCCCGTAACTGTAAAACAGCTCTAGTTGGATCTCCCGATTGCCAGGGCGATCGAGTAAATATTGGTCGTGGAACCAGTTATCTGGCGCGATTGTTTCTGGGTTGCGAACGCCGTTGGTGTATTGCCATCTCGTCGCTGTTAAGCTTAATAAGTTATCCGCTAGCACTGCAGCATTTTCTGGTGTTTTATCCTGCCAATAAGCCTTAATGGGATTCCAGAATTCTCGCAGACCTTCGTCGTAGGCATTGCCGTTTTGTACGATTAGGCCCAACACATTTTCTGGATGTTTTGCTGCAAGGCGATAGCCGACAGGTGCTCCATAGTCCATCACATAGAGGAAGTATTTCTTTAAACCCAGCTGACTCACAAAGCGATCGATAACCTCTGCCAACTTATCGAAACTGTACTCAAACTCATCGACAAGTGGCATAGAACTGGCGCCAAAGCCAGGATAGTCGGGAGCAATGAGGTGGAAACTATCTGCAAGTGCTGGAATGAGGTTGCGGAACATATGAGAGGACGTAGGAAATCCATGCAGTAGCAGGATTGTCGGAGCATCCTTGGAGCCAGCCTCTCGGTAGAAAATATCCAGACCATCAATGTCAATCGTTTTGTGTTGGGGAGAGATCGAGGTAGCCATAGTGGTATTTCTCCTTCGTGTCAGTCTATTGCTGGTGCTGCCCGAACCGAACATTCGGTACAAAAATTGTAGTAACAGTACAGCTCCCAGAGTTATGGGATTCAAGCTTAACTGCCCTTCAAGGAACGTCTCAGGTCGTATTGACCTCGCGATCGCCCGACTTGTGCTGACCATTCGGTATAACAGTATTGTACTGAACGTTCGGTTTAATGTCAAGAGGGTTGGGAAGGTGCATATGCATGTATTGGAGTGTACACATACACTTTTTTGAGAGAAGTCAAGTCTATTTAGAGCTGACTGTATTTGCTTGCTCTACTCTCTACTGCAAGCCAGCCCTCTGGGCCTTCAAGTCTTCAAGCGAATTTGGTAGGATTTGAGTGAGGGGGAGTATTATGAGTCAGTCGAGAAGTTTGAGGTTTAGATGGCGATTGTTCTCAATCAACAGAGGTTGTTCGGAGGAACACCATATGAAAGCTCTTCGAAATATCGCGACCCAAATTTTAACGTTCTTTCAAAATACGTGGAAAGGAATTGGCCGCGTATTCGGTCCTCCCCACTATGATGATGAGGCTCCTGAAGTAGGAGTGCATCCGCTCAAAGACGATATTTATAAAGAGAAAAAACGCGGTCGCCACAATCGGTAGCGCTGGGTGGCGGACGATCTCGTGACCTTCCCTAACCCCCGGCAGCGATCGCTAGGATAGGGACTGAGAGACAAGCAGGAGGGATGGCTGGGCTGGACTCGATCTTCAGTTGAACGCGATCCCTGCCAAGCTTGACCTGACTGAGAGAGGACTCGATCGAAGCATTCAATTCCTAAGTTATGTATCGACTGCCGAAAAAGCGGCTTGAAATGTGTAGAGTGAAATTGAAGCAAAAAGGCTTCAATTGAATTCAGCAAAGGAGGACGTACCCTGTTCTTTCTTGACGTTGATTCTAAGAACAGCAGCAATACTCAAACAGTTACACTGAAACTTCTTCAACTGGGATAAGGGAGCAACATCGGCAAGTTGTACTTGTGGTGACTCTGTGTAAGATAAGAGAGATAAGAGGAAGTAAAACAGTGAGCGAGCTTGGAGTATTGCTGCTGTTTTAGTTTATTTAAAATTTTTAGTTCAATCGTAAAACTTGCCCAATCGGGCGCGATCGCGACGACGAGAGGTACGCCTATATGGCCGCTAGGATCCGATCGTCGATCGCAAAGTCCACTTCCCGATGCTGCCGACCGGAGGCAATATAGTCCTCATGCCAAAACTCTTTCAGCCCTTCTGCCAGCGAAATCTGAGGAGTCCAGGCGAGTTCGGTTTGGGCTTTGGCAATAGAAGCGAAAAAGTGCTGCGATCGCAAGGGAAAGGCTTTGCGTTTGCCGAGATCGAATTGTTTGGGATCGAAATGGACGATGTTAGCGGATTTGCCGATCGCCTCGGCACACTCTTCCACTAAGCCGTTAAAGGTGATGCAGCGGGTATCGGAAATGTTGTAAATCTGGCCCTTGGCGCTGTTATTGCCCAAGACTGCGGTCATGGCGGCAGCGAGGTCTCTGACGTGGCCCAGTTGGGTTATCCACTGGCCGTTGTCGGGCACGAGGATGGGGCGATCGCGGTGGAGGCGATCGTAGAAGAAGGCTTCGATGTCGTTGTAATTGCCTGCCCCATAGATATAGACGGGGCGGATGGAGGTGTAGGGGAAGCCAGTGCGCTCGAACTGTTCCTGCAAATAGGCTTCGGTGTTGCCTTTGCCTTTGTGGCGGCTGTTGGGGTCGAGGGGGTCCCCTTCGATGTGGGGCATCAGGTTGGATTTGAGGTAAACCCCTGCCGAACTCATGTAGACGAAGTGTTGTAAGTTGCTGTCTCGGAGGCATTCGACGAGAGGTTGGGTGTCGCTGAGTTCGCGGCCGTTGTTGTCGAATACGGCGTCAAATTGCTGGCCTTGCAGTTTTTGTTTGAGTTGCTGGGGATCTTTGCGATCGCCATGAATCTGTTCGATTTCCTCCACTGGGGCGGGTCGGTTGCCGCGATTGAACAGCACCACGTCGTGGCCGGCGGCGACTAATGCTTTGGTGAGGGCTACGCCGACAAAGCGGGTGCCGCCCATGATTAAAATTCGCACAGCTCGGTCTCCAACTACGATCGCGTCCGTCTGTCAGGATACGACAGCTTGCGATCGGTCTGGGGCTAATGGAATCGAATGGGTAGGCGCTAGCGTGCGCGAGTGGGGGGGCGATCGCCGATCGGCTTCGGTCTGGGGCATGAGTTAACCTAGTGGCATCGCGGCCTGACACACTAACGCTATGGCTCAGTCCAAACTTGCGGTAAGTGACGCAGAGCTAATGAAAATTAGTTCTAAGAACCCCGAGATGCGATTCGAGCGCAATGCCGATGGAAGTTTAATTGCCACGCCACCAACAGGAGGAATTTCTGGCAATCGCGAAGCCAAGGCTACTGCCTACTTACTGCTTTGGGTCGAACAGAACGATCTGGGGGAAGTATTTAGCGCGAGTACTGGATTTCGTCTGGAGAATGGGGCGATACGATCGCCGGATGCCGCATTCATCACCAGGCAAAGGCTCCCAAAAGATTGGGATGGTGGCGAAGATAGCTTTTTGTCAATTGCGCCGGACTTTGTCATTGAGGTCAGATCGAAGACTGACAGTCTAGAAGCTCTACAGTCCAAAATGCGGGAGTATATCGAGCATGGCGTTAAGCTGGGCTGGCTGTGCGATCGCCAAAATCAACAGGTCTTGGCTTATCGTGCCGATGGCTCGGTCACTCAATATCCAGCAAGTGCTGCGCTCAGCGGCGAAGACATCGTTCCCGGCTTCGCGATCGCCGCCCAGAAGTTGCTCTAAGCTGGCGAACCTAGCCTCCGAGTAGCTTGGCAATTGTAATGTCGAGGTTGGGAAATGCTGCCGGACTGATTCTGCCCGAGGTGAAAACCTGGCACCGCTCGTATCCAGCATCCGAGGGCGATCGCATCACAATCACCTCCAGCTTCTGGAGATCGACCACCCAATATTCTGAAATCCCCGCCCGCCCGTAAGCGGAAACTTTCTCTCCCAAGTCGCGACCGATCGACGAGTAGGCAATTTCGATTGTCCAAAAAACATCCTCAGGGTACGGATGGCGATCGCGATACACGATGCCCAAAGGTTTAACCACTGCGATGTCGGGCTCGGGTTCGCTGCGATCGGAGAGAGTGATTGGCCCTGTCTCCCGCACCTTGGCAGCATTGCCGAGACGACTCCGCAAATAGTCTGCGATATCTGAAGTGATGAAATAGTGGATCGGACCTTCAGGGCTCTTTTCAACAATATTGCCATTCAGAAGTTCGACCTTGCGATCGCTCAAAATGCCCGCATCGATCGTGCGGTGATAGTCATCGAGGGTCCATTTAGCAAGCGTTTCCAGCATGGCGATCGCTCTAGATTGCTTAACGCTAACTTTATTTTGGCTGAACTTAACGGCGATCGCGCGGGTCTAGGGCATCCCGCAAGCCGTCCCCCAAGACATTGAACGACAGCACCGTCACCACCACCAACACCGTCGGCGGCACAATTAACCAGGGTTGCAACACCATAATTGACGCATTCGTTGCCAGCGACAGCATATTTCCCCACGAGGCATCTGGCTGCTGAATGCCCAGGCCGATCAGGCTGAGCACCGATTCTGCGCCAATGAAACCGGGCACCGTCAGAGTGCCCGCAATAATGACGTAAGTCGCCGTCTGCGGCAAAATATGGCGCCACAGCAGATAGAAGGTGCCAGCCCCCGACGCCTGCGATGCTTGTACGAATTCCCGCTGTCGAATCGATAGCACCTGTCCCCGAATCACCCGCGCCAAACCGGCCCAACCCACAAAACTCGTAATCGCCACAATCACGAAGAACCGTTCGGCATTGGAAAACGGCACCCCCGTAAAGGGATTCTCCTGCAGTACGGCGGCCAGCGAAACCAACAGATAGAGTCCTGGAATGGATAGCACCACTTCCACCAAACGCATCAGTAGGGTATCGACCCAGCCGCCAAAATATCCCGCCAAGCCCCCCACCGTCAGGCCAATGGGGAACGAAATCAGAATGCCGACAATACCGACAAACAGGCTAACGCGGCTGCCGTACACCAAGCGACTGAAGTAATCGCGCCCCTGATCGTCCGTTCCCAAAATGTTGATAAAGCCTGTCGGCCCTTCGCCCCTCGACACTGTACCGAACAGATGGCGATCGCCAGGAACCAACCCCAACCATTTGTAAGACCTACCTCGGACCCATAACCGAATTGGGGATGGATGCTCGAAATCGACAGTGAGCCTGCGATCGCCCGTCTCGATCTCCACCGGCCCCTGCAAGGTGGGATAAACGTGCGGACCCATCCACTCCCCCTGCTGAGTGCGCCAGTAGATCTGCGTCGGGGGCAGCAGCGAGCCGCTGTCTTGAATGTCGAACGGGCCGTAAGGTGCAATGAATTCACCTAAAATTGAACAGGTGTACAACACAATCAGCAGAATCCCGGCCGCTTGGGCCAGACGATTGCGCTTAAACACTTGCCACCACGACATCGCTTTTCAAACTCAGCTCGCTTTATTCTCTCCAGTGTCTCCCGTTCTGGGCCGGTTGTCCCCTTACCCCCCAATTTCGCCGTGGCCGCTCCTGCAGAAACCCGCTTTACCATCGTCCTCAAACTCTTTGCCGTCTATGGAGAGACCCTCGGGGCGGAAGAGCAAACCCTCGAGGTGCAGGCGGGAACCACGGCCAGCGATGTGTGCGATCGCCTGATCGCCCAATATCCGTCGCTGGCAGAATGGCGATCGCAAACCCGCTTCGGCATCAACCTCGAATTTGTTGCCCCCGAAACTCCGCTTCAACCCGGCGACGAACTCGTCCTGATTCCGCCCGTCAGCGGAGGGTGAAGGCGATCGTTTGCCGATGAGGACAATCGCCGATCGAGCGCAATTGAGTTTTAGCAGAAGTCAGCGATGAATGCGTTAACCCGCTGGACTCTGGATTTTAAGCGAATTCCTGATGATACGATGGCTGAAGCGAAAGAGAAAGAGAAAAGAACAGAATGAACGAATATCGCAAGTCGATTTCCTTTTACGGACGGGAAATCGAGATTTCCACGGGCTTGCTCGCTCCCCAAGCCGGTGGAGCAGTCACGATTCAATCGGGAGACACCTGCGTACTCGTTACCGCCACTCAACAAACAGGCCGACCGGGCATTGACTTTATGCCCCTGATGGTGGATTACGAAGAACGACTCTACGCCGCTGGGCGGATCCCCGGCGGTTTTTTGCGGCGCGAAGGTCGTCCTCCCGAACGGGCCACCCTCACCTCCCGCCTGATCGATCGCCCCATGCGTCCCCTCTTCCCTGGTTGGCTGCGGGACGACGTGCAGATTGTTGCCACCACTCTGTCGGTTGACGAAACGGTTCCCCCCGACATCCTCTGCATTACGGCTGCTTCCATCGCCGTGCGCATCGCCCAATGCCCCTTTGCAGGGCCAGTTGCCGCCGTGCGCGTCGGCTTAGTCGATGATGAATTCATCATCAATCCCACCTATGCCGAAATTGAAGCGGGCGACCTCGACCTAGTGGTGGCCGGAACCCCCAAAGGCATCATTATGGTGGAAGCTGGAGCGGATCGGTTGCCCGAAAATGACGTGATCGAGGCCATTGACTTTGCCTATGAAGCCATTCAAGAGTTGCTCGCAGCCCAAGAGGAGATCTCTCAGGATCTGGAGCTATCGAAAGTGGAGGGCATTCCTCCTGAAGCCAACTCCGCTGTGGACGAATTTGTCGCCGAGCAGGCCCAGGAGAAGATTCAGGCGATTTTGAAGCAGTTTTTGGGTAAAAACGAGCGCGACAGCCAACTGGACGAGCTCAAAGAGGCGATCGTGGCGGCCCTAGAAGAGCGTCCTGAAGATGACCCGCTGCGTCTGTTTGCAGCAGAAAATCCCAAGGCGATCGCCAAAGCCTTCAAGGCGCTGACCAAAACCCTGATGCGCAAGCAAATTGTCGACGAGAACATCCGGGTGGACGGTCGCAAGCTAGATGAAGTACGCCCGATCTCCTGCCAAGCCGGATTGGTGCCCAAAGTCCACGGCAGCGGTCTGTTCACCCGAGGTCTGACCCAAGTGCTCTCCATTACCACTCTCGGTACCCCCGGAGATGCCCAAGAATTAGACGACTTGCACCCCGCCGAACAGAAGCGCTACCTGCACCACTACAACTTCCCCGCCTATTCTGTGGGTGAAACCAAACCGGCCCGATCGCCCGGTCGCCGAGAAATCGGTCACGGTGCCCTTGCCGAACGGGCTTTACTGCCGGTCCTCCCTCCCAGTGACAGTTTCGGCTACGTGTTGAGGGTGGTCTCGGAAGTGCTGTCTTCCAATGGCTCCACCTCAATGGGCTCGGTCTGTGGCTCCTCGCTATCGCTGATGGATGCTGGCGTGCCGATCGCCGCTCCCGTCGGGGGTGTCGCGATGGGACTGATTCGCGAGGGCGCAGAGGAGCGCATTCTCACCGATATTCAAGGTATTGAAGACTTTTTGGGGGATATGGACTTTAAGGTGGCGGGCACCGAAAGCGGTATCACTGCCCTGCAAATGGATATGAAGATTGACGGCATCACCGTGAAAACGGTGAGCGAAGCGATTCGGCAAGCTAAGGCCGGTCGCCTGCATATCCTCAGCAAGATGGCGGAGTTGCTGCCTGCCCCCCGTGCCGACCTGGCTCCGACTGCTCCCCGCCTACTTACCTTCAAGATCTCTCCCGATGCGATCGGTCAGGTGATCGGACCTGGCGGCAAGACGATTAAGGGCATTGTGGAAGCCACGGGAGCCAAGGTGGATATTGAAGATGACGGCACCGTCGTGGTCTCGTCCAACAAGGGGGGTCAGGCGGAAGCAGCCAAGAAGATGATTGAGGGCATGACCCGCCGCGTAGAGGAAGGCCAAGTCTATATGGGCAAGGTCACCCGCATCATTCCCATTGGTGCCTTTGTGGAATTCTTGCCCAAGAAAGAGGGCATGATTCACATTTCCCAGTTGGCAGATTACCGCGTGGGCAAGGTGGAAGACGAGGTGGCTGTCGGTGACGATGTGGTGGTGAAGGTGCGCAGCATCGACAATCGCGGTCGCATTAATCTGACACGGCTGGGCATCAGTGCCGAAGAGGCCACTGAGGTGCGGGAGGCGGTAGCAAAGTAGAGATCGGAGGCTGGAACGGAGGCAGCAGTTTGTCGCATCTCAGCCCCGATCGCCACTACTCGAATCTATGGCAAACGAACCCGCCACCGATCGCGATCGCTTTCTCACCGTCGGCAAGGTTAAGTCTGCCCACGGCTTGCGCGGCCTCTTGAAGGTTCGCAGTTTCTCCGATTTTCCCGAGCGGTTCACGCAGCCGGGACAGCGCTGGCTGCAACGGCAGGGGGAGCCTCCCACGGCGGTCAAGCTGCTCGAGGGCACCTTTCAGCCGGGGAAGAAACTGTATTTAGTGCAGTTTGAGGAAATTGGCGATCGCACGACAGCCGAGTCTTGGATTGGGGCGACGGTCTTGGTGCCGGAGGGCGATCGGCCTCCACTGGGGGAGGACGAGTATCGCGTCTCGGATTTGATTGGCGTCGCGGTTTACGAGCAGAGCAGTGGAGACTATTTGGGGGCGATCGCCTCGATTTTTCCGGCGGGGAGTGACGTGTTGGAGATTGTGGACGGCGATCGGAGAGTGCTGATCCCATTTGTGAAAGCTTTTGTGCCAATTGTCGATTTAGCGTCGGGCAGGATTGAAGTGACGCCACCACAAGGATTGCTGGAGTAGAGGATGTCTGGTCAGTCCGCTGCCGCCTTCGAATCGCGACCTAATGCCGCCCGCAAGCAAATGGGCGTGAGAATGACCGTCACTAAAATTGCCATCACCACCGCAGCACTCAATTCAGAGGACATTTGCCCCGAAGACACCCCGACACCGGCAATCACCAACGCCACTTCCCCCAGCGGCAACATACCCACCCCCACCGCCAAGCGGTTGAGCTTCTGTTTGGTCGGCACCGCATAGGCACCGCTAATGCGACCGATCGCGACCGTGGCGGCTAAAAATAAGCCCATTAAAATCACTACCCACCCTCCGGGCGCAAAAGGATTGAGCACCCTTAAGTCGGTGCGCGCGCCGGTCACGACAAAAAAGATCGGTACCAATAATTGGGCAACGGGCTCTAGCTGGTGTTCGAGATTGCTACGCACCTCGGTCTGACTCAGAATAATCCCTGCCGCAAACGCTCCCATCAAGGCTTCTAAACGGATCGTATCGGCCAGAAAGCCCAAGCCAAAACAGAATGCTAGAGAGAGCATCAGCAGGCCGCCCCTCACCTGCATGGGCTTGAGCAAATCCACAAACATCGAGCCGATCAAACGGCTGAGCACCGTGGAGCCCACCAAAAAGACTGCGGCTGAGACAATCAGCGTAGCCAGACCGACAAGACTGACCCCCGTGCCGGACGAGATCCCGATAATCACCGTCAGGATTAAGATACCGGTAATGTCATCCAAGACGGCAGCCCCAACAATCAACTGGCCTTCTGGCGACTTCAACATATCGAGGTCATTTAGAATACTGGCTGAGATCCCGATACTAATGGCGGTGGGAGCGGCGGCGGCGAACAGGGCTCCCGGCATTTCGGCTCCGAACAAGAACAGCAAGCCCAACAGGCCGAAAAACAGCGGACCGGTAATGCCCACCAATACCACCACCGCTGCCTGCGGGGCCACCCGCACCAGCTCTCTCAAGTTCGATTCCAGCCCCACTTGGAACAGCAGCAGAATTACCCCGAGCTGCGACAGGTTGGCCAAGATTTCGCCCTGGGCTGCAAAGATGCCTTCGAGTTCGGCCTCGCCGAGGCCGGAGTGGAAGAGCTGAATGAAGCTGAGTAGCAACGAGTCGCTGGCTTCGATGCCCGGTCCGGGCAACACCACGAGGTTGAGCAAGGAGATCCCCACCACCGCTCCCCCGACTAATTCCCCCAAGATGGAGGTGAGCCCGAGGCGGTTGGTGATTTCGCCGCCCGTTTTGGCCGCTAGATAAATGAAAAACAGACTGAGCAGCACCATCTGCACAATCGGTCGATTGACCAAGCTGGGGTCGAGCAGTTCTGTCGCTTCTGCAGCGAAGAAGGGAACTGGCGGTAACAGCCAAGCAGTGCAAGGGGCGATCGCAAACACGATTATCGACTTTCTCCAACGGGAATGCGGATGGGAGCGGGCTTGAGCCAGCGCAGGCCCAAACTAGCGGCTAAAGCGCTGGTGAGAGAAACCACCACCAGAACGGTAAAGAGAATGGGGTCTAAAATTCCGGCAATGCGGCCCACTTCGGCAAAGACCAACATGACCTCGCCGCGAGGAATCATCCCCAGTCCGATCGCCAGCGGATTCATGCCCTCCTGAATGGAAACGGCATAGCCACTCGCCAGTTTGGACACCACCGAGATCGCGATCAAAAAGAGCGCGAGAATGGGGCTAAACCAGCCGCGATCGCCCGCACCGGGCAAAAGCTGACTCAAATCCGTTTCGGCACCGACGTAGACGAAGAAAATCGGCACAAAGGCGTCCACCACTGGCCTGAGACTCTCTGCAATCAAACGGCGTACGCCGCCTTTGAGCACCAGTCCAGCCAAAAAAGCCCCCAGAATGTTAACCAAGCCCGCCCCACTGGCAATGAGCACAAACACGAAGGCAAACATCAAAGCCGGAATAATCACCCGTCCCGGCGTGGTCAGGATTTGCCGCAGCAGCATCAATAGCCTGCTAAACAGCCGCCCCGCCAAGATGGCCACGACGATGACCGCTGTGGTCAGTACCACCACTAGCAAAATATTCAGACTCATGACCGAGCCGCCAGTCTTGAAAACCCCCAAGATGAGTGACAGCAGAATAATGCCGATGACATCATCGAGCATGGCTGCGCCAATCACCACCTGAGTCTCGTCTGGGGTATAGGCTGCTTCTTGCCGCAGGAGCTGTAAGGTGACGCCGAGACTCGTGACACTCAGGGCCGCCCCCATAAACAGCGCAGGCAAAATCTCCACACCAAAGAAGGCATTCAGGACGAGCGAGCCGCCAACAATTGAAAGCAGCACCCCCGTTCCTGCCACCGCAATCACTTTCGATCGCTGCACTAGAAATTGATTCAGATTGGCACCCAGGCCAATCTCGAACAGCAAGACCACCACCCCGACATTGGCTAGATTGCGAAAAAATTCCCCCTGAAAGGCAAAGACTTCGGCGAGCGAATCCAGCCCCCCATGCAGCCCTGCCACCCAATTGACGAGCACCGAGCTGTCGGGGGGTAGGGCGGGATCGGGGACAAACAGGTGCAGACCCGAAATCCCAATCAGCAACCCCCCCAGCAATTCCCCCAGCAGGGAGGGAAATCCCAAGCGACGGCAAAATTCTCCCCCCAGCAGGGCTGTGAGATAGACCAGGGCCAATTCTAAGACAACAATCGCGAGCGAGAGTTTTTCCGTACCGCCTGTGGAGGCTGCCAGCAGCGGCGTACTGATTAGATCCATCTCAGTTGTGGTTTTCTAGCATTTCTAAGAGCCTCTGGCGCGATCGCCGACTTCGAACTTCTCCCGCAGGCGATCCTCCAGCTTCCGCTGTCGCTGGCGCTCCCATCGAAACAACGCGATCGCCCCCGCCGAGATGCCCAGTTGTAAAGCCAAGCTGGGCAACGTCTGGTCTAGGGCTCGACCGGCTAAAGCTCGAAAGAAAAAGACAAACGCGCCAATCCCTCCCGAGGCAAGGCAGGTGATGTAGATAAATTGTCGCAGTTTTCGGTAGGGGGCAGCGAGCTCTGCGGTGAGCTGAACGCGCTCTTCGATGCTGAGCTGTTCGCGTGGGGGAGACATGCCTGTCGAACCGCCTGAGGCTACGCCAACGAGTGTATCAGTTCGCTTACGTTTGGCGATCGATCGCGGTCAGGAGGCGATCGCCCATCTCGCGACAGCCCACAACTTGAGTCCCCTCCGAGGCAATGTCGCCGGTTCGATATCCCTGCTCCAGCACCTGTTCGACCGCCCCTTCGATACAGCGGGCGGCGTCGGGTCGATCGAGGCCGTAACGCAGCATCATTGCGCCAGAAAGCACTTGAGCAATCGGGTTGGCCTTATCTAGACCGGCGATGTCGGGGGCAGAGCCGTGGACGGGCTCGAACAGGCCGGGACCCTCGGTTCCGAGCGAGGCTGAGGGCAACATCCCGATCGACCCCGTCAGCATGGAGGCTTCGTCCGAGAGAATATCCCCAAACAAGTTGCCGGTCACAATCACGTCAAACTGCTTGGGCCAGCGCACCAACTGCATAGCAGCATTATCGACATACATGTGGGACAGCTCCACTGCGGGATAATCTGCAGCCAATTTTGTCATTTGCTGTCGCCACAGTTGCGACACGTCTAGCACATTGGCTTTATCCACCGAGCACAGCTTGCGATCTCGTTTCATCGCCAGCTCGAAGGCGACTTTGCCGATGCGATCGACCTCGCTATCCAAATAGGCCATCGTATTGACGCCGCGCTGAATGCCGTTCTCCTGCTGAAAGATGCCCTTGGGTTTGCCAAAGTAAATGCCCCCCGTCAGTTCCCGCACCACCATCAGATCGATGTCTTCGATCGCCTCTCGTTTGAGGGTGGAGGCATCGATCAGCTGCGGAAAGATTTGCACGGGTCGCAGGTTGGCGAACAGACCGAGACCGGCCCGCAGACCGAGCAGTGCCTGTTCGGGACGCAGGTGGGCGGGTAGGGTGTCATATTTGAAGTCTCCAACAGCCGCCAAATAGACGGCATCGCTCTGCCGGCAAAGTTGCAAGGTCTCGTCGGGGAGGGGATGGCCGCTGGCGGCGTAGGCACTACCGCCAATGGGGGCCGCCTGAAAGTTCCAGCTAAAGCCAAATTTTTGCGCGACAGCTTTGAGGACATCCACCCCTACCGCCATAATTTCGGGGCCGATACCGTCACCGGATAAGAGGGTTGCGGTATAGGTGGGCTGAGGGGGCGAGGCGGTCATAACGGGGTTCGAGGGTACGGGCCATGTTGAAGGGTAGCGCAAGGGGACCCGCTACCACCAGCGCAACTGCCAGTGGGTGCGCTGGGGCTGGCCCAGTTCTTCGTCCGTCAGCCAATCCACAGATTTGTACGTGCCGAAGGCGCGATCCCACCAATCGACAGCCAAGCCAAAGTTGTGGTGCCACATACCGTATTTGTGGTGGACGTAATGGACGGGCATGGCCATCCAAAAACACTTTGTAGGGTTGTCGTGCTGAAGCTGGTGGGCGTAAGCCGAAAAGGCGGCAAAGAAGAGTGCCCCACTGCACCAACCCGCTCCCACGGGCAGCGAAATCAGGAAGGGCAAGAGCATGGCGATCGCGCTGCCGCGCACGTAGTCGCGAAATTCCCACAGCACTCCCTGCCCTTCATTGCGACGGTGGTGATCGCGATGGCGTTCTCCCAAACGCTCAGAGACGTGCATCAGTCGGTGCAGCCAATATTCCACCAAGCTGGCGAACAAGAAGGCGGCGATAAAGCTGGTGGCGAAAGCAATCACAGGATTTTCCAGAAAAAAACCTCAATACTAGGTCATTATAGGTATTTTTGTTTGCTCGTCATTCATCCCGATGTTATGGGTATTCGTGAAGATGTTATGGGTCGTACCTATGCGCCTGCCGCTATCGTGAACGTATGTTTTTTGAGCACCACCCATGGTTGCGATCGCCCGCCGAAATCTCTTTGCCGATATCCCCCGTCTATTAGTGGCGCAGGCGGGTATTGCCTTTGCGGTCGGTCTAGTGACGATTCAGGCTGGAATTTTGCAAGGGTTTACCCGCTCGACTGCACTTCTGGTCGAACAGTCCGACGCAGATTTATGGGTGGGCTCGGAGCAGATGGTGCATTTAGAACTCACCCAACAATCTCTGTCTTCCGACCAGTTAGACAGCCTGCGCCAAATTGAGGGGGTGGAGCGAGCCGAAGCTCTGCTGATTGGATCCAACCGCTGGATCTCGCCTGCACAGGAGCTCGCTCCCGTGCGTATCTTTGGCTTCGATCCCGCAGGGGAGCTCTTTCGGCCCGGTACTTTAGTGGAGGGTCATTGGGCGGACTTGAACCAGCCGTTTAGTGCCATTGTGGACGAGTCCAATCTAGACAGACTGGGGATCGCAGGCGTTGGAGAGATGGCTGAGATTAATTTGCTCTTCGTTCAGACGGTCGGTCTGACGCGAGGCACCCAGTCGATCGCCTCTAGCTCCTTTATCTATACTTCTCTCACTAATGCCTACGACTATGTCGGAGCCCCTTTTTCAGTTTCGTTGGAAGATAGTTCTGTGCTGGGACCGGCCACCTACTTCCTGGTTCGCGTCGCTCCCGATCGCGATATGGGCGAGTTGAAACAACAAATTGAAGCTGCCCTACCGGGAAACTTGGCTTACACGAAGGCAGAGATGATGGAACGCACTCAAGCCTTTTGGCGCGAAAGCACTGGGATTGGCTTTATTTTGGGGCTGGGGGCAACGGTGGGGACGATTGTGGGAGTCGCGATCGTCAGCCAAATCTTGTATGCTTCAGTCTCCGATCGCCTCAAGGACTTCGGTACGCTCAAGGCAATGGGGGCCTCGGATTGGACCATCTACAGCATTATCCTCAAGCAGGCGCTGTGGATGGCGGTGCTGGGCTACATTCCCGGTATGGCGCTGTGTTGGGGCTTGAGTACTTGGGCTTTGGCTACGCAGGGGATCTTGATTTTGATTTCCCCAGAATTGGTGCTTGGGGTGTTTGGCCTGACGGTGGCGATGTGTTCGAGTTCGGCAGTTTTTGCCATCCAGAAGGTCACCCGCGTCGATCCCAGCATTGTGTTTAAGTCTTAGAGCATTTTCCAGGTTGGTGGTATACCTTCTGTTGAGCCTTGTATCGTCCACTGGCAGATCGCCCCTATTACCCAGCATTACGACTAAGGTGGAATTCGGAACGACCCTCACGTCTCATGCCTAGCTCAGACAGCGAATCCCCAACTTCCACCTGGTGGGTGGGCTCCGCCCGCAGCGGCAAAACCGATCGCCTCATTCGCACTTACACCGATTGGATTCAGCAGGGGGCAGACGGTCGCGAGCTCTTTGCCTTTGCTCCCAATAGCGAGCTGAGATCGCAGCTCTCCCGCCGCCTGCAAGCCGCCACCCACAACGCCGCCGTCGTTCAGGTGTATACCCCGATCGGCTTTTTCCAACGGGAGGTGATGCTGTATTGGCCCCTGCTGCAAAGCCAATTGGGGTTGCTGGCCCGCTTTCCCCTGGCGATCGCCCCCGAAAACGAACAGGAACTGGCAGACGGGTTGTTTGCCAGCCATTTCGAGCAGGGCGAACTGACGATTGAAGGATTTAGCCGCGCCCAAATCGTGCGTCACATTGTCGATAACTTACAACTTGCCGCCAGTGCCAATATTCCGGCAGAGGAGATTGGCCCGCGCCTGCAGCGGGGACGCTCGGAGGGCAGTCCGCTCCCCCCAGAATTACTCCAGATCGTGGGGGAATTAGCAGTCCAGTTTCGCACCGATCTGCTCAAACAGGGGTTGCTCACCTATAGCTCGGCCACCGAACTGTACGGCCAGCAGCTTTTACCCCACCGTCTCTATCGCCAGCAACTGTTGCAGCGCTGCCGATATGCGATCGCCGACGATATAGACGAATATCCCGCCTTAATGGCCGATCTATTCGAGTATTGGTTGCAGGAACAGATCCCCTGCGCCTTTGGCTTCAATCCCACGGGGGCAGTCAGATTGGGCTACGGGGCCGATCCGGGTGCGTTAGAACGCTTGGCCGAGTACTGCACGATCGAATCCCTGCCTGCCTCGACCGGGCTGACCGCAGAATTAGAGGCCATGCAGGCCGTCTTGGCCGATCCTTCAGCCGCTTGGGAGGCCGTTTCCGATCCGCTAGAGCAGGTGGAACTGGTGCAGCGCTCGACCCGGCGGGAGCTATTGCGAGCCGTGGCAGAGGCGGCGATCGCGGTTGTCGAATCGGGCCGAGTTCTCCCCGAAGACATGGCGATCGTCGGTCCCGGTTTGGACCCAGTGGCGGTCTATGCCCTCACCACTCTGCTGGCACAGGCTGAGATTCCCGTGCGTTTGTTAGATAACTCGCGACCCCTGTGGAGTTCTCCCACTGTGCGCGCCCTCCTCACCTTCGCCGCACTGGTCTATCCCAACTGCGGTCACCTGCTCTCCCCCGAGGCGATCGCCGAATTATTCACTGTCGCGACTGCTGGTCGAATTGACCCCGTCCGCGCGGGACTGTTGAGCGACAGTTGTTTTGTGCCCCAACGCGATCGCCCCAGCCTACTTCCCTCCAGCAACGACCCCCGCCGCGATCGCCTCGGAGCTAGGGCCAGCAACGCCTACGACTCACTGGCCCAATGGGTGACGCGGGAGCAGCGATCGGAGTTGCGATCGCTGCCAGAATTTTTGGAAGGGGCCATGCGGCAGTTCTGGCTGGAGCAAAATCTGACTCTTACCCAGGTCACCGCCTATCGAGCGCTGTTGGATGCCGCCCAGCGCTACGAGGCGGTGGCCCAACGGTTGGGACAAGCTCAACCCTCTTTAGCCCAAAGTTTTTACGAGCTTTTGGCGGCGGGGACCGTGACGGCAAAACCCAATCTTGCCGATCTCGATCGGCGGGGGTTGGTACTGGGAACGATCTATCAATATCGCATGACGCGGCAGTCCCACCGCTGGCAGTTTTGGCTAGATGCGGGTTCCAGTTTGTGGAATAGTGCCTACAGCAGTTTTGGTTCGTTTCAGATCAAAAACCCCTATTTGTTTCTGCAGGACTGGTCGGGAGAGGTTTGGAGCCCCGATCGGACTCAGGTAGTCTTAGACGAACAATTGCGGCGGACACTCTCCGATCTGCTGCACCGCTGTGGCGATCGCGTCATTTTGTGTCATAGCGATCTGTCCATTGCCGGAGGAGAACTGACGGGGCCGCTGCTCCCCATTGTCGATCGGGCCACGCTGTGGGATCTGCCTTCGGCGATCGCCTCTCGATCGCCAGAAACAGAACCCTCTGCCACAGTGGGTTAGTCTAGTAACGATCGGGCTGTCAAGCCGATCGCGATTCTCTTCTGTTCGACCCCCATCCAGCACCCCTAGCATGCCAGAAGATCCCAATTCGCCGGATGCCCCTCGCTCCGATCGCAACGAATCCGCCGCTCGCCGTCCCCAACCCGACAGCGAGGGCGATCGACAAGCCTCAAACAGACCTAACTCAGACAGACCCAACCGAGATCGAGCGGAGGCGGGCGATCGCCGCCCTCGCAACCCCAATCCCGACGAGCGCGAGACCCAACCCTCTAGCGATCGCCCCAGTCGCCCCACCTCCGCCCGCAGTATTGCCGCCAGTCAAGCCCTCGTCAGTAATCCTCGCCCTCCTGCAGAAACCGGTCGCAGCCGCTCCCGCAGCCGAGCCTACGACGGCGATCGCCGTCGCTACGCCCCTCCTAGCAGAACTGAGCGGGAAAGATATGGCGGAGCCAGTCGGGAATACAGCCGCGAGCGGGGGTACGATAGCGGTCGCGAGTACGGCAGGGGCGATGGCGGTTTTAGCGGTGGTGGTGGCGGTCCCGCTGGTGCCGCGCAGCCCCAACAGCGCAAACCTGTCGGAGGGCTTCCTCTACTCATCGCAGTCGGCATTGTGGCCTTCTTTATCGGCTTTGCCATGCGAGACTTTTACACCGCAGAAGGGGGCTTTGACGACGAACGCCCCATCCAAGCCGAACTCGTTCCCCCCAACCTGCGAGAGTTTTGTTTTGCCTACAATGGGTTGCCGTCTTTTACGTTAATTACGGTCGCATCCACCTCCGCGCTCTCCACCTCCTCCGTGCCCGTTCTCAAGCTCGATACTTGCACCATCCCCACCAATCAAACGGCAAATGCCCTGCAAGCGTTGGGGGTCGATCGCCGTGCCACCAGCCTCGGCTTGCAGTTGGGAGGGTCAAATGTAACCCTCATCGACCTTCCTCTCACGGGTTCTCTCGCCGCCCAAATCTACGGTCGCTTCCCCAGTTTGGCCGATAGTTTAGAAGGCAGAGACCGAGAACAAAAAGTAAAAGCCTTAGAAACCGTGCTCGACGAAATGTTGCGCAGTGGTGCCAATGGATTGGCGCTGCAGAATACGATCAAAACCAATATGACGGATGTGTATGCCATTACCCCCGGCCATACCTTCCAACTGCAGCCGCGCATCCAATCCTCCGAACAGTAAGCTAAAGGGCAGACAGAAAAAAGATACAAAGCTGGCGTTTGTTGCTGACGATCTGTTGCTTTTGGCGATCGCAGCAACCAAGTTTTGCAAACTTATTGGTCCGATCGAAACTGTTTAAATACGATGGAACAGAGGAGAGTATCTTCTCGTTATTTGGCGTAGCAATTTATTCTCTTCTGGCCTTTGCTGTCGCTATTTTGCCTTAAGGACGATTGCAATGAAATTCAAACTTCTACCCTTTCTCCTGCTCGCGGGAGCAGTGACTCTATCGCCAGCAGCGCGGGCCTTCGAACGCGAAGACCTCAATCGGGCTCGACAGGAGGGAGTCTGCCTCGGATGCGATTTAGAAAATGCCGACCTGAAGCAATTTCTATTGGGCGATCGCCCGTTGCGATCTGAAATCCGTCCCGTCAGAACTGGAGTTGGAGGAGTTCGCGTACCTGCTTCCGTCTCGCCGCTGCGGTTGAGTCAAGCGGGATTAGAGCTGGAGTTGCTACCCGAGTCTGCTCTCAGTAGAGCCGGAGTGCGGCGAGCTAGAGGGACAGACGAAGTCTCGCCTCGCAGGGCCAGACAAATTGCAGGGCGCAGGGCCCGAGACATCGTTCAACGGGAATTTATCCTCGATCCGATTGCCCGCAGCAATATTCCAGAATCGAGGTATTTCTTTGCCGATCTCGATGACAATCTGAATGTGCCGAATCAGTCCAGAGCCAGACAGATTGCACAGCGAGGAGATTTCATTATCGAGCCGCTCTCAAACATTAACCTGCGCAATTCCAATCTGCGGCGGGCCGATCTAGAGGGAATTGTGCTGCACCATCCCGACCTGATGGGGGCCAATCTAGAGCAGGCCAATTTGCAGGGAACGTCTTTAGCCGCTGCCGATCTGCGTCAAGCGAATCTCGTGCGAGCAGACTTTACCGAAGCCAATCTGCCCAATGCTAACTTAGCCGGAGCGAATGGCAATCGAGCCGACTTCCGACAGGCGGTATTGAGGGGTGCCAATCTCAGGGGAGCGAGATTCGAGCGGGCGAAATTGAGAAATGCCGATTTGGGCAGGGCCGATCTGAGGGGGGCCAATTTGAGGGGAGCCGATCTGCAGTTTGCTCGTCTGGAGGGGGCTGTCTACGACAACAATACGGTTTTTTCTGCCGGTTTTAACCCCCAGCGTCATAATATGAGCCTAGTTAATGAATAGTAGGGCTCTGTCGGAGTCGGCGATCGCCCCACCGCAAACATCCGTTCTACAGCCTTCTATCGACCCGATCGACTAGCCCCTTAGGCTCGATAGACTATTAAAGATATACTGAATGAAAGCCCAGTTTGTTTCATTCTGCAAACTCGATTGGCAGTTTGAGTAGCTAATAAACAATTGGGTGTCGGATACCTCAAGGAAAGAGGGCAATTCATGGAAGAATTACTCACGAGATTTTATCAGCCTCTTAGGAAAAAGGCTCAGAGGTTTCGACATAGGAAGCACAATAACTTTATCTTTATTCACATCAACAAGACTGGCGGTAGCAGTATTGAAAAAGCTTTAGATTTATCTTTCAAGCACGAGACGGCCTTAGAAAAAATCCAGAAAATAGGCCGATCGCAATGGAACAAAAAATTCACGTTTACTGTCGTCAGAAATCCATGGGATAAAGTGGTTTCCCACTACCACTACCGCGTTCAAACAAATCAGACAAACTTAGGTGTAGAACCGATTGAATTCAGAGAATGGGTCAAATTATCTTATAGAGATAAGGACCCATTTTATTACGACATGCCCAAGATGTTTATGCCCCAATCTGATTGGATTTCAGACAATGACGGTACGATTTTAGTAAACTTCGTTTGCAGATTTGAAAACCTTCAAAATGATTTCGAGAAGGTTTGCAAGTCTCTGAAGAGGAAAGCTGAGCTGCCGCACCTAAAGAGCAGTAAAAGAAAAAAGCATTACAAAGATTACTACGACGAAGAGACGATTGAGATAGTAAGAAGTTCTTTTAGCAAAGACATAAAAAATTTTGGATATCGATTTTAAACCCCATCCATATTGAGATCTGGAGTTTTCAGGCATTGCACTCAGCCCCCTAAATCCCCCATTCTGGGGGACTTGAGTACAGTTCCAGTTGAGGGTTGGGAGGCAGGGAAGGCGATGGAGATTGGGATGATTAAAGTTGTAGAACGAAGCCACTAGCCTATCGGAAGTCCCCCACTGGTGGGGGATTTAGGGGGCTAATGCAGCGAACCACAGCGTTAGTGAGAGGATCTAATAGATACATTATCAAAACTACGGGTCTCTGCTTAGACGGGGTTTAGCAGGAGGTGGATTATCGATCGCTAGAACGGCAGTTCTTCCTCCTCCTCTACTGCAGCTGTTGCGCCAGCCCCATTCACAGAATTTACCGTCGCTGGACTGTCCGGCAACTCCTCCTCCCCCAAATCCACTACACTACCGCTGAAAAAATCTGCCAAGCGTTCCACAGCGCGATCGAGATCGCTAGGTTCGCTCGCGGGAGTCAGCGATCGCCCTCCAGTCGAGCCAGTTTGTCTGGGAGCGGGCTCTGAAGGCGCAATTTCAGCCGCCGTCGGCGGCGGTCCGGGCGACTCCAAACGAGGCATTGTGGGGGTTTGGCCGTTCGAGGGGGAAGAGACTGTCGGAGCGGGGACAGGGGTTGCTGCTGCTGTCATTTCTCCCAACACCAGTTCCAATTTAATTGGATGGCCTAAATACTCAGCCGCAACGGACTCCAGACGCTCTAACTGGGTTTGAATGCTAGGGGCAAACGCTCGCATTTTTGGACTCAGGGCCAACGTAGCGCGATCGCTCTCCTCCGCTTGAATGCAAACGTGCTGCACGAACAATGCCCGCTTGGAGTTCGGTAAACCGTTGAGGATCGCCTCCCAATAGGTCGCTAGCGAGCCGCTAGCAGCGATCGGTGCAGGTTCCTTTACAGGAGTTGCAGGAACTGGAGGTGAAGACACTGGCTCTAATGTTGGGGCAGGGGGCGTAGAGACAGGTTCGACAGGGGTTGGAGGTTGTGGCGCGGCGGCAGTGGGGGGGGGCGCAGGTCGATCGGCAGAGACAAGTGGTTGACTGGAGCGAGCGACTGGGGCGGGAGCCTCCGAGGCAGGGGGCTGCAATAGGTTCAACAGCGAGATTTCCAGCCAGAGTCGGGGTTGAGTGGTGTTTTTGAGTAGCGGTTCGACCGCAATCAACTGCTGTTGAACCGCCAAAATATCGGCGATCGCATAACGGTCTGCCCGCGCTAGCAAGGCTTCCCAAGTGGGTTGTGTCAGCGCCACCATCTCTTTTTGTGCCGGAGCGGTTTTGGCCAGCAATAAATCCCGATAAAACCCCGTCAAGTTCTGCAACAAAATCGGCGGCTCTTTGCCGTTATCCATCAAGTGACGCAGTTGAGCCACCACCTGCTGGGGATCTTTTTGGGCGATCGCATCCAGCAGAGCCAATAGCTCCCGCTCCGGCACCGCCCCTACCAAATCCCAGACGTGGTCCACCGAAATTTCATCCGGCAGCAGACTCAGTTGATCGAGCAAACTTTCCGCATCCCGCAGCCCCCCTCGAGCAATTTGGGCAATCAGTTCGAGGGCGGGCTCCGCGATCGCAATCTTCTCTTGTTCGGCAATCTCCCGCAGGTGACCCACCATCGCCTTGAGGGGAATGCGACGGAAGTCGAACCGCTGACAGCGGGAAATCACCGTGGGCAGCACCCGCTGCGGATCGGTTGTGGCCAGCACGAACACCACCTGTGGCGGCGGCTCTTCTAACGTTTTCAGCAGCGCGTTAAAGGCTGCTGTCGAGAGCATGTGAACTTCGTCTAAAACGTAGACCTTATAGCGAGAGGAGACGGGTGCAAATTGCGATCGTTCGATCAACTCCCGAATGTTATCCACCCCCGTATTGCTCGCCGCATCGATCTCGATCGTATCTAGCGCCGAGCCGTTGGTAATGGAAACACAAGCCTCGCACCGATTGCAGGGCTCGGGCGTGGGACCGTCAACGCAGTTGAGGGATTTAGCCAGGATGCGGGCAGAAGAGGTCTTGCCCGTACCGCGCGGGCCGCAAAAGAGATAGGCGGGGGCAATGCGATCGCGACGAATCGCATTGCTGAGGGTTTGCACCACTGCCGACTGACCCACAACATCTGCAAAGCGCTGGGGCCGATATTTGTGGTGTAGCGGTTCGTAGGCCATGCACTCCCCAACAGCAGATAAGGCAGGGGATTTAATTATGACCGCCAGATGTCAAAGCGCACAGCCCACTACTCCCACGCTCCTCCATGACTGAGCCCTTCAGTTACTGACCCACAGCCCGAGGCAGGACCGGCGGCACCTTCCGGCCAAAGCTAGGCAGTCTCACCAAGGCTCTGGAGGCGGCAGTCGGTAGGGGAGTCTCGGCTAGTTGTTGGCTCAACCAGTCAATTTCATCGCGTAACTGCACATTTTCGGCTTGAATTTCGGCAATCCGCGTTTGAATGGGCTTCATGCGGACCAGGAATTTGCGTCGATACATCTCTGGCAGCTCTTGCACGAGGGTTTCGAGCAGTTGATTCTGCTCGTTGAGCTGTTCGAGTTCCTGCACGTAGTTCTGAAGTTGTCGGTTGAGCTTTTCTTCTCGCAACTCTAGCACATCGATCTGACCGCGCAGCGTATGAATTTGTTTGAGCATTTCCCGCTGTGGCAGCGATTCTGCTGGTTCTTCGTCCGACGAAGAAGAGCGGGCAGGCGATCGCGATAAATCCAGCTCTGGAGGGGTGAACTCAAATCCCCGTTTTAGGGGCAGATCTGAAGAGTCCGCTTCCAGTGGGCTCGCGGCTAGATCGCCTGTTTCTGATAGATGGTCTGTTGCTGATAGATGGTCTGTTGCTGAATCGAGGGAGATTGGATCGCTCCCTGTCGACGCAGTGGGAGGCGACATCGCTTCCCACTCCAGCATGTCGAACGTCAGAGACTGCAGAAAGGGGTCGCCATCAGACTCAGAGTCTGCAGGGGTAGCGGAGGGGGAAATATCGAGGGAAATATCGGATGTTTCAGATGGGCTTGCCGAACACTCGGGGGATTCGGCGATCGCGTTGTCAGCAGACTGCTCGAATGCAGTCTCGGCAGCAGCTACCGCAGGGAGAGATTCGCCAGCTTCGGAGGCGATCGCGATTGCTTCGGGCATCGCAGACTCAACCGGCATCTCAGCGTCAGCTCCGACAGGGCCGCTATCGTCCTCCAATGTCTCTTCCTGCGCGGATTCGGATGAGACATTGTGCCAGACCTCTGCCGCCGCCGCCGCCACATCAGCAGCCGAGTCAGCAGAAGTGTCAAATAGAGATTGAACGGAGTCAGCCCCATTACCAGCTGACGCCTGACTGATATCGGCGGTAGGCTCAGTTGCAGTTTCACCCTCTGCCACTGCTGCTTCTGCAGCGGGGCTGGCAACAGCACCGCTAGAGAGATCGGACAGCGGTGCATCAGTGTTTAACTGAGACACCACTGCCTGAGTCACGGTTTTAACGAGCTGTTGCAGTTGCTCGGGGGGAAGAGCCGCCCAGTGTAGATCTAACGGGCTTGACTCGGTACTCACTTCAGCAGGATTCATCACCATCAGCACTCCTCATCCAACACTCCTCACCCCAGTTCGCAAACAGGTGGAGTCAAAACTGCTTGCGGGCCTCTCTCGGCTTCTGCCAGTCCGCTGGACTAGGGGAATTCAAGAGAACTTGACGCGATCTTACACCACATATAGTGTTATGGGCTGGTTGACGAGATCTTTTTGCCGATCGAGATGTCAACCCTGCACGGTTCGTGGGTGGGTAACAGTCAGCCCAAAATTCAACAACAATTTTTATGCCTTATCTCTGCCTTATCTCTGAGTTCTCAAACGGAAAATTCCCTCAGAGGCGGCTAAATGGCCTTCTGAGGGGTTTGTGTTATGATACATACAAAATGGGGTTGGTAAGCTTTATTGCTTTAAAAGGGCATTTAGCCCCATTTTTGCCTACCGTGGGTGCTGTTGCTTTGAGGCGATCGCCCCCTTCCTTTTAGGAGAAAGTCTTTCATGTCAGATGCCTATAGCGCTCAGCAGATTCAGGTCCTAGAGGGTCTGGAGCCCGTTCGCAAGCGTCCCGGTATGTATATCGGATCGACAGGGCCGAAAGGGTTGCACCACTTGGTTTACGAGGTAGTGGACAACTCAGTAGATGAGGCACTGGCTGGGCACTGCTCGTCAATTGACGTGCGCCTGAATGGCGGTGGCTCGGTGACTGTGGTGGACAACGGGCGCGGAATTCCCGTTGACAAGCACGAGAAAACGGGGAAATCGGCGTTGGAGACGGTGCTGACTGTCCTGCACGCGGGCGGTAAGTTCGGGGCGGGCGGCTATAAGGTATCGGGCGGCTTGCACGGTGTGGGGGTTTCGGTGGTCAATGCCCTGTCGGAATGGCTGGAAGTCAAGGTTTGGCGGTCGAAAAAAGTCCACGAGCAGCGCTACGAGCGCGGCGTGCCGATGGGGGAGTTAAAAGCTCGTCCTGACGGGAACAAGACCGGCACTCAAGTGACGTTTAAGCCCGATCCCGAGATTTTTACGACGACGAGCGAGTTCGACTATCAAGTGCTGGCGTCTCGGTTGCGGGAGTTAGCTTATTTGAATGGTGGCGTTCAGATCGTGTTTGCGGACGATCGCATCGAGCCCGCCCATATCGAGACTTATAAATACGACGGCGGCATTAACGAGTATGTCGAATATATCAACCGCGAGAAGCACCATATCCACGAAGACATCGTCTACATGACTAACGAAAAAGAGGGCGTGCAGGTGGAGGTGGCACTACAGTGGTGTTCGGATGTATACAGCGATAATCTGATCGGATTTGCCAACAATATTCGCACGACAGAAGGCGGTACTCACCTAGAAGGTCTCAAGACGGTTTTAACCAATACCATCAACAGTCAGGCCCGCAAGTTGAATCGTCTGAAGGAGTCGGACAAAAACCTTTCGGGGGATAACATTCGCGAGGGGTTGACGGGGATTATTTCAGTCAAGGTGCCGGATCCCGAGTTTGAGGGGCAGACCAAGACCAAGTTGGGTAACCCCGAGGTGCGCGGGATTGTCTATTCGCTGGTCAGCGAAGGATTGGCGGAGTATTTGGAATTCAATCCGAATGTAGCGAAGTCCATTATTGATAAAGCGATTCAATCGTTTAATGCGGCTGAAGCAGCGCGTCGGGCACGGGATTTGGTGCGGCGCAAGTCGGCCTTAGAATCCTCCACCTTACCCGGCAAGTTGGCAGATTGCAGTTCTCGCGATCCGGCGGAGTCGGAGGTGTATTTGGTGGAGGGGGACTCTGCGGGGGGCAGTGCCAAGCAGGGGCGCGATCGCCAGTTCCAAGCCATTCTTCCCTTACGGGGCAAAATCCTCAATATTGAGAAGGCCGAGGCGTCCAGAATTTATAAGAATACTGAAATTCAGGCGATGATTACGGCGTTGGGTTTGGGGATTAAGGGGGAGGAGTTCGACGCCTCGCAGTTGCGCTATCACCGCATTATCATCATGACCGACGCGGATGTGGATGGCAGTCACATTCGCACGCTCTTGCTGACATTCTTCTATCGCTATCAGCGATCGCTGCTAGAGGAAGGCTACGTTTATATTGCCTGTCCGCCCCTGTACAAGGTCGAGCGGGGGCAGCGGGCGCGCTATTGCTATAGCGATCGCGAGAAAGACGAGATTATTGCGGAGTTTCCGGCGAATGCCAAGTACAACATTCAGCGGTTTAAGGGCTTGGGAGAGATGATGCCGCAGCAGTTGTGGGATACGACAATGAATCCCGAGACGCGAGTGTTGAAACGGATTGAGATTGAAGATGCAGTGGAGGCGGATCGCATTTTCACGATTTTGATGGGGGACGTGGTGGCTCCGCGTCGCGAGTTCATCGAGACCTATGCGGCTCAATTAGATTTGGCTGCATTGGACATTTGAGGCCCTTCCCAACTGGCACAATCCTTGTTCCGACCGCAGCGATCGCCCACAATAAGCGCCGTACTCCGGCTATTGCAATCTTCTTATGTGCGCTTTCCCCGTCTCGCCTCCCCTCCCTCTCTATCGCTGCCTCTCCTGCAGCTACAGCCCCCTACTGCCCGCCCGAAAGTCGCCCGCGTTATTCGCTGACGACACTGCCTACTGCGCCCAATGCGGTCGAACCTACTCCCTCTTGCCCAGTGGAGCGATTGACTGCCTCGGCGATCGCCCCCTCGCGCTCACCCCTGCCCAGGCGATCGCCCAAAACATCCCCTTTGCTTGGGCCTACGAACGCCTCTGGCGCACGAACGCCCTCACCCTGCTGAGCGGTCAACCCTTCTCCTCTCAGCGGGAAGCCGATATATTGAACGAGCTTGCGGGCAATGCCGACCCCATCCTAGATCTGGCTGCTGCTAGCGGCTATTGGAGTCGGTTGCTGCTGGCCGCGCGCCCGAAGACTACAATAGTGGCTCTGGAAATTTCTGCCCCCCTGTTAGCAGAAGCCGCACAACGCGCTCGACCCGAATGGCCTCATTACTCTTTCGCGAGAGCCCGAGCCGAAGCTCTCCCCTTTAAAAATGATGCCTTTGCCGCTGTGATGAGTGGCGGCTCCCTCAACGAATTGCCTTTTGAATCCACCCTTGCCGAAGTAGCCCGCGTCTTACAACCCCAGGGCAAATTCGTCTCCATGCACATCCAAACCGTTGCAGGTCTAGGACATATTCTCCAGCAGGCGATCGCTCCCAGCGGCATGCGCTTCTATTCCCAATCAGAGCTGCGCCAACAGTTTCAGGCCGTCGGCTTGAACATTGCTCGCTATCTGGAGTTTGGCGCTATTGTGTTTGTACAAGCCATTCGCGCTGCCTAATTCTGGAGCCCCCTTGCAGGAAATTACGGTGACCTGGGACGATTACCGCTGTAAAATCGAGCAGCTTGCTGTCGAGGTGTACGACAGTGGCTGGGGGTTCAACCAGGTGGTCTGTTTGGCGAAAGGTGGCTTGCGGGTGGGGGATGTCTTTGCTCGGCTCTACGATGTGCCACTGGCAGTCCTGTCGGCCTCGTCGTATGGGGGGAAAGACGGTCGGCAGCGGGGGACGCTGACATTTTCGCGAGATTTGTCGATGACGACGGCGAATTTGGGCAGTCGCGTGCTGTTGGTGGACGATCTAGCCGATTCGGGCCGGACGCTCGCGCGGGCGATCGACTGGCTGCAGTTTCATTACGGCTTTTATATCGAAGAGATTCGCACGGCCGTGTTGTGGTACAAAGCCTCGTCTGTGTACGAGCCCCACTATTACGTCGATCGCCTCTCCGATAGCCCCTGGATTCGCCAGCCGTTCGAGCCTTACGAACGCTGCACTCCGGCGGAATTAGCCGAACAACTCAAGGCAGGGGTGAAGTGAGTTGCTGTCAGCCTTATCTGCTTCAGAATTGTCGTTTGTCCCTTGCTGGTAAAGGTAGTGCTGACAGCCGCCATACCCTACATACTTTTAAAACTACGACTCCAGTCTATCCTGTATAAACGGACCCAGATTTTTGCCGCCTCTGCCCTCTGGCGCATCAAGACCAACCTAAAGGGCGCAGATGATTAAAATTCACCACATCCACCCCCCGCTTCTGCAAACTATCCGTCAGACGCAGATCGTCCGTCAAAATCAAATACTGACCCACCGGCAACTCCAAAATCCCACAATCCGTCAACCCAAACCTCGAAAACTCAGTAGACTTTACCAGCTCCTCACTTTCAAGATAAAGTTCATACAGATTCACCATTGCTCTAGCAAAAAACTCCAAACACTGCTCCCGCTCGGGCTCCCCCAACTGATTGATAAAACTATTCACCTCAGTCAACACATTTGGCGTCGTCACTATCTGAGAAAATCTTTTTTCTAAAATCTGACTCAGTAAATCAAAATCCTCAGCCCCAAACTGCCGAGTCCGCTTAAACCTAGAAATGCGATCGCGATTCGTCAAGCCAACAAAATAGAGCAGCAAAATATTCGTATCCACCAGCAAACCCTTGTGCCGATAGCGATTGAATAAGTCTTTCGCCCAATCATTCATACCTGCCGAATCTTCATCCCCTGGACAAAACCAGACCGTGCATCAACCTCAAAAACCTTGTACTCCCGCACCACAGAGTCACCAATCAGAGGACGATTGAGCGTGCGATCGAATCCCAAAGTCACCCGCCAAACAAGAGAATCTTCCAAAAACTCTACCTCCTCCAATCGAATATTCTCCAGCGGCCCACCCAACAACTCTTGCAACCCCTGAAAATGTTTGTACGCTCTAGTCACAGCTTCTTTCACTGTGATTATGATGTCGCCGCCATTCGTCATCACAGTCATCAATCAATCTCCCAATAAAACTCGCATTGCCCGCAACGCCGGACTGCGCTTGCCATTACTCACCTTCGCAAACCAATAATGAGCCTCCTCATTACTCATCTCGGCAATCCCATCCACAAGATTGGCAATCCGATCTGGCCTAGACAAAGGCTGCAACGTCTGAAACAACAACGCCAAATTTACCCCCGACTCCTCATCCAACAGATAAGGCTTCTGTCGCTTATAGCTCAACGACTTAGGGTCATAAGCATTCGCTTTCAAACACTGGTAGACCGCAGTTCGCGCCTGCACCAAAGACTTACCCTGCGGCTCTACTGGGGCCTCAAACTCGAAGCGCAATTTCAGCATGACATTGGCCTGTGTCCCCGACTGGTTAAGCATTGCATTAATCGTACCGAAGAAACTCCGAAACCCCCGCACATCCCCCTGATATTCCAGCTTGACATGCTGCTCTTCTTCCATCTGAATCGTGACCTGCCGATCCAGCAGCAATGGTAACTGCACCAACAACGGTAACGTAGTGCCCATTTTGCGATAGTCCACCACCTCTGCCACAACAATCTCCAATGAACAAACTGCAACGATCTTGTCGTCCTTGACGCGATCGCCCAGCCCCACAAACACAGCATGAGGCGTACCACTCAACTCCAGCACCTCGGGCTTTGTATCGAATAGTCCTGTTTTTTCACCCGTAGAAGACGGAGGACTAGACCCTCCTCCCCCTGAGTCAATCACCGCCCTAGTCTCCCGTTCTTCAACCTCCCCATTGCCGTAATCCGCCACCAATCGAAACAGAGTCGTGCTCTGAATTTGACCTTCGTACTCATCAGATTGCGGTATGTCCGAAACTTGCCAGACTCACCTGTATTGTTGAAAATCTGCTCCACAATTGATGGCGGGGCATCCATCGAAGCATGGACTGTGGCCTCGTTGAAATCAACGATACATAGAGCAACAGAGTCCGACCGGTCATCAACGTCATAAGCCCCTTCCGCTCCAGCAACCAAATCGAAGAACTTGTTAGCAAAGATAGTGTCCCGACGCGATCGCAAACAGGTGAGCTATCGCGAATCTGTCTACAGCCCAGTCGCGTACGCAGAATGGTCTGTAGCAACGCTCTAAATATATTACGCTCCCGTCTGAAGTCAGCTCAGCAGACCCGACAGAGCCCAGATTAGTAAGATTGACCGCTAAGAGCCCAAACAATTGGAATCATAAATGACAGACATATCACGAAAGCAATCAGCCATATCCATATAGGCTTGGGTGGATGAAACTTTGGATATAGTTTTTCAGTAACAATCCGGCCCCTTTTGAGATGTTTCTCCACAATGACAGGAACGTCAAGATGGTAGATGTGGCAGTACCATACTTCTTCCGGCAAAACCAGAACCATAGGACCACTACCGCATTGTCCCAAGCATCCTGAGGGTTCCACTTCGACCTCGGATGGAGCTCCTAACTGGAAAGCCGCGAGCACTTTTCCTGAACCTTGTTGGTGGCAGGTTACGTTTTGACAAACTAGAACTTTTCTTTGCATATTTTGTGAGCTAGGACATCGAATCAGATCTGTAATATTGACCAGACCGATCGAATTACCCTCATTACAACTAGGCATCGTAGAAAGTCTAAAATCTATCCAAGCTGCATTCCATTCCTCACAACTATTTTAGTTGCCAAGCTATTATCAGAATAAGCTTTTAGAGAGCTCTTCCATTACATCTATCAGTATATACCTGAGTCGCGTCAACAGAAATGGTAGAGCTCAGTTAATTAAAACTGAACTAGCATACCAAGTCCGGTAGAGCTAAAATAATTCCCAGACTCTATAGCCGAACCCAGTTCCTTAAATGGGCATGTTCGAAAATCATCTCCTTTTGTATTCTGAGGTCTTGACCAAAGCCTGCTTGCGAAGCCCGTTGGAACATTGCATAAGCAATCGCAATATCAGTATAGGCCAGACCGACAGCGTTAAAATAGATTCTCTCATCAGGGCTCTCGCGGCCTAGTTTATCCCCGGTTACGATCTCAACTAAATTGGCATAAATATCCTCATCCTTTAGTTCGCCATCTTTATACATACGGCTAAGCGTTTGAGTTCGGTGCTTAACTGTTTCCCAATCGTCGCAAACAATCTTGTCACAAATTTTTGCGACCCTATATTCGTCTTCCCAGCCCCCAACGTGGCTGTAGAAAGCACCCAGTTTGACCCAGGCAGCTTTAAGCAGCGGTTCTTGAGCACTTGTTGCCGTAACGATGACATCCGCACCATCAACAGCCTCTTGAAGATTTGTCCGCGCCCCAACTATCTTGACATCCTGCAAAATCAGCGACATTTCCCGAATGAATTGCTCCTCTTCCGCCTCCGTCTTAGCAGCAACCCGACAGTCTCGGAGCGATGGAACAGCCGTTTTCATGGCAGTCAGATGCATTTTGGCCTGTTCGCCCGCACCAATCAAACCGATAGTTTTTGAGTCCGTTCGCGCTAAGTACTTGGCAGCGATAGCTCCCATGGCACCAACGCGCAGATTGGAGCATAGCGTTCCTTCCATAAAAGCAATCGGAAATCCATGCTCAATTTCCGAAAGAATAATGACAGCAGAGAGATTTTGAATGCCATGCTTTAAGGGATTCGGTGGAAAAACTGAGACCCATTTGACGCCACAAATTTTATGGTTCTTAAATGTTGCAGGAAGACAATTAATCCGTTCTTGGGTATCATCGTCAAATATCTGGACAATCTTATCCGGAAAAATAACTTCCCCCTGGCTGAAAGACTTTAATGCATCTTCCGCAGCTTGCATTGCCATGCGTACATCCAAGCAGCCTGATGCGAGTAAATCTTCTTGGGAGAAATACTGGCAGTGGATTTGATGACTAAGCATTTGCGATCTACCTCACTATCATTGTTGGCTTACGAAGCGTAACGATCGGGGAAAGTATACAAATCTAAACTCTATGCTGTTCCTTATCTCTCCTCCATATTTGCTTAGATAGATTGAAACAGTGATTTCAAATAATTGGCAAAGAAGGCTGATACTACTTTAACCTTTTGGATGCCCTCACTCTAGAGAATATTCCAAAGCACCTATGTTGTTAGATGCTCGTTAATGGATAAAGTCGAGCTTTCGTCAATTTTAAGATGCGATTATTCTGAGTCCGGTTGAGGTTCGAGCGGCGTACGAGTCTTGAAACCGCCGAATAGAAAATGCTTCAATCGGCAGGGAACTCTTGTGATTCAAAATCAACTCCGATATAATTTTCCCCACCACAGGTGAAAGTTGAAAACCATGAGCCGAGAAACCGAATGCGTGATAGACGTTGGGTACTTTAGCACTAGGACTGATGACGGGAATGCGATCGGGCATAAATGCCTCCAAGCCCGCCCAAGTTCTGACAATCCGCACATCAGCCATCCTAGGGAACAACTCCAGGACGGTGCGGCTGCTTTCGCTGAGTTTGCTAAAATCAATCTCTGTAGTCTCTGCGAGCATGTCATAGTCGGCAAGATAAGCACCCCCGATCAGCACCGTGCCGTTCTGCATCTGCTTAAAAGACAATTTACGGGAAACTGCACCCACTACGGGGTCGAGGAAAGGAGGTAAGCGCTCAGTCACCATCATCATTGGGGCACCGACCTCGAGAGGAACGGGTTCATCTAAATAGTTACAAACCTCTCCAGCCCAGGCTCCAGCACAATTGACGAGGATTGGCGCATCAAAATTAGCTTGCTCTGTCACAACCCGCCAACAGTCGCCCAACCGATCCAACCCAATCATCCGGCAACCCGTCCGATACTCCACTCCCAAAGCCTGAGCTTTACGGCGAAAGGCAGTGAGTGCGTGGTAAGGACGGGCAAATCCGTCACCGGCTGTATAAAGCCCACCGACACAATGGGGGGCTAGATCGGGCACCAACTGGTAGAGGCGATCGCGATCGATCAGTTGCTCGTGATCGAACCCAAGGGAACGTACTGTGGCAGCGCGTTCTTCAAGCTTCTTCCAATCGGCTGCAGTCTCCGCAACCCTCACCTGGCCCCCGAGCTTAACATCGCAGTCACTGCCAACCAAAGACTGGATACCCCGCCACATTTGGGCGGCAACCACGGCCAAAGGAATCTCAGCCGGATGGCGATTTAGCCGACGCAACCCCCCCGCGTTGACCCCCGAAGCATGGCGACCGGGGCTATCTTTCTCCACAACGATGACCCTTTGGCCGCTGATGGCGAGGTGCAGGGCCGTAGATGACCCGATTAAACCACCACCGACGATCGCCGCATCAACCTTCATTTCTCTGCCTTTGCCAAGTTGGCTAGCTGGGAAATGCTCAGGGGTCTTATCGGTGGACGTACTCGAAAAGGAGCGTAGTCAGAGACTGGGCGCTTAGTTTCGGCAGCGACGATATGGGCAACTGCTGGGGCACACTGCCTCCCCTGGCAAGGTCCCATGCCACAGCGGAGGTAAAACTTAACCTGATTGGGATCGGTGTGTCCCTCCCTTATTGCTTGGCGGATTTCCCCCGCCGAAATTTCTTCACAGCGACAGACTAGGGTCTCGTCATCGGGGGGAACGAGCAGTGAATCCGGTAGGCGGTACAAGGCTTCAAGGAAGGGGCGTATTCGCAGGTCTTTACGCTTCCAGTTGAGATCGTCTTTGCCCAAGCGGTCGCGCTGTTGCTTGCCGATTAGATGCAAACTCCGAGCGGCTTCCATGGCCGCTAAACGTCCGCTATGTTCGGCACTCCGGGCACCTCCAATACCCGCGTTATCCCCCACCACTGCAATACCGGGCACATTGGTGTTGCCCCACCGATCCACCTGGGGTCGCCAACACTGTTGACCCCTATCCCAGAGATGATGGCAACCTGCTGATTTGGTCAGATTGGTTCGGGGAATCACGCCAAAATGCACCAAAAGACTGTCTGTGTCGATGGTCTGGTGTCCACCGATCCCTAAAATGTCCCAACCCCATTCCACCGCTGCAATCCGGTCGACGCCCTGAGCTTTCAACCTCGAAATCCCGTAGTAAATAGGCACGCCACCTTTAAGTAAGTCCAGGGTGTATTTCAAACCACGGGTGATGTAATTACCGGCTCTTAACGCCCCAGGCAAACGCGGTGCGGCACGCCACCAGTTGGTTCGGGGGGAGAGTTCCAGCACTGCTTTCACCAAGACTCCTGCCCGGAGGTATTGCCAAGCAACCAGTAGTGGCAACGGACCTGTTCCCGCGATTACTGTCCCATTGGCAGGAACAACACCAGCAGTTTTCAGTAATATTTGGGCAGCCCCCGCATTCATTACCCCTGGCAATGTCCAGCCAGAAAAGGGGACTGGGCGTTCCATTGCCCCACTGGCAACGATCACTCGCTCAGCTCGAACGATCGATGTTTGAGCGTGACGCAGGATGCCAATCTGGCGACGGGAATTCAAAGACCAAACAGTCGTCTGGGGCAAATACTTGGCTCCACTAGCGTCAAATGCTTCGACCAAATCGGCACCGTGCTGGTAATCTGCTCCCAGCAACTCGGACCTGTCAGCGGGGGAATTGGAGATCGCACGGTAAATTTGTCCACCGGGGGAAGGCTGCTCGTCGAGGAGCGCCACATCCACCCCCAAACTAGCTGCAGTGGTTGCAGCACAAAGCCCTGCCGGTCCGGCACCAATCACGACAAGCTGATATGAATCATGCATCTTCCCCACCTACTCCCTGCTGGCGACGGATCTTCATGCCTTCTGTAACCTGCACCTGACAGGCTTGACGGTTAGGCACCCCATCAATTTCCATCAGGCATTCAAAGCACACCCCCATCATGCATAAAGGTGCGCGGGGTGCCCCCGATATGGGAGTAGTACGGGTATAGCCCAGATCGTGGACTAACACTGCTGCTACCACAGTCTCGCCCACAGGAACTCGAACATCCTCGCCTTCAATATTGACTGTGAGTGTATTGCTATTTAACTCGTTGAGGCGTTTAAACATTAACGTTTGAAAGTTTAGATATGGCTCAATGGCAGGTAACACTTTCTGTATATCATCAAAGCCTCAATCTCCTTCCAAATCAGCTTTTGTGAGATGTGACCTATGTTTAAAGTGTTACCCTGCCTCTAGGAAAGTGTAATGGATTGCCGTTACCCCCGATCGCATGAGATGAATTCCCGTCAGCAAAACCCGATAGACATACAATAACGGCTTTACCTGCTTGGGTTCTCCCTTTTCAAACAGGTTCTGAGCTAGGACGTAACTGTTGTAGGTCTGGCCAACCAGCTGCGACAGAAAAATTTCGGCATAGTTCGGGAACTGGTGTTTTTAGGTAACACTTCGAGCAGGGTGCAAATCTCACAACAACCGGTTTGGTGAGGGTTTGAGGCTTTGATGATTGGCCGAAAGTGTTACCCTCATCTGAACCATACCAGATGTTCTTCCTGGCTTTATCCTCGGTCTGCAACGTATCTGGCAGTAAGATCCCTACTGTCCTTGATATCTTCAGGATGCTGCAGTGCAGGTCGGCGTCACCTCACTCCTCACTGCAGCGGACGCGGTGACTTGCGTGCAGGACCTCATTCCAGACTGGGGAAGTTTACACTATTTTCCTTACTAGATACACTAGAGTAAGAAATAAGAAGGAAAGTAAGGAATGAAACTTGTTAGCGCAACCCTCACCAGTAAGGGGCAAACAACGATTCCTAAACAAATTCGAGACTTGCTGCATTTGCAGCCCGGCGATCGCATTGATTTTGTGGTGGATGGCGACAGAGTTTATCTCAAGCCTGCGAATGTAGACGTGCGGCAATTGTCTGGGATTCTGCATCGGTCAGGACGAAAACCAGTGTCGTTGGATGAAATGGATGAGGAGATCGCGGCTGGGGCTTGTCAGTCGGCTGGGGTAGAGCCTTGAAGGGACTGGATACGAATGTATTGCTCCGGTTTTTGATGCGGGATGACGAGGAGCAGTGGCAGATAGCCGATCGCTTCGTGAGGGCAGCGATTCAAGCAGGGAAGCACTGCTTTATCAACAATATTGTGTTGTGCGAGGCAGTATGGGTGATGTCTCGGGCTTATGGATTGAGTCGCGAGGAGATTGTAGAAGCCCTGGAGAACATTCTCAGTGGCAGTCAGTTTGAATTTGAAGATAGAGGGACGCTTCTGCTAGCGCTGCAGCAGATGAAAGCAGGGCGAGCGGATTTTGCAGATTATTTAATTGGTGCAGTGAACGAGCAGGCGGGGTGCGATGAGACAGCTACATTCGATCGCAAACTGAAGGGTGCCGAGAAATTTCGCGGGCTTTACTACTCTTCTGATTCTTGGAAGGATCGCCCAAAATGAGACTCGCCAGATTGTGGAGCTAGACGAAGCCCTCAAAATTTCCGGGTTCGATCCCCAAAGCCTGACAGCAGACTCTGCTGAGGAGACCCCTGAAACAGAATCCTCTCCTTGGATGCCAAGATCGTTGTGGCATTCACCTCAACGGCCTGGTTACCGAGAAGCTGAAAGCAACCTAGAGAAATTCGAGTCAAGTGGCAGAATCTCATATAGACACCCTCATCAATGCTCGTCACAGGAGGAAGCAGAAAATGCAGTGGACTCGAGAGGGCGCTCATAATGTTTTGCAGATTATGGCGTTGATGGCAAGTAATAGATGGGAGGAAGAATGGCTAGATTTAGCATTAAACGTATTAGAGAAATCAGCTTAGCAAATTCAGTATTTCACAGTAATCTGTTACGCTTCCTTCATTCCATCCGTCGATAGGTTTCAAATCGATAGCCGGCGTGTTTTTCTATGGCAGTCAGCTCAAACTCCTTACCGATGAGATGCTCGTAAGGGGGAAAGAACGTATCTCCCGTACGATCGCCCTCAAGGAAAGTGAGTTCCAACCGATCGCAGTAGGGTAGGGCTTGGCGGTATAAGCTGCCGCCGCCGATGATAAAAGCCTTGTCTTCGTTCGCTACCGTCTGAAGCGCCGCTTCGAACGAGGTAACAAAGGTGAGTTTGAAAGGGAACTTGCGACAGTGAGGAGCAACGGTGTCCGATCGCAAAGACGAGGACACGACGATATTGTGGCGATCGCTCAAGGGACACTTTTCCAGGTCGAACTCCCACGTTTTGCGACCCACGATCGCGGCGTGATGAAGAGTGAGCTGTCGAAAGCGGCGCAGATCTTCGGGCAATCTCCAGGGGACTTTGCCCTGTTTGCCAATGACGCGGTTAGATGCAGATAGTGCGGCGATCGCAATGATTTCGGGCTTCGGCATCGATCGCAGATCGAGAAGTGTGCTTTTATCCTGTCACGCCAATGGCCTCGATCGAGAGCCAGATGCACTCTATATGATGAATGATGAGTGCGTGCTGTCAGTTGCGATCGCCCCATGCCCCCAACTTTTTTCTATTTGCACGGCTTTGCTTCGGGACCCAGTTCGTCCAAAGGGGTCTTTCTCAAACAGCAACTCGCACAGTCTGACAACATCGACCTTCAAATTCCCGATTTCAACGAGGGGGGCTTTACCCACCTGACGGTGAGTCGGCAGATCGAACAGGTGTGCGATCGCCTGCCCAACTCTCCTACAATCCTGATTGGTTCCAGCTTGGGGGGACTGACGGCGGCTTGGGTGGCCGAACAAATGCCGCAGGTGGAACGAGTCATCCTGCTGGCTCCGGCGTTTGAGTTTGCCCGTCGCTGGCAGATGGCTTTGGGGAGAGAGGCGATCGCCGCATGGCAAGCGCATGGCAAGCGCTCGTTTTTCCACTACGGACAGCAGGCGGAACTGCCCTTGCACTACCGGTTTGTGGAGGATGCCTTGGGGTACAACGAGGCCCAGTTAAAGCGTCAAGTGCCGACGGCGATCGTTCACGGTCGTCAGGATGACGTGGTGCCGGTGCGGGTGAGTCGCCAGTTTGCAGGCGATCGCGATTGGGTGGAGCTGCTGGAGTTAGATAGCGATCATGCGTTAGGTGATGAGGCAAGTAAAGCTGCGATTTGGAAGACTGTGCAACGCTTTTGCGGATTGGCCTAACACCTGAAGTAACTGGGCTTTATACCGTGTCGGGATCGACGCCGAGTTCGCGCAACTTGTCAGCCAGGACTCTCGCCCGCTCGGCTTCGCGCTCGGTTCTCTCACGCTCTCGAGCGATCGAAATTGCCACTTCTAGAGGGGTTGGCACTAACTGTCCGTCTGAATGGAAGAAGCGTAACTTACGATCGTGAATGCCCAAGTACAACCCCAGTTGCTCGCTCCACAGATGGCCGCGCTCGTTGGGGGGAATGGGGCAATAGGTCCCAGCCACCAGATGGAACCCGGCAAACTCGTCGGTGTCGGGATCGAACCAGAAGTAGTCTGGGGTGCGGAAAACATCTTGATAAATCTGCTTTTTCTCGCCGCGATCGCTAGCAGCAGTCTCCTCGGATAGGATTTCAACGATCGCGTGTGGATAGAGCCCCTCTTCTTGCCACACCACCCAACTTTTGCGAGGTTTGCGCTCGGTGTCGAGCACCACAAAGAAATCGGGACCGCGAAAGTCTTGGGTTTTGAGCTGGCGGGTGCTGAAATAGATGCTCAGGTTTCCAGCGGCAAAAAAGTCGTCGCGATCGCGCCACAACCATTCCAGGCTGGTCAGCAGCGCAATCATCTGCTGCAGGTGAAAGTAGGATTCAAATTGGGGTTCGATACTTTCTAAGTCACCGGGCGGCACAACGACATCGATGGATGCCGTAGGGTTGAGAGGATTGTCGCTAGGGGGGGTCATGGGAGGCGATCGCTGCAGTTGCCCTCAGTCTAGCCGAGTGGGCCGAGACCTCTGCCATGCTGGGAGAGCAGAGGTGGAGAAGTGCGTGAAAGAGCGAGTACTTTCCTCATACCGAGTCGGGATCGATACCGAGTTCACTCAACCTTTCAGACAGGATTCGTGTCCGCTCGGCCTCCCGCTCAGCCCGCTCGGCCTCCCGCTCAGCCCGCTCGGCCTCCCGCTCAGCCCGCTCGGCCTCTCGTTCGGCTCTCTGAGTGGCTCGCTCGGCTCGCTCGGCCTCTAGCTGGGCTCTCTGAATAGCCCGTTCGGCTCGCTCGGCCTCCCGCTCGACATCTCGAAACGCTGAAATCGCCGATTCTGGTGGGGTTTCCACTAGTTGGCCGTCAGCGTGGAAGAAACGCAACTGACGATCGTGAATGCCCAAGTACAGCCCCAGTTGCTCGCTCCATAGATGACCGCGCTCGTTGGGGGGAATGGGGCGGTAGCTTCCATCCATTAAATGGAATCCGCTAAAGTCTGCGGCACTCGGATCGACCCAAAAGTAATCTGGAGTGCGGAAAACATCTTGATAAATTTGCTTTTTCTGGCCGCGATCGCTAGCTGCAGTCGAATCCGACAGCACTTCGACAATCACATTGGGATAGCGACCTTCTTCTTGCCACACCACCCAACTTTTGCGGGGTTTGCGCTCGGTGTCGAGCACCACAAAGAAATCGGGGCCGCGAAAGTCTTGGGATTTGATTTGGCGGGGACTGAAGTAGATAGTCAGATTTCCAGCAGCGAAAAAGTCGTCGCGATCGCGCCACAGCCATTCCAGACTGGTTAGCAGCACAATCATCTGCTGCAGGTGTAAGTAGGTTTCCAATTGAGGTTCGACGCTTTCTAAGTCACCGGGCGGCGCGACGACATCGACGGATACCGTGGGTTTGAGAGGATTGTCGCTAGTAGTGGTCATGGGAGGCGATCGCCGCAATTGCCTTCAGTCTAGCCGAGCGGGCCGGGGCTTCTCCCAGCAGGCGCGATCCTGCGAGCATTCGAGCTAGGGTTGATTGCGAGGTCAAGTATTGTAAGCTTGCCAGACAGGCTAGCAGTAGTCGATTTACGCTAAATCATAGGCTTCTGCAGCAACATTCCAACATTCAGTCTCTGGACCGATATTGGCATGACGTTCGAGCGAGATGTCTTCATTAGCTACGCCCACATCGACAACCAGCCTTTGCTCGAAGGGCAGGAGGGTTGGGTTAGCCGCTTTCACCACACACTGGAGAGGCGGCTGGCTCAGTTGTTAGGTAAGGAGCCGAAGATTTGGCGCGATCTGAAGCTGCAGGGGAACGACTACTTTGGCGACACGATTGTGGAGCAATTTCCGAAGGTTGCTCTGCTGCTCTTGGTGCTTTCGCCGCGCTATGCAAAGTCAGAATGGTGCCTGAAGGAATTGCAGCATTTTTGTCAGGCAGCCGAGCAATCGCTTGGGGTGCGTGCGGCGGGCAATAAATCTCGCATTTTTAAAGCGATCAAAACGCCGCTCCCTTTAGAAGACCATCCCAAAGAACTGCAAGGATTGCTGGGATACGAGTTTTTCGAGTTCGATGCTGCGCACCGACCGGTGGAGTACAGCCGCGAATTTGGCCCAGAAATGGAGCTGAAGTATGTGGCGAGGATCAACGATTTAGCTTATGACATCGTGCAGCTTTTAGCGCAGTTGGAGGCTGAAGCTGAATCGTCCCACGAACTTGCGGTTTCGCCCTCTGGGAAGATTGTGTATCTGGCGGAGACGAGTCCGGCACTGACTGAAGCTAGGGATAAGATTCGGCGGGAGTTGCAGCTATCGGGTCACTCGGTTCTGCCCGATCGCCCTTTACCCTATTCCAGCGAATTTAGCGAAGTGATTCAAAAGGCACTGGCTCGGTGCGACATGTCCGTTCACTTGCTGGCGGCTGGAGAGACCTCTGCAGGGGCAGATCGGTCATTTGCTGCACAGTTACCCCAGATCGAAGCAGCTCGAATGCGAGAGCAATTGCAGCTAGCAGCAGCCTGCGGTCGAGACAAGCCGGGGTTTGCTCAGATTCTTTGGCTACCCAGCGATCGCGAGCGAGACTATTGGGCACAGGCGATCGCGGATTTGCCGGGAAAACCCGATGTGTTGCAGACTGGCCTGGAGGAGCTGAAAACGCTGATCCAAGCGCGGATCGAGCGTCCAGTTCCCACAGCAACTATGGGGAATGGGACGGGGGGACGACCTCAGGTGTACTTGGACTTCGACCGGCGAGACTTCGATGCGCCAGAGTTGGAACAGCTTTACGAGTATTTAGAACAGCAGTTTCGGGTGGAGACACCGGACTACGAAGCAGGGGAAGGCGTAGAGAGTTCTGAGGAGAAGTTGCGGCGATCGGATGGGGTACTGATTTATTACGGGCGGGCCAGTGGGCTGTGGTTCAAGCGGCGGTTGAATGCGTTGCGCAAGAGTCTGGCCTCCGTCCGGTCGGAGTTGCCTCGGGCGGTGTATGTGGGGAACCCGATGACGCCGAGCAAGCAGGAACTGCAGGTGCCGGGGCTGGCGGTGATTCGCGAGTTGGAGACGTTTTCGCCAGAGTTGCTGCAGCCGTTTGCCCTGCAGTTGAATCGATCGCAGGGAGGGTAGATCTCGATGCAGGCAACAGAGCGGAAGAATCCTTTTCCCGGATTGCGGCCCTTCCAGTTGGGCGAAGAGTATTTGTTCTTTGGACGCGAAGGGCAGGCGGACGAGTTGCTGGCGCGGCTGCAGCAGCATCGCTTTGTGGCCGTGGTGGGGCCGTCGGGGGGTGGCAAGTCTTCGTTGGTGCGGGCGGGGTTGCTGCCAGCGGTATACAGCGGCTTTTTGCAGGGGGCGGGGTCGGATTGGCGGGTGGCGATCGTGCGGCCTGGGGGGGCCCCAATTCGGAATTTGGCAGTGGGGTTGAACCAACCGGAGGTGTTGGGCGGCGAGGGGGAGGATGCCCACCTGCAGGCGTTGTTTGTGGAGACGACGTTGAGACGCGGGAGGTTGGGGTTGGTGGAGGTGGCGCGGCAGGCGCGGATGGAGCGGCACGAGAATTTGCTGGTGGTGGCGGATCAGTTTGAGGAGTTGTTTCGGTTCGGGCAGAGTGGGACTTGTCGGGGGACAGACGATGAAGCGGCGGCGTTTGTGAAGTTGTTGTTGGGGGCGGTGCGGCAGCGGGAAGTGCCCATTTATGTGGTGCTGACGATGCGATCGGATTTTTTAGGGGATTGCGCTCGATTTGCGGGATTGCCGGAGGCGATTAACGAGAGTCAGTATTTGATTCCTCGCATGACGCGGGACCAGCGGCGAGCGGCGATTGAGGGGCCGATTGGGGTGGCGGGAGGCAAGATTGCGCCGAGGTTGGTGCAGCGGCTGCTGAATGATGTGGGAGATAACCCAGATCAACTGCCGATTTTGCAGCACGCGCTGATGCGCACCTGGGACGATTGGCAGGTCCAGCACGAGCCGGACGAACCGGTCGACCTGCGCCATTACGAGGCAGTAGGGACGATGGCTGCAGCGCTGTCGAACCATGCTGACGATCGATACGAGCAATTGACGGTACGGCAGCAACAGATTGCCAAGCGGTTGTTTCAGCGGTTGACGGAGCGGGGACCGGACGGGCGCGAGATTCGGCGACCGACGCCGTTGCTGGAGGTGGCAAAGGTGGCGGGGGTCAGTGGGGATGAGGTGCGAGAGGTGGTGAATCGGTTTCGAGGGGGAAACAACTCATTTCTGATGCCACCTGCACCGGAGCCGCTGACGGACGAGACAGTGTTGGATATTTCCCACGAGAGTTTGATGCGAGTTTGGACGCGGCTGAAGGATTGGGTGGAACAGGAGGCGGAGTCAGCGCGGGATTATTTGCGTCTGGCGGAAACAGCGGCTCGCTATCGGGCGGGGAAGGCAGGGCTGTTACGAGACCCGGAGTTGGCGTTTGCGTTGCATTGGCGGCGGGACGAGCGGCCCAATGTGGCTTGGGCAAATCGCTATGTTGAGGGGTTTGAGGAGGCCATTTCTTTTTTGGAGGAGAGTGTAGAGGCGAGAGAGCGGGCGGTTGCGGAGCGGGAGCAGCAGGCGGCGGAGCGAGAGAGGATTCGAATTCAACAACGCCGGTTCAGGCTAGTTTTGAGAGTTGCCATCGCAATGGCAGTGTTGACTGGGGGAGCGATTTGGGCAGCTATTTTTGCGTTTCAGCAGCAACGAATAGCCCATCGAGAACTCAATCGGGCACTCAACACTCAAATGAATGCTCATGCTTTGACTACACAGAACTTTCTGCTTGCAAGCCAAACACTTGAAGCGAAAATCGAAGCCATTGCTGCCGGAAAAGATTTGGCAGATTTGAGGGGCAAGTTATTACCGCATATTGAAATGCGGGTTATTGCCGCGCTGAATGAAGCAGTTTACAGGCCGAGAGAGCGCAACCGCCTTGTGGGCCACACAGGTCCTGTCAGGAGCGTTGCCTTCAGCCCGGACGGAGAGACGATCGCCTCCGCCAGCGAAGACAATACCGTCAAGCTGTGGAGTCTGGAGGGGGAGGAACTGATAACCCTGCAAGGCCACACAGGCCCTATCAGGAGCGTTGCCTTCAGCCCGGACGGAGAGACGATCGCCTCCGCCAGCGAAGACAATACCGTCAAGCTGTGGAGCCTGGAGGGGGAGGAACTGGCTACCCTTCTGGGCCACGCAGGCAATGTCAATAGCGTCACCTTTAGCCCGGACGGAGAGACGATCGCCTCCGCCAGTGACGATCGCACCGTCAAGCTATGGAGCCTAGAGGGCAATGCACTACTGGCCACACTGGCAGGCCATGACAGCCCCGTCACGAGTGTCGCCTTCAGCCCAGACGGAGAGGCGATCGCCTCCGCCAGTGACGATCGCACCGCCAAGCTATGGAGCCTGGAGGGCAATGCACTGGCCACACTGGCAGGCCATGACAGCCCCGTTACGAGTGTCGCCTTCAGCCCGGACGGACAGGCCATTGCTGCCGCTAGCAGTGACGATACCGTCAAGCTATGGAGTCGAGAGGGGGAGGAACTGGCCACCCTGCGAGGTCACGATGGCGATGTCTGGAGCGTCAGCTTCAGCCCGGACAGACAGACGATTGCCACCGCCAGTGGCGACAACACCGTTAAGCTGTGGAGCCGCGAAGGGCAGCCACTCGGCACCCTAGAGGGGCATCGCGGACCGGTCTATAGCGTCAGTTTCAGTCCGAGCGGACAGACGATCGCTTCTGCCAGTGATGACAATACCGTTAAGCTGTGGGGCCGCGAGAGCGAACAACTGGACACTCTGGCGGGACATCGCGGGCCTGTCTTGAGTGTCGCCTTCAGCCCAGACGGAGAGGCGATCGCCTCTGCCAGTTATGACGGAACTGCGAAGTTGTGGAGCCGCGAGGGGGAGGAATTGGCCACCTTGCAAGGCCATGAAGGGGATGTCTTTAGCGTCACCTTCAGCCCCAACGGACGAACCGTCGCCTCCGGCAGCGCTGACGGAACCGTGAAGTTATGGAGTCGCGAGGGGGCAGAGCTAAAAACCCTGCAGGGCCATGCAGGCGATGTCTTGAGTGTTAGCTTTAGCCCGGACGGAGAGGCGATCGCCTCCGGCAGTGGGGACCATACCGTCAAGCTGTGGAGCCGCGAGGGGGAGGAATTGGCTACCTTGCAAGGTCATGAAGGTGCTGTCGCGAGCGTTAGCTTCAGCCCGAACGGACAGATCGTCGCCTCCGGCAGTGCTGACGGAACCGTCAAGCTGTGGAGTCGCGAGGGGGAAGAACTCGAAACCCTACAAGGCCACACAGGCTCTGTTACGAGCGTCAGTTTTAGCCCAGACGGACAGACGATTGCCTCTACCAGTGGTGACACGGTCAAGTTGTGGAGCCTGGAGGGGGAAGAACTGACCGCCTTGCAAGGCCATAACAAAGTTGTCGAGAGCGTCAGTTTTAGTCCGGACGGACAGACGATTGCCTCTGGCAGCGCTGACGGAACTGTGAAGTTGTGGAGTCTAGAGGGGGAGGAACTAACGACTCTGCAAGGCCATGAAGGCTCTATCTTTAGCGTCAGTTTCAGCCCGGACGGAGAGACGATTGCCTCCGCCAGTTACGATCGGACAGTGATTTTGTGGAATTTTAAACTCGACGATCTCATTGCGAGAGGTTGCCACCAAATCGCCGATTACCTCCAGTACAATCCCAACGTCAGCGAGGACGAAAAACTATTGTGCGAAGGGGTTGAGTAAAGCGATCGCCCCCTTACACTGTGTCGGGATCGAGGTCGAGTTGGCGGAACTTTGCAGGTAGGACTGGCGATCGCTCAATAAAACCGCAAGTGCTCGGCCGCAGCACTCAAGTGAGAAATATCCCCATTCAACTCCAGCTTCCAGCACCGCTTTTGCCCCACCAGTTTTACCAAACCGCAGAGATGGCATTGAATCTCGGGCCGCCCCCCCACCAATCCCCAAGCAGCCCCCAACATCGAAGCCCCGTGGCCGATCAGTAAAATATCCTCCCCAAACTCAGTCGCCAGCACCTGCGCTGTCTGGCCTGCCCGCGCTAAAGCTTCCTCCCCCGTCTCGGGAAACATCGCCCGCACCCGCGCTCGATATGTAGGGTCCACCCTCGGATAAAACTGCCGTAGCGTCTCCATCCTCAGCAGCTCCGGTCGCTGCGCAAACCAATCGGGATTGAGAAACTCGCTCAGTCCTTCCTCCAAGGCTATGGGTAAATCTAGAGCCTCAGCCACGTGATGGGCCGTTTCAATCGTGCGTAAAAATGGCGAGGCAAAAATATAATCGATGCCCTCTCCCACTAAACGCTGGCCCAATTCCTTCGCTTGCACCACCCCATCGGCAGATAGCGCCGGATCGTGGGGTCGCAAAGCTGTTTTGTGCCAATCGGGATCGGCAAAATCTTGGCGATTGCCGTGGCGAGCAATCCAAATCGTTTGTGGCATCTCGAGCCCGCAATGCAAATTACCGCGATCCTAACCCCCACCCCAAGTACCAACAAGGCCAGCCGTGCCCGTCACGTTCCGCCCCAGTGGGTAAAGGAAACGCCATAATCGACTTCACAATATCCCTTAACCTGTCGTTAACCGATGAAGATGCATTGCCGCGATAGGGTGTAAGCGATTCGTTTCCCCCAGTCTGGTGTAATCACTGTTATGCTCCGCCCGCCGGCCGATTTTTGCGACCCAAGCGCGAGTGAAGCAGTTCTATTTTTATGTTCGCCCCTTCTAGCCTATGCAAGCTCCTTCCGGTAGTCAGACTGGCTTATCCATCAAGCAAGTGCTCCGTCGCAATGCTGCACGAGATAGGCGCGGCAAACTCATCGCGATCGCGATGTTTTTGTGTGCTGCCTTTTGCGTGGTTATCACCGTCGGCATTGTCTTTATCCTGATGGAAACCGCCGTCGAGTTCTTTAACGACGAGCTGTTTGAGACCATCGGCTACTTGCAAAAAACCACTCGGCAACTGGCCCAAGACGCAGGCGTCAGCGGTGCCGACCTCTCCGAAATCCTGCGCAAGGCGGTCGATACCCGCGATCGCACCATCGAACGCATCGCCGATGCCATTCCCAACCTGTCACAAGAGGAATTTCGAGCGACGCTAGAGCAAAACATCTCCTCCGCCAGCGGTGCCGAACGATTCTGGACCCGCATTTCCACTTCGTTTTCTCGCTTCTTTCTAGACAATCGCTGGACCCCTTTATTTGCCAGCAAGCGCTTTGGCATCTGGCCTCTGATTAACGGTACGGTCTTGGTAACGGTGGTCGCCATGCTGGTGGCCACCCCCTTAGGATTGGCGACGGCCATTTACCTCGGGCTGTATGCCCCCAAGCGACTGGCGACGCTTCTGCGACCGCTGGTGGAGCTACTGGCAGGAGTTCCCACTGTCGTGTACGGCTACTTCGCCCTGGTTTATATCACGCCAATCTTGCGAGCAATTTTCCCCGACACTGCCATTTTTAATGCTGCCAGTGCCGGCATCATGATGGGGTTGATGATTTTGCCTACCGTCGGCTCCATCAGCCTAGATGCGATCGTCTCCGTACCCAGAGCCTTGCACGACGGTGCCTATGCCCTCGGGTCCACCAAGATGGAGGTGGCCACTACAGTGGTGATTCCGGCAGCTATTTCCGGCATCGCTGCTTCGATTATTTTGGGCATCTCGCGGGCGGTGGGAGAAACCATGATTGTGACCGTAGCAGCCGGTCAGCAACCCATTCTCTACAGCGGCGACACCGCGCTTGAAAACCTGGCTATTGTAACGAACCCCTTACAATCTATTGCCACCATGACGGCCTATATTGCTCAAGTCAGCTTGGGCGATGCCCCCCAAGACAGCATCGAATACCGCACCCTGTTTGCAGTCGGTCTCGTGTTGTTCTCCATTACTTTGGCCATGAACTTGATTAGCCGCACTATTGCCAGCCGAATTCGCGAGGAGTACGACTGATCGTGACCAATCCGTTAGAGGCCATGGGCGGGGCAACCGCTGCCGAAGAGCAAAATCTATTCGCTCCCAACCTACAGCGCCGCCATTTAGTCGGCCAACTGTTCGCGCTCATCTGTGCGATCGGCACCCTTGCGGGGCTAGTTGTGCTGTTAATCTTGCTGAGCTTGACCTTCGTCCGAGCAATTCCCTTTCTCAGTTTCAGCTTTCTCACCTCCTACCCTTCGCAGGTGAATCCCGAAACCGCTGGGGTTCGATCGCCGCTGCTCGGCAGTATTTACATCCTGCTCTACACCATTCTGTTTTCGGTCCCGATTGGGGTTGGGGCTGCCATCTACCTGGAAGAATACGCCCCCAAAAATCGATTGACGCAACTGCTGGAACTCAATATCGCCAACTTAGCAGGGGTTCCGTCAGTGGTTTACGGTATTTTGGGGCTCGGTCTGTTCGTCAGACTGCTGGGCTTGGGACGGGCGATCTTTGCGGGGGCTCTGACAATGGCCCTAGTGATTCTGCCGGTGATTATTGTGGCTGCTCGAGAGGCCATCCGGGCGGTACCCCGTTCGCTGCGAGAGGCTTCCTACGGATTGGGGGCCACCAAATGGCAAACCGTTTGGACCCACGTGTTGCCAAATGCCATACCCGGCATTTTGACCGGGGTGATTATTGCGGTTTCGCGGGCGATCGGAGACTCTGCATCGCTCTTAGTCCTCGGCGCCCTGACCTTCATCACCTTCGATCCCAATATCCTAGAGTGGTTTGGCCTCACTTCGCAGTTTACGGTGTTGCCCTTGCAAATCTTCTTCTGGACGGGCTTGCCCCAGGATGTGTTCAAGGAGTTAGCCGCTGCGGGCATTATCGTCTTGATGATTTTGCTGCTGTCCCTCAACGCCCTGGCGATCGTTATCCGCAGCAAATACAGTCAGTAGGCTGAACGTTACTGTCATTCAATTCCCCACCTCCCTTCCTTCCCGGAGACTCATCTGATGCAATCTGCTTCACAAGCACCGACCGAAGTTAAAGACACAGCCGTATTAGAAGCCCAAAAAGTTGACGTTTACTATGGCGACTACCTGGCCGTGACAGATGTCAATATGTCGGTGCCCAAAAACCAGGTCACGGCTCTAATCGGTCCTTCGGGATGCGGCAAAAGTACGATGTTGCGCTGTTTTAACCGTATGAACGACTTGGTTCCCAGCGCCCGCGTCGAGGGTAAGGTGATTTATCACGGTCAAAACCTGTACGAAGAAGAGATCGATCCGGTGGAGGTGCGCCGCCGCATTGGCATGGTCTTCCAAAAGCCCAACCCCTTTCCAAAATCTGTGTTTGAGAATATTGCCTTCGGTCCTCGCGTGAATGGGTTTAAGGGGGACAAAACCGATCTGGCAGAGTTGGTGGAGCAATCGCTGCGTCAGTCAGCTTTGTGGGATGAGGTGAAAGATAAGCTGCAAGATAGCGGTCTAGCTCTGTCCGGCGGACAGCAGCAGCGCTTGTGCATTGCCCGCACGCTGGCGGTAAAGCCCGATGTGGTGCTAATGGACGAACCCTGTTCGTCCCTCGACCCCATTTCCACCCGTCGGATTGAGGAGTTAATCGAAGAACTGAAGCATAACTATACGATCGCCATCGTCACCCACAACATGCAGCAGGCCGCCCGCGTGTCGGACATGACGGCTTTCTTCAATGCCGAAGTCGATGATGAAGGCGAACGGGTCGGTCGCCTCATAGAGTTCGACCGCACAGAAGCAATCTTCAATCATCCCGTTCGAGCAGAAACTCGCGAATATGTGAGCGGCCACTTCGGCTAAGTCCAGTCGAGCGGAATAGAGACTTACCCCAGACGATCTACCTTCTCTGCTTGGGGCAAAGCTTGTTTGCCAACAGGTTAGTGCTGGGGCTGGGTAAATAATGTTAACTTTGATTTCATTTGATTGCGCTTGGTTAAGTGTCCGTCTTCGCCTATGCTGAATAGAGGCTGTTTCCCCCATTGAGACATTTTCATGAAAATTTTCCTGTCTAAAGTCGTAGCGCTGCTGCTGGTGGCAGTGCTGTTTGTCTCCGGCTGTGCCTCGACTCCAGGAACCGAGCGTCTTTCGGGTAAATATTATGACGATGCGCAGGTGGTGGTAGACGTGCTGCGCGAGGCGATCGCCGTTCCCCCAGAGGCTGAAAATCAAGCGGAGGTGCGCAAAGAGGCCCTTTCGGTGATGGAGGCATTTGGCTCTCGCTACAACCGCAATCGCTATAAGGGATATCAGTCTTACACCACCCTCAGAACCATCTTCAACACCTTGGGCTCTTACTATCGTCAAGAGAAAATTCGTCCCATTCGTCAAGACCGGCTCGATCGAGTGGCTAGCGAACTCCGGCAGGCTGAACTCGCCATTCAGCGCAAGCGCTAAATCTCAGTGCGATCTCGTGACTGTCTTGCGATCGCATTGCAGCGGACTAGGGACGCATTGTGGCGTCCCTTTTGTTTCGCCCAGATTGGCGCGATCGCGCGCAGCTAGTGCCTTAGAATGAGGAAGATTTACATTGCGTTACAGTTGACGTCAGGGAAATTCGCATGCACGTCGCCATTGTTGGAGCTGGGCTGGCTGGTCTGAATACCGCCGTCAACCTAGTGGAAGCGGGCCACACCGTCGAAATTTTTGAGAATCGTCCGTTTGTGGGGGGCAAAGTTGGCAGTTGGATAGACAAAGATGGCAACCACATCGAAATGGGATTGCATGTCTTTTTCGGCTGCTACTACAACCTCTTTGGACTGATGGCCAAAGTGGGAGCCCTCGACCATCTCCTGACCAAACAACACACCCATACCTTTGTCAATCGCGGTGGCGAGCTGGGTGCCCTCGATTTTCGCTTCTTTGCCAGAGCCCCCTTCAATGGCTTAAAGGCGTTCTTTACCACCTCGCAGTTGTCGGCCAGAGACAAACTGCAAAACTCGATCGCCCTCGGCACCAGCCCGATTGTGCGCGGCTTGGTGGACTTTAACGGAGCTATGCAGCAGGTGCGCGAGCTCGATCGCATCAGCTTCGCCGCTTGGTTTCGCAGCCACGGCGGCTCCAACGGCAGCCTCAAACGCATGTGGAATCCGATCGCCTACGCCCTCGGCTTCATCGACACCGAGAATATCTCCGCCCGCTGCATGCTGACCATCTTCTTGTTCTTCGCCACTAAAACCGAGGCATCGGTGTTGCGCATGCTAGAAGGCTCTCCTGCCGAATTTCTCCACAAACCGATTGTGGACTACATTACATCGCGGGGGGCGAAACTCCATCTCCGTCGCGGCGTCAGCGAAATCTTGACGGCAGGAACTGAAGATCGGCAGAGGGTCTCGGGTCTGAAACTCGCTGACGGGGACACAGTCACTGCCGATGCCTATGTCTGCGCGGCGGCTATTCCCGGCACCCACCGCCTACTGCCCCCCCACTGGCGTCGCTGGCCTCAGTTCGACAATATTTACAAACTGGAGGCCGTGCCGGTGGTGACCGTCCAACTGCGATTTGACGGCTGGGTGACGGAATTGCGGGGGGAAGCGAAAACGGCAGCCGAGCAGGCGTCTGCCATCGGGCTGGATAACCTGCTTTACACCGCCGACGCCGATTTCTCCTGCTTTGCCGATCTCGCCCTCACCAGTCCGTCCTCTTATTACAAAGAGGGGGAAGGCTCGCTATTGCAATTGGTGCTCACCCCCGGCGATCGGTTTGTGCCCATGAAAAATGAGGCGATCGCCCAGCAGGTTAGCCAGCAGGTTCGAGATCTGTTTCCCTCGGCCCGCAATTTAAATGTGACCTGGTTCAGCGTGGTCAAGCTAGCCCAATCCCTTTACCGCGAGGGGCCGGGAATGGACCCCTATCGGCCCGACCAAACAACCCCCGTGCCCAATTTCTTCCTCGCCGGTAGCTACACCATGCAGGATTACATTGACAGCATGGAAGGGGCAACGATTTCAGGCAACTTAGCGGCGCAAGCAATCTTGGAGAGCGCGTTAATAGCCGGAAAAGTATAGAGCGCTATTTTATACGATCGCATTGTCCCGTCTGCGAAGCTTTGTCATTTCCGTCAAGTGGGTTGCACCTTTACAGCAACCCACTCGGTGCATTGAGGTGGGGGCGAAGGTATCTGCAGATTCACTTAAGGCAGAACGGATTTTTTGGTATTGCTAGATACAAAACAGGGGTAGGTGGCTCTCTAGGATCGGGTGAGCAAAATCTGACGCTCTATTGACTCCGGTGCTCCAGTATTCTTGAAGCGATTGAATCGGGGCGTCTAGGAACAAATTCAGGTATTTAAAAGGAGACAGACGCGAATGGCATCACCCCAAGACGTAATGAACCTGATTCAGGAGCACGATGTCCAGATTGTCGATCTGAAATTTATCGACCTACCCGGCACCTGGCAGCATTGCTCTTTCTATGTCGATCAAATAGACACCGATACTTTCGCGGAAGGCTTGGCCTTTGACGGCTCCAGTATTCGCGGTTGGAAGGCCATTAACGAATCCGACATGTTGATGGTGCCCGACCCCAACACCGCTTGGCTCGAACCCTTCACCGAAGTTCCGACCCTCAGCCTCACCTGCAGCATTAGCGAGCCCCGCACTGGCGAGCCTTACGAGCGCTGCCCCCGCAGCATCGCCGCTAAAGCGATCGCCTATCTCAGTTCCACTGGTATTGCCGATACCGCCTACTTTGGCCCCGAAGCAGAATTCTTCATTTTTGACGACGTTCGGTTCGACCAAACCCAAAACAGTGCCTATCACTATGTGGATTCCATCGAAGGTCGCTGGAACTCCGGTCGCGAAGAAGAGGACGGCAACCTAGGCTACAAGCCCCGCTACAAAGAAGGCTATTTCCCCGTCTCCCCCACCGACTCCTACCAAGACCTTCGCACCGAAATGCTACTGACCATGGGCAAGCTAGGGGTGCCGATCGAAAAGCACCACCACGAAGTGGCCACAGGCGGTCAAGCGGAGTTGGGGGTCAAGTTTGCCGATATGATCTCCGCTGCAGACTACTTGATGATCTACAAGTACGTCATCAAGAATGTGGCTAAGAAGCACGGCAAGACGGTGACCTTCATGCCCAAGCCTTTGTTCAACGACAACGGCACCGGCATGCACACCCACCAGTCCCTCTGGAAAGGCGGCCAGCCCCTCTTCTTTGGTGACGGCTATGCCAACCTGAGCCAGATGGCCCTGCACTACATCGGCGGCATCCTCAAGCACGCTCCTGCCCTACTCGCCTTTACCAATCCCACCACCAATTCCTACAAGCGGTTGGTCCCCGGTTTTGAGGCGCCGGTTAACCTGGCCTACTCGCAGGGCAACCGCTCTGCTTCCGTGCGGATTCCGATTACTGGCTCCAATCCGAAGGCCAAGCGTCTGGAATTCCGCTGCCCCGACGCCACCAGCAACCCCTATCTGGCCTTTGCTGCCATGCTGATGGCTGGTTTGGACGGCATCAAGAACCAAATCGATCCCGGCAGCCCCTTGGATGTCGATATTTACGATCTATCCCCCGAAGAACTGGAAAAAATTCCCTCCACTCCCGGCTCCCTCTCGGAGGCGTTGGAGAACCTCAAAAGCGACCATGCCTTCATGTTGGAAGGCGGCGTCTTTACCGAGGACTTCATCAACAACTGGATCGAGTACAAGCTGGACAACGAGGTGATTCCCCTCAGCTTGCGCCCTCACCCCTACGAGTTCTCCCTCTACTACGACGTGTAAGTCAATGCAACTCGTTGAAGCGCGATCGCCCCTCAAGCGAGGGGCTTTTTTTGGGGTAATCCAGGCATTTAGCGCAGCGAACCACAGCGCTAGTGAAAGGGTCTAATAGACACATTCTCAAAACTACGGGTCTCTGCTTAGACGGGGTGCCGCTATCGGACCAACTCTAACTGAGTTAGATTTTTAAAAATGCGATTGTTGGCATCCAGCAAGAGCTTGATCGGCTGGGTGGGCTTGTCTTGGAGGTGAAATGACATGATGGTGATTTCATCCCCTGCCCGAACCAAATGGGCGGCAGCACCGTTCATACAGACGACGCCAGAATGGCGATCGCCCGCGATCGCATAAGTCTCCAAGCGATTGCCATTGGTATTATCCACCACCAATACCTTCTCGTACTCAGCTAAATCGGCAGCCTCCATCAAGGCTTTATCGATGGTGATGGAGCCCGTATAGGCCAAATTCGCTTCAGTCACTATTGCTTTGTGAAGCTTGGATTTGAGGAAAATGCGCATAAGCACTGTCAGGACAGGAGTTAAGTTGGCTAAACGGCAACTGCGTCAGCGATACGATCCTAACCGGGAGAACGCCCCAAACGCCAAAATTAGCGGTAGGTTGGCGATCGCTCGAAGGTCGATTGGAACGGATAGCGGGAGTAACTTCAGGGAAGACTAGCGATCGTGCAACTGGCTGCGCTACGCTGAATTCAACCTGTGGGATACACGTAGGTACAGCAATACAGCCGAAGTCACTCGATGCGGTACAACGATCCCCATGCAAATTAACTTGAATGCCCGACAGCAAAATATTCTCTGGGCGACGGTTCGCAGTTATATCGCCACGGCAGAGCCTGTGGGCTCCAAAACCTTAGCCCAATCCTACGACTTGGGGGTGAGCACCGCCACCATCCGCAATGTCATGGCGGTATTAGAGCGCAGCGGCTTATTGTTCCAACCCCACACTTCCGCCGGACGCATTCCCTCCGATAACGGCTATCGCGTCTACGTTGACGACTTGATCGAAGACCCCACCGACCTGCAGGAGCAACTCTTGCAAGTGCTCTCCGATCGCCTCGGCCAGCAACTGAACGACAATCTCGAAACCCTACTGCACCAAGCCACTCAAATTTTGGCCACCTTGAGTGGTTGCATTGCCCTCGTCACCGCTCCCCCAACTGACACCGCCACCATCCGCCACCTACAACTGGTGGCAGTCGATCGCAACCGCATTATGGCGATTTTGGTGACCGATTCTTACCAGAGCCACTCCGTCTTACTCAACCTACAAAGCGATTCCCAGACAGGGCTGGGCTCTCCCCTCGGACATACCATTGCCCCCCTATCGCCTGTGAATGACGATCGCCGAACCGAGCCGGATGCGATCGAACAATTGGAACAGGAGCTGCAACTGCTCAACAACTTCCTCAACCTGCAATTGCGGGGCAAAACCTTCTACGACATCCTCAATATTGACTGGTCCGAACTCAACCGCCAATTCCGTTCTTATGGAGCTTGGCTCCAGCAGTTGCTAGATGTGCTCAAACACAATCACTTGAGACCGGCGATCGGCCAAGTTTTTGTGGGGGGGATGACGGGCCTGATGCGCCAGCCAGAGTTTGCTCAAACCGACCAGATCCAGGATGTGGTGCAGCTACTCGAAGAAAATCAGTCGGAATTGTGGCCGGTGTTGGGACCCACGTCCCCCGATCGCGTCGTTGTTTATATCGGCTCCGAAAACCCCCTCGAACCGATGCGACAGTGCAGCCTGATTTCGACTGGCTATTCTTGCGGCAGTTGGGCAATGGGCAGCGTCAGCCTGCTAGGGCCGACCCGGTTGCCCTACGAGCGGGCGATCGCCTCGGTTAAAGCCACAGCCCATCACCTCTCAAACACACTCAACAGTGTGAATTCAACTTGAATCTGCCGATCGCAGCTCAAGAGCATCAATTAATACACTAAAATATAAAGATGTAGCGTCATAATACTGATTCTTCGCGTGTAACTCGATAAACTAAGCGATAATATTTGACAGTATTTTCGGTTCGGGCAGTGGGTGGGTGAGTTCAAAGCAGTTAGGGTGAGTCCATGGAAGCGAAGGAATTATTGCAGTGGTATGCTGCCGACCGCCGCAAATTTGAAGGCATCGAGCTCAATAAGGCAAACTTGCCCGACTCTCACCTGCAGGGAATTGCGCTGATTCGGTCTAGCTTGCACAATGCCAATCTCAGCGGAGCCAACCTGAGTGAATCGGATCTGTACAAAAGCGATCTGTATCGTGCCAATCTCAACAACGCAATGCTATCGCAGGCGAGGGTGCGGCGGGCAAAGTTGCGCGAGGTGCAACTGGTAGAAGCTGATTTGCGCTATGTGGATTTCACCGGTTCGTTTTTGATTTCAGCCAATTTGACTGGAGCCAACTTCAGCCATGCTATTCTCACCACCACTTTTTTGAGTCACTGCAGCCTGCGGGAAACCAACTTTTCCCATGCAGACCTCTATAAAGCCAATTTGCGTAACAGCGATCTCAGCGGGGTCAACTTGCAGGAGGCCGTTCTCAAGCGCACCAACCTGATGGAGGCCGATCTCTACGAAGCCAATTTAGTGCGGGCAATGGGAACTGAGGCGAACCTGAAAGGCGCTAAAGTGGGACATGCTAATTTGGCAGGGGCCGATTTCAATCAGGCTAATTTGGCGGAGGCGAGTTTAACTTATGCCAATCTGGCCAATTGTAATTTGAGGGGTGCCAATCTCAGCGATGCCGATCTGAGTATGGCTTGTTTGCGAGGGGCCAATCTGACGGGGGCCAACCTGGAAGGCGCGAATTTGAACGATGCCGATTTGGCCAACGCCATCCTGACAAAGGCAAAACTGGCCCGTGCGAGCTCGGAGGGGGCTAAGTTTCGCGAGACTGTGATGCCGGATGGTAGCGTGCGCTCGGATGAGGCGATACCGGTGGATCGCGATCGCTTGAGAATGGCCATCGATAAACCGGCAGAGTCTGGCTGGCAGCGAGCGAGTGCCGAGGAAGTTTTGGAGAGATTTGCGACAGGGGAGCGAGATTTTCCTCAAGTTTCGTTGCGGCGAGCACTGCTGTACGGAGCCTATTTGCGCTGCATCAATCTCGATCGCGCCGATCTCAGAGAAGCCTATTTGCGCCAAGCCAATTTGTACGGCGCGAACCTACATGCTGCGAATCTGAGTGCTGCCAGCGCAATCGGTAGCGATTTGAGCGAGGCGAATCTATCTGCGGCTAATTTAAGAGGCTGCGATTGTCGAGGGGCTGATTTGCGACGGGCGGTGTTGGTGGGGTCGAGTTTGCAGGGGGCGAACCTGAGTCAGGCGCAGTTGCAGGGGGCTGACTTGCGCGATTGCAATCTGCAGGAGGCTAATTTTGCCGGAGCCAATTTGGCGGGGGCAGATTTGTCTGGGTGTAACTTGCGGCGGACGAATATCACTCGCGAGCAGTTAGAGAGTACCATTCGCACCAAAGTCGCTCCCTCGATTTAGCGGCTGGCGATCGCCAGCCGCCCGCAATTCCCCTCCGTGCAGTACAACTGAGCCTGAGAGATATGAGGGGATGGGATGACAAAGACGATCGCCATTGTCGGAGCGGGCTTAGCGGGACTGACCTGCGCCAAGGTTTTGCAAGAAAACGGCTGCAATGACTTTGTCTTACTCGAACAAAGCGATCGCGCAGGCGGCAGAGTGCGCACGGATGAGGTCAATGGCTTTCAGCTCGATCGCGGTTTCCAGGTGCTGTTCTCCGCCTATCCAGCGGTCCGTCGCCATCTCGATCTCGAGGCTTTAGAACTGTGCAACTACAGTCCGGGGGCGGTGCTCGTGCGGGGCGATCGCCACTATCCCATTGGCGACCCTCTCCGGGCTCCCGCCACTCTGCTCGAATCGCTAGCCAATCCACTGTTGACGCTGGGGGACAAAGCTCGCATATTGACACTGCGAGCTCAATTATTCGCCAGTTCGATCGAAGCCATTTGGCAGCAGCCCGATCTCTCCACCCTAGATTTTCTCCAGCAGTGGGGCTTCTCCCCACAAATCCTGCAGCACTTTTTCTATCCCTTCTACAGCGGCATCTTTCTCGACCCAGAACTCAAAACCAGTGCCCGTCTATTCCAGTTCTATTTCAAGATGCTATCTGAAGGGGCGATCGCGACTCCCAAACGGGGAATGGGGGCAATCTCCGACCAGCTTGCCAGCCACCTCGCCAGCGGGCAACTGCGCTGTAACGCTACGGTAGAACGCATTGCGATCGAGGGGGAGCGCGTTACGGGAGTTCAGCTACGAGATGGCAGCACCTTGGCCGCTGAGTTTGTGGTTTGTGCGACAGAGGCCACTGCAGCGGCGCGACTCGTTCCTCGACTAAACGGCGATCGCCCCATTCCTACCACACCCCGCGCTGTCACCTGTCTCTATTTCAGCACCCCTATCTCCGCCCATGCGGAAACCGCCATCCACCTCAACAGCGCCAAGACACCCGAGACTGCCATCCATCACTGCATCCAACTGAGCAATGTCAGCCCTGCTCTCACCCCCGTTGGCCAACACCTACTGTCGGTGACGGTCTTGGGCAATCCGCCATCCACCCCCGATCGCTTAGCCGAGCGCTGCCGTCAAGAATTGCTCGACTGGTTTCCCCACCTAGATGGCGATCGCCTGAGCTACCTGCGGCAATACCGCATCCCCTTTGCCCAATTCGATCAACCCCCCGGCCTGCACGATCGCTTACCCTCCCCTCGCTCCGCTATGGCAGGGCTCGTCCTGGCAGGGGAATACACTTGCCAAAGCAGTATTGAAGGGGCTATGCAGAGTGGCGATCGGGCAGCGAACTCCCTGCTGGAACAGCTTTGAGCCGAAATTCCCTCGGCGAAAAGCGCATCCGAGCAACCTGGTTTTCTGAAGGCGTTGGGCGATCGCCCCCAAAAAAGCCCCAGCCTACTCTAGTGAGGCTGGGGTTAAGTTTAAATACCTTCAATCAGCGGTCAGAGACTCAGACAAAAGCCAAGTCAGTCAGCTCAAATCCATTGCCCACAAAGGCAACGAGTTCGTCGCCCAGGAAGTCAAAGCTGCCGTTGCCATCATCGAGCGCAATAGCCGTGGCAGGACCGCTGCCCAAGCTAAAGAAAGCGTAATCGCCAAGACTGCCCGAGAGCTGAATGCGATCTTCACCCGTCGCAAAATCTGTCAGTTCGGCCACGTCAGCCGTACCCGCCTCAGCGTAGAACGCCCCTGACTCGTCGCCTAAGACAAAGGTATCTCCACCAGCACCGCCCGTTAAGGCATCGGCCCCGCCAACTCCGTTGAGGATATTGGCACGAGCATCGCCCGCGAGATTGTCATTGAAGACAGTGCCCGTGAGATTTTCAATACTTCTCAAAGTATCCGTAATCAGTACATCGGGTGCAGGCTCGTAAAAGGCAGTGCCAGCAGCCAGATCTGCCGTGACTCCAACGGGAATGTCGCTGAAATCAGCCGTATCGTTGCCGCCGCCGCCATTCAGGCGATCGGAGCCACCGCCCCCCATGAGGGTGTCAGCACCGCCGTTACCGAAGAGATCGTCGCTACCGCTGCCCCCAGCAATGAAGTCGGCACCGCCGCCACCGAAGAGGTCGTCGTTGCCACTGCCCCCCATGAGGGTGTCGGCACCGCCGCCGCCGATGAGATCGTCATCCCCTTCGCCCCCATACAGAGTGTCGGCACCGCCACCTGCTCTGAGGTCGTCGTTGCCGCCACCCCCTTCGAGGGTATCGGCACCGCCGCCACCGAAGAGGTCATCATCTCCCTCACCGCCAACCAAGGTGTCATCGCCAGCGCGACCGAAGAGGTCGTCATTGCCACCTCCCCCTTGGAGGTCGTCATCGCCTTGGCCAGCTTTGAGATCGTCATCGCCAGCGCCGCCGAGGAGAGTATCGTTGCCCGAGTCACCTTTGAGGAAGTCGTCGCCGTCAGCTCCAAAGAGCTCGTCATCACCAGCGCGACCCTTAATAATGTCGTCGCCAGCTAAGCCGAAAATTGAATCGCCATCGGCAGTCCCTTGCAAGATGTCATCGCCATCTGTGCCGATTAGAACGGCCAGAGATGGCAACACAGTATCTTCCCGGAAACTCAGGTTTTGGACGCGCTCGTCCTCTGACACCGAAGTATCCTCCACACCAAACGCAGAGCCGCCCAGATCTTCGTTGAACTCCGCAAAGAAGAGCTCCGCGAGGGCATCCTGCTCGGAGCCAGCATCGGCAAAGTCCGCCAAGTCTTGGAAGCTGCCACTCGCCAGCGCCGCAAACTCTGCTTCCAAATTGACTTCGTTGTAGAAATCGGGGTCCAATGCCTCGAAGACGGGGAACGGATAGCTATCGCCGCCATTTTCCAGGAAGTCGAGGGTGACCACCCGAATGGCAGCGGGAGCATTCGGTAACACTTCTCCATCGACTACCACCGGCACAAATTCGCCCGTGGCTTCGTCAAACACCGTCACATTGAGGATGCGATCGCCTGCTGTAATCTGTTCGAGGGTATTGGGATCGAAGCTGCGAGCCGCTTGGGTGGGGTCGAAGCTGAAGCGGATGTTGCCCACCTGGCCGAACTGTCCGGGCTCGTTGAACATATCCGGCTGAGACTCAGCCACCGCATGTTCGAGCACTTCGAGCAACTGCTCGGAGGTCAGGGTGACTAATTCCAGACCGTTGTTGAAGCGCAGGGTATTGGCAATATCCAGTTGAGACACATCGCCTGCTTCTTTGCCAGCAGCAGGGTTGGCCTGGGTGGTGGTTTGCACCACAGTGCCGTCGTCGAGCTGGCCCACAAAGCCGATGATGTCGCGGATGCCGCCGCCATTCTTGATGGAAACCAAGATAGGGGAAGTATCGATATCCTCAATTTCGCGGGCGACGAAGATGTTGGCATCGGCGGTGAGGTTGCCGAAGTTGGTTTCTTCGTTGCGGACGGAGGAGCGGGCACCATTGAGGAAGACATCTGACTGACCGACAATATTGCCATCCTGCAAATTGACAACGTTTGTGACGTTATTGACCAGATCCTGCACCACTTGCTGAGAAGTGCCATCGGCGAAGGCTGCCTCCAGCGCTTCTGCGTCAGTCAGCGCTCCAGCTTGATTGAACTGGGCGATAACCCCAGCATCGGTTGTGGCAAAAGCACCGCTAACGGTTTCGTCAACGCTCTCGGGAATGATGTTGCCATTGCTGTCAAACTCGATCGCCAAACGGCCCACGTAGCTGTACTCGCCATCGGTGGACACCACGGCAACGGGGTTGCCGTCGGCATCGGAGGTGACGAAGGGATAGCCCGGTTGAACGCTAGGGGTGTCGGGGTCGATATCGAACACGTTGTCGATGGTGTCGCCCGGTTGCAAGCCGCGATCGATATCCTCCTGGTCTGCCACAATCTGGTCGGAACCGCCCGCCACGATGATGTCCACGCCAGACAGGAGAGGAGCCAGTTGCTCGGCTTCGATCGCAAACTGTTGCAGGTGAGAGACCAAAATCACCTTATCGAGACTGCGTCCCGAGCCGTCGTCAAAGGCCAATAGCTCGTCTATCTCTGTCTGAATGATGGTGGCTAGTTCGGCGATCGCGTCGGAGCTAGGCAATACCTCGACTAAGCCGGGGGAGGAGATGCTCTCCAGCAGCGGCGTGGTGGCACCGACAACACCAATCAGCTCTCCGCCTACTTCAATCACCGTCGAAGGCGCGATCCTGTCATCGTTGCTATCGGCAGCCGTTTCGAATGGATCGGCTGGATTGGCCCGCGCCGACAGCAGGTCGCTGGCGAATTCGGTGCTGAGTAGAATCTCGTCAGTGAACAGATTGCCAATTTCGGGGTCGGCAGAGAAGTCGAGGTTGGAGGAGAGATAGGGGAACTGAATGCCCGGGAAGTCAACTTCTTGCAGAAAGTTTACGAGATCGGGGAAGGCCGCCAGAATGGATGCCTCGCCAGTGGAAGACAGACTGTTCCCTTCTTCTGAGTCGTAATTAATGATGTTTTCCAGGGTGTCGGTGCCGAGATCGAACTCGTGGTTGCCCAGAGCAGAGGCATCGAACCCAATCAGGTTCATGATGGTGATGTCTACTCGACCTTGGAAGTTGTCAATCTCGTCAAAGAAGTCGGGATCGCCATCGCCATTAATGTCGGTCACGTAGACATCGGCAGCGGTTAGACCTGCCGTATTTTGGGTCGGATCGAGCAGGAAGGCATCGATTTCGCCATTGTCTAAGAAGCTATTGCCATCGGTGTCTGCCGAATCGGGGATGGCGGAGACATCCACTAGGGCTGCGGGGGTGCCGTCGCCATCGACATCGAAGATCGGAATCGTGTTGTATAGCCCTTCAAAGATGGGGTTGAACGCGTTCGGATCGGAGGCCGCATTGAAGAACGGACCGGAGATGAAGTTATCGCCCGCAGAGAGGGTGATGGTGTTCTCGAATTCGGCTTCGAAAGCACTGACCAAAGCGGCAAAGTTCGGGGCGGCGGAAATGGCATCGACGCCCCCTTCGAGGTCGGAGGCGTGCAGCAGTTGCAGTGTGAAGTTAGCGGGCTCCACGGGGTCCGCAGATAGATCTAAACGGGCCACTAGGGGTTCGTGGTCGCTGGCCGGAAGGACATCGTCAAACTCGATCGCATCGTCATCGCGGGTGAAGTCGTTGTTGACGTGGACAATATCGAATTCTGCCCCTTCAAGTATGGAGTCCGTGACAAAGAAGTTATCGAGCACTTGGCTGTTGCCATCAAAGATGAAGGTGTAAGCATCTCCGTCCGCTTCAGCTTGCGAGATTAAGTTCGTTAAGACTCGTTCGTCACCCGTTCCCGGCAAGATTTCGACTAAGTCGTTGGTGAACTGGAAAGTGTTGAGGTCGCCAGCCACAACGATGTTGGCTGCGGGGTCAGTGGCGAGGAGGGAATCAACGAATTCATTGTTCGCCAGAGACTGAGCCTCGCGAGCAGCTTCGCCCGCCTGTACGAAGGGCTGCGGTCCTCCAAAGATCGGTGTGGAGCCAAATCGGGAGGAGAAGTGGTTGTTGACTACCATCACGGTTTCGCCGTTGAAGCCAAAGGTCCCGACAACCGGAACGCGGCTACCGGCAAAGGCATCGGGATTACTGACCCCTGCCGCTGCCAAAGCAGTTGGCGTCAGAGCATCCATCCCTTCAAGGGTGACTCGGTCGGGGTTGTAGAGGAAAGCATTGCGGATGTTGCCGCCTGGAACGCCCCCCTGGAGCTCGGTGAACTCGCCTTCATTACCCACCCCCGCTGCATTGAAGACATCGAAGAATTGGTAGGTGGGGCCACCGGCAGCGGCGATCGCATCGACTAAATCCTGCAGCGTCTGACTGGCATCGCTAACCAGGCTGTTACTGCCGCCGTTTTCACCATCGTTATCCTGAATTTCTTGCAAGGCGATGATGTCGGGGGAGCCTAGATTGTCAATGATTTGAGCTGCCAGGCGATCGCGCTGAGCGGCATCGGGATCGAGACCGCCCTCATCTGCAAGCGTACTGGTGAGGTTCAATACGTTGTAGCTAGCGACCGTAAGTTGGTCTTCAGTCCCTACCAGGTCGGTGACCTCCTGCTCCAGTCCGCTAGGCGTGACAACATTGACGGGACCGGTGAGGTTGACTTCGAAATTACCGAAGCTGTATCCCACAACCCCAGTCACATCTCCCAACTGGTCCCCCACATTCAAGGCCGGAGGGGTAGATTCCCCAGAGATGGTGGGATCGAACTGAATTTGGACCCGCTCGGGGTTTCGATCGCCCAAATTATCGGGGCCGGAGTCGAGGTTGATGCCGCCCCGACTATTGAGGGGGTCGTCAGAGGTGGCCCCCAGATTGGGGAGAGTGAATGCCTCTGCAGAGAAGGGGGTAAAGACCCGCGTGGGGGAAACGGCAACGGCAGCTTCGATGGTGACCCGTTGACCTTCCAAGCTCTCGTAGAAGTCAATGGCATCGTTTTCTGGATCGAAATTATTCGCGACATCGTCGGCTGCATTTTGCAGATTTACCGGCAATTCGTCGTCGCTAATGACTGTCGTATTCGCAGGCAAGCGACCGCTCTGTCCAATCACCACTGCGTCGGGCAAGGCATTGCCGCTGCTGTTCGCCGAGATGTCAGAGGCGTTGAGCTGGGTAATGGAAAGGTTGCCAGTGCCAGCGCCCCCCGGAATAATCTCAGCCACCGTCCCTTCGACCTCAACCTCATGCCCAACCGCAATGCCAGCGGTGCTGCCCGCCACAAAAATGCCGTCAGAGGTGTTGTCGTCGCCATCCCCTACAGCATCTTGCAAGTAGAAGCCATTGAAGGCGATCGCCGTGACAATTCCCGTCGTCTGCACGAGTTCGCCCAGCAGCGGAGAAAGATGTCCGGCCCCTTGAATCTCATAAATGGCTGCAACGGTTACGGGATCTGGGTCAACATCGGGAGCTTCACCCTCGGCAAACAGAATGTTATCCACAAAGATGTTCTCAACCCCCGAATTGGTATCGACGCTGAGGGTCAGGGTTAACTCATTGTCAAAGCCGCTGGTGTTTATCAGCTCGTCCAAGTCAACCGTGACGGTGTTCCAATTGGGGGTGCCGTCGTCGGGAGAAACGTTGGCCTCTAGTTCGGCCTCGCCGAAGTTGAGGAACGTTTGGGAATGGGTGCCATCGCTCAGGCTGAAGGAGAAGGCATCATCCGCCTCGAAGCCCGTATCGTTAATCCAGTAATCGAAGCTGAGGAAGCTTTGGTCGATGTCCGTCAAATCGACCGACTCAAACACTAAGTCCAAGCGTCCGTCGCCATCGTTGAACTGGAAGTTGTGCTCCACTCCCGCCGCGACAGGGGTGCCATCGGCAGCCACATCGGGGGCATTCGCGCCAATAAAGGAGTTGACGCCAATAAAATCTCCAGACTCAGTGCCCGCTGCAGGACCGGCGGCACCTCTGGTCTCGAAGAAGAAAGTCTGAAAATCTAAGCCCGGTCCGCCACTGTTAACAGACCCAGCATTGGTTAAGGGCTCGCCATCGGCCAATTGGTCGGTCGTGAAGGTGGAACTGGAGTCGAGGTCGTTGAAAGCTTGAGCGGCGATCGCCCCTCCAGGACCGGGGTCATCCAAGTCGGAGATTTCGAAGATAGTGGTGGAGCCACTCACTTCATTGGCAACCACCAAGAGTGGGTTGCCGTTGGGGCTATCTTCAGCCGAGATGAACACCAAGCCCTCGGGACCGGAATCGCCTGCGGCAGGGTTGGACGACCCGTCGGGCAGTTCGAGGTCAAGACTGAAGTCGCGATTGTTGATGTACTGAACAAAGCTGGAATTCGCCGGATCGGAAATGTCAAAGACCGCAATGCCGCCAATGCGTTCCAAGCCAATAAAGGCAAAGGTGCGATCGCCGACGGTGCCGACTGCAATCCCTTCCGGCTCCGGCCCGCCGTCATCGCTGCGGCTATCGAAGCTACCGTTTTCGTCATTGTCTGAGTTGAAATCCTCCGGCAATGCGGCGGCGGTAATCTGCTCCAATTGGTCGCCGCTGTCGAACACGATGTTGCCTAAAGCATCGCGGATAGAGAAAGAACGGCTACCAAAAGCAAAGAGCTGGTCGAAATCCCCATCGCCATCGATGTCTCCGTCGATGGTGGAGACTTCCAAGCGGCCCAAGTTTTCATCCAGTTGCAGGGTGTCAGCATCCGGGAAGGCGTCGGGATCGAGGGTTAAATCCCCAACGCGATCGATATCGGTGAGGTCGTCAAAACTATCTCGGCCATCCCCTTCGTTCGCAGTAATGAAGAAGGTTTGACCGTCGATCTCGAATGACGCAATCGTGTCGGGTTGGAACAGACCAAAAACCGGGAAGTTATCGATATTGATGGCACCGTCATCGTCGCTGGGGTCCAAACCATTGGAGCTCTCGAAGCTGATGATGCCCAGTTGGGTGGGGGTACCGGGGCCTTCGTAATCGTTGTCGTTGAGCACGGCTAAGCGTCCGTCACTCAACAGGGCCAATCCTTCAGACTGGGCACTGGGGCTAAAGCCCAAAGAGGGCAAATTAGTGACCTGAATCTTGTTGACTGGCTGTATGCCTGCTGCCGCTAGATCGTCTGGAGAGAGAGTCTCCAGCGTTGCGCCGTCGGTGGCATTCGCGATATCGGTGCCGAGAATATTGGTTGCCCCTTGCAGGTCGATCTTGAAGATGAACTGCTGAGCGGTATCGATATCCTCGTTATCTCGCTCGATGACATAAAACTGACCGTCACCGGCAAACACGGCGTCGCCAATCCGATCCACTTCTGCGCTGCCAAAACTGGTGCTGGGATCGGTTGTGACCAATGCGGGCGTCTGCAAAACGTAGACAAATTCCTCAATCGGTACGCCCGTGACCGGATCGATGCCCAAAATGCGCAGAATGCTGGAGCCATTGCTGGTGGCGGTGTCGGGGTTAGACAGCGGCGTTTGAATGAAGCCGTAAACAATATTGCGCTCGGTGTCGAAAGCAATGCCCTCAAAACCGCGATTGTTGCGGCGGTTTAGATAGACTTCGGGCAGCGTTTCGCTGCCAAAGGTACCTGCAGGGGAGCCTGTTTCGTCTTGGGCCGCGAAACCGATGGGCACAAAGCGATCGATGAGTGCGCCCTCGGAGGAGAAAACATTGATGGACGGGGCCTGCTCGTCTGCAATGTAGAGATTCCCAGTGGAGGGATCGCGGATGATGCCTTCGCTGTCCAAACCAAAGAAATCGTTTGGCAGTGGATCGCCAGTTTCGGGATCGACAGGGACTTCAAAGAAACCTGGAATATTCGGGAGTCCCGTCAGGGGGACGGAAACCGGAAACGGTACCCCTACAACACTGATTTCGCGGGTTAAACCGAGGCTATCGACAATCGAAACTTGACCCGAGGCTTCATCCAATTCGAGGGTGAGGACGGTGACTTGCAGCTCGGGGGCGAAGAAGGGGCGATCGCTAGAATCTGGGTCGGGAGTATCGAGCGCGCCGCCGACAGGACCGCGATCGTTAATCGCTACAAACCGAGGATTGCCATTGTCGGGGTTGAATCCATCGAAGGCCAATCCCGATAGACCGCCGAGAAAAATCGGATTGCCATCCGGGTCGGTGCCAATTTGAAAGGATTCCGTTGTCAGCTCGGGGATGTCAAAGGTTTCGAGTTCCGGCAACCCTCGGCTGAAATCGGTAACGCCCAGAGGCAGAATATCCAACACAGTGGCAGACTCGATATCCACCACCGCCACAGCATTGTTTTCCTGCAGCGTGACAAACGCGGTGGTGCCATCGGGAGAAACAGCGATGAACTCGGGTTCGAGATCCTGCGCTGCCGTTCGACCGGGGAAGATGCGCACCCCATCGCCGCGCAAATCGTTCTCGCGACCGTTAAAAGCAGAGAAATCAGCCGTGGCAACCGTGGCCTCTTCCACACCTGCCGACAGATCGATAATGCTAATCGTTCCTTCTGGATCGACTTCCAGCAAATTGCCATCGCCGACGGGCTCCCCTTCGTTGGCAACCAATAGTTTGGTTCCATCTGGGGTAAAGGTGACGGCATCGGGCAAGACTCCGACCCCAACCACATTCGAGAGAGACAGATCTGCAGCATTGAAAAAGGCGACTGTACCCGTTTCGGTCTCGGTGACATCCTCTAGGGCAACTGCAACGATGCCGTTGGCCACTGCGACGCTGTTAGGCCCGCCGCTGAGACTGACATCGAGAGACGCGATCGGAGTGGGGTTTGTCGGATCGGAGAGATCGAGAACGTCGATCGCATTGCTATCGCCATTCACCACAAACAGCCGCTGGGAGCTGGGATCGAAAGCTGCAATTTCGGCAGCGCTTTCATCAAATACTCCTGTCGTAAATGTCCCAATTTGGTTGAGTTCGATTGACATGACTAGCCCTACCCCAAAACATGAATTAAATCGACGATTGAACCACCCATAAAATTCCAAACAAAGCAATCAGTGCTCCACACTATTGGAGGAGCCCACACGAGCCTGACGATATCTGGAGAGCCAAACTCACCATTGCAGGAGACTTAAAGTTTTCTCCTAAATCAGTGGCTTGGATGAAGTTTAAGTAGATGGTTTCACGTATGACGCCTTCAATGTCCCATGGTTCACCTCAAAACAGGTAAAACTCTGGTTAAGGTAGACTTATTGAGAGGCTAAAATCTAAGTATTTTTACGTTTATCTTACGAAATGAAAGCAAAATGTATCGCAGATATAATCCTTGTGAAGAAAGATTGCTCGATGCAGGTGATATTAAACACACTAGAACTGCTGAATTAAACCTGAACGCGATTTCATCAGATGGGATTGGGTCAAGCTATTTTTGGTATTGAATAGAAAGAGCGAGCAGCCTGCTGGATTCCTCGCCAGCAGTGTAGTAAAAATTCCAACAGAAACCTCAGAAACCTAGAGTTGCTGTAGTACATAGCTTTGCTAATCATTCCTATAGAAAAAACTTATAATTCTAAGCATATCGAAGCAGAATCACCATATGTTTTTTCTTGGTGATTTACATGATATTTGATATGCTAATCCTAGAGTTGATTCAACATGAGAAAAATATCTGAATATTATCTCTCGTGTTGATAAAAACTAGTGATGAAATCTAAAGAGGTATTTCCATGATTGAGACTAAACTTTCCAATCGATTGCCAATAGTTCTATTCATACTACGATTGAGCGTGTTTGCTGTAATGGTGATTTGGGTACTCGATAAGTTCCTAAATCCCAGTCATACAGCTGCAGTATTCTCAAGCTTTTATTTTATCAATAATTTAAGCAGCACATTAGCCTATGTTATTGGATCGCTACAAGCGATTGTTGTCGTAGCTTTTCTGGTAGGGTTTTTAAAAAAATGGAGTTACGGTTTGGTTTTAGCAATGCATTCGGTTTCAACCCTATCTTCATATAAGCAATACCTTGCTCCTTATGAAAGCGTAAACATTCTCTTCTTTGCTGCATGGCCTATGTTAGCTGCTTGTATCGCACTCTATATGCTACGCGACTTTGATACTCGATGGAGCATTGGCAAAGCAGCAACCAGATCGGAGTAATATTACTTCCTACATTCAAAGTTCAAATATATCGAAGAGAAGCTCGATAAATCTCTGAGCATAGTTCACTAAAAAACTGAAAGCTTTTTTCTGCTGTAACTTTCTCAGAGATTTAATTTTTCGAGGCTCCTTTATCAATATTCTGCAAAACTTTAAGACGAGGACAATAGTTTTGCAGAACCGTAAAACTATTGTCGAATCGACCGATTTATAAAATTTTCAGATGAATTCAGCATGCTGAGGTTGATTCAATAAATTGAATTATCTCATCAGCAAATTCTCCAGGTGCATCTTGAGGTATCCAATGAGAAGCGTTTTGTATACAGACCAACTTACTATTTGGAATTTCTTGCTTTAATCTTTGACCATCTTGGATGGTTTGCCAGGGATCGTCGATTCCCCAAAGGAGAAGGGTAGGGGATAAAATATCTTTATGACGATCTACCAAAGCCATTGTATGATTAGTATTGAGTGCAGAAGCATTACGAATTAGACTTATCTTTCCTTCTTCATTTGCATAAGGAGCAACGATTCCTTCTTTAAATTCTGAAGTTAACTGTTCCGGGCGAGATATCCCTTCAGACAGACCGTCAGTAAGATAGGCAACAATTTCTTGAGTTGATTTAGACTTCCAAAGAGGACTACCCAGCATCAACATGTCATCAATGGGCCAAGAGTCGTAAGCCACAATATTAGAAAGGATTAGACGCTTGAGACGATCTTTGGCTTCGATACCTAAAATCAAACCGACTCCTCCTCCAGTGTCATGTCCGACAAGATTGACACGGTCGAGCTCGAGAGCATCAAAGAATCGAAGTAGCATCTTAGCTTGAGCAATCAATGAGCGATCGAAGCGATCGCGCTTGTCCGACCAACCATGTCCCAAGAAATCAGGGGCAATCACTCTGTACTTAGACGCTAGAAGAGGAATAACACTGTTATACAGATAAGACCATGTAGGAATGCCATGTAAGAGAACAATTGGTTCTCCTTCCCCAATGTCTGTATATGCTATCTGGACAGGTATATGAAAAATATCATCCAACTCAATTGATTTCTGTCTCGCCCGAAAAGTTTTATCATCCATTGAATTCATCTGAATCATTATCTTTTCCTGTTAGTCTAAAGTCTTTAAATGGTATAAACTTGTCTGATAGATTTCCTCCTTGGACAGGAAAAAGTCTATCGAAAAATTAATCAGGCAAATTAATCATTCGTCCATAGTTGTAATATATTTTCAGAGAATATATTTATACTCGGCTTTAAGAAGTTTAATTAGGACTTGGGATTCGTAGTTGATAATGCCAGGAATGAGGTGAAGTTTTTCAAAGAAAACTAATAGCTCTTCATGCGGTCCAAAAAAGACATCTACCATAATGTTATATTTACCTGTAATTACAGCAACATATCGTATTTCACTCATATTTGATAATTGCTCTGCAACTTCATCTATATATTGAATTTCTACAGAGATTGAAACAATTAAGATATGAGGCTTGCCTAACTTATCAGGATTAGGCCAAGCAGATATCTCGATGGTTCCTGATTGCAAAAGACGTTGAACTCTATAGCGAGCTGTAGCCTCCGGAATTTTTAAACGTTTAGCAATCTCTGAGAAAGACATCCGCCCGTCAATACGCAATAAAGCGACGATCTCCCGATCTACTGAATCTAGCTGGTTAACAGAAGATGAAAGATTCCCAGGTTGAGTCATGGTAGTGTCTGGCCATTATGTAAACCGAATAAGGCTAGCTTAATAGGTTTACAGTCGGAAGGCAAGATGAATTACTGGGGATGAATTCATTTTCAACCAAAGCCAGCAAAAAAAGATTACAGCTTGTGAATTTAGGAGTGGATTCCAATTTGAGTAGAAACCGCAAACAACAGATTCAATAGCTTGCCTCCATATCAGTAACTGCGAGGGCTAGAGATAAATTTTTGTCATGAAGAATGTCTGCAACTTTTTCTCGGATATCTATGCTAATGGATAGGTTTGAGAGTAAATCTTGAGCTAATTGTCTGGCACGAGCACTAGTCTCTACATCTTTCGTGTCTATGTCATCAAGTAATCTATTCAGCTCGCGAGTAGTATAGCTAAATCCTTCAATAACTAGCTTCATAGCGAAAAGGTCTCCTATTTGTTCACAATAACTGGATATGGCTTAATAAGGATTGAGGTAAGGATTTAGCATAGAGGTTTTGCTAAATCCTTACGGTCATTAATAACAGGAGGAGTCACCATCTGATAAGTTATGAGACTCATCTCCTTTTAAAGCAGGTGCAAACATACAGACAAGTCGCATATCCGTTTTAGCGCGTAAGTAATGCTTGTCATTTTCATTGAGAGCATAGATAGTTCCCACTTTTATTGGGTGTACTTTCCCTCCAGCTTCTACTTCTCCTTCCCCCTCAATGCAATAGCATGTCTCTAAGTGGTTTGTATACTCTAGAAGAGATTCCGTACCTGCATGCACGATTGTATCTGTGACCGTATACCCCATGCCATCGCGTTCGATTAAGAAGCGACGACTTTGACCGTTACCCCATTCGACATCGCGCTCGGTATTTACGAGTTCATCCAAGTGTCTTACAATCATCTGAACCTCCAGCAGTTGCGCTTTACTTTGATAAGACTCCAATGTTCAAAAATTTAAGCCTACTAAGCTGTTACAGGAATTTTCTTATTCTGACCGTCATTGACTTTCAGGTCTCTCAGTAGTCTTCCGTGTGGCTTAATTAAATGTCCGTCACGAATCACCAAACTTGGAACCAACCTTTCTTTTCCAAATATCTCCTCACCAAAAGAATCATAGAATGGCCATGCTTCAGATACGATGTCAAGAATGGTGATATCTGCACGCGAACCAATTGCTAAAGTTCCAATTTCTTTTTCAGATCTTAGAATGCGAGCAGGATGAAGAGTGGTACCAGATATAACTTCTTGAAGCGTAAAGCCTAATGCCATTAACTTCGACATCACGCCACATAGGCTAAAGTTTAAGCTTGCATCACTATGAAGTGCGGTAAAATCTCCATGAACGTCACTACTAATTGTGTAGGGACGTAGACCCTGCTCTAACATGCGGCGAGCGATGTCAAAGCTAAAATGAATTCCATGACCTAGGTCTAGCAACAAACCTTCTCGTACAGCATCAATCAGAGATTGAGGAACTTGCTGGCGTTCTCCCAATAGGCCATCTGGTCGAGCGCCATAGCAATGCGTAAACATATCGCCAGGTTTGACGAATGGGATAATTTTGTCAATAACCTGTGCTGCTTCTGGTCGATTTGAGTCATCTACATCAAAAAGAACCCCAGTATGAAAATAAAGAGGTAAATTAGCTCGATCGGCAGCTTCACGAGCTAGCTGTATTACTTCTGTCCCCCAACGGGACATTGTGCCTGACTCTCCATGAGCTTTAATTCCCCGAATAATTTCAGGGTTTTGTTCGGCTAAATAGACTAAAGCATCAACATCGACCATATCGGGACTATATAGTGCTAGTTTATCGCTGTCGGGTGAAGCTGTACCTAAGATATTAATGCAGGGAAAGCAGCGTACATCTGTGATTGAATTTTCTACGATATATGCTTTAAAACCAAGAAAACTAGATGAGCCACAATCGCCTTGATCGACAATTGTTGTAACACCTGCATGGATACCGGCATCATCTGCATTGAGGCTATCACTGACTACCCATTCATAAATGTGAGCGTGAAGGTCGATCAGTCCTGGGCAGACTATTCGATCTGAAACAGAGACAATCTTATCTGCTTTATGCTTGGGGATTTCAGGGGCAATAGATGCAATGGCATTATTGCGAATAGCCAAGTCTGCTATCATATCGAAGTTCTGTGCTGGGTCGATAATTCGACCTCCTTTTAAAACTAAGTCATACCGGTCTTGATGGTTTGTTGTTGAGTTCATAATTCGGCACTCGCTCGAGGGTTATCAGTTAATACAACAGCTGAGTGTACGCGATCGAGAAGAGTCAATGGCTTTATATCCGTAAACTCTTCTCTGGTACTTGCGAACTAACCTTCTACATATGTCTCTTTCGAATATGCATTCGACGTTATCTCTACCCAATCAAATGATTTCCGTAGCATCAAAAAGGAGATTCCTGTAGCTCCTACAAAGTTTTCTAACTCAAGTCCAGAATCGGTCCTTTTTACGTTGCCCTGCCCCCAAAATAATCGTCGAATACGATAGCTCTGTTTGAAGTAATTACCAAGTAACTTAAAGACAGATATTCTTTGCTCGTATTCAGTTGGATAGAGTTGGTCATCCAGCTTTTCTAGCAAGTACCAAGGGCAGGTCATTAAGCGGTGATGTGCGTTGTGGTAGTTATGATTGAGAAACACTAACAGATCGAGCCAACGCCACTGACGCGATATATAAATTGTGTAAGTGTTCTCTTCTTCATGCTCTTGGCTATACCACGGGATCTTCCTGTCAATTCCATATGCTGGGAAGGTATGCTGAAAGCACTCTAAAAACTGCGTAATGTTCAGGAATAGAATATATCCAATGAAATAGACGATCGCAGCCTTGGGCGAGTATAGCGCTAGCCCTGTAAATAGACTCCCTCTTACTAAGAGAATTATCCCATTTCGGAGGCGTTCATTTTTTCGATTTTGACTTAAGAAAGGTGCTAAGGCTATCATCCAACGCAATGTTAGATTAATGGCTGGAAAATAGATAAGCTCTAATGCCACAATTATCTTTCGAATAGGCACTGGAAGGGATAACAGGAAATCTGTCAGAGAAAAGGGAGCAAAAGGAGATAGATCTACTCGCTTTGTGTGGTGTACTATGTGATGGTGTTTCAAGTCTTTGTAGCGGCTATAGCAAGATCCTGTCATGAAGAGCACCGCTTCGCCAAGCCAATCATTCAATTCTTGCTGTGAGAAAATGTTGTCGTGAAATAGCTCGTGGGCAAAGTAAGCAGCCCACATTAGAGAGTGAACTAGTGCGATAACCCCTATCAGATTGAGCCACCAAATATCTGATGAAATTCCAAATATGGAAAAAGTGTAAGCACCAAGCAAATATACTATCGCTATTCCGTTGACCCAAGAGCTATAGTGACGTGCATAGGATTTAAGGCTTAAAGATTGCTCTTTTCTTACAGGAATACCCTTAGCTTTAGCTTCAGGGGGACTTAGGCTTGGAGTAAACATTATTAACCTCTAGCTATTAACCTCTGCTGCAATTCATATTATGTAATGAATCCCTAACAATAATTAGAGAATTGTGAGACATTTATTAAAAAAATTCTTGTAACAGTACTTTAAAGTGCTTATCTTTAATGAATCAGCAATTTAATTGCTATTTTCTTGCGATAAACGCAGAAAATAGCCGTATTATGCTGGTGTTGAGTTTTGGCAGTCGATTCGATAATGTTGTTTTGAGCACTTTCAGAGTTTTAATTTGTTCTGGATTTCCAGTCGATACTCTTTAGCGATCGCATAAACATATCTGAGAATAAATACTTATCAGAAATCTTGGAACGTGATGAGAATAAATACTTACCAAGAAATCTTGGAACGTGATGAGAATAAATACTTACCAATGAGCACTAATCATGATGAGTAGAGCAACTTCATAAAGATATTGATTGGCGATGTAGCAGCTTTACCGAGAGCGATCTTCTAGTCTTTGCCAGACAGCAGCGCAAAATAAGTATTAAGTATATTTGCCCATTTTTCGAGCACATCAAGATATTCTCAAGCTTTATGCAGCTGAAATTGTGTCTGCGTTGAGAATTAGAGCGCGTGAGAACCCTTGTCTCAATTGCACCACCTTCCTCGATGCTGATTTTAGCCGCAAGCAACTGATGCCAATCGAGCTCGATGCAGCAGGGCTCGCTCCACGGCACTTTGGCTTTGTTCTACAACTGTTCGTCACTGCGATCGCCTTCCCAGCCTCCCAACTCCAACGAGCACTGTACTCAAGTCCCCCAGAATGGGGGATTTAGCGGGCGAATGCAGCGATTGACCGCATTCGTGGGAGGAACTCAAAACTACGGGTTTCAAGCTAGATTCGGTTTAAGGTTTGAAGCTTTTGCTTTCTAGGCACATAGCGTTTTTCTGATATCTGCCAGAATACCTTCTGACTAGTAATGCCTAATTTCCAGAGTATGATATTCTCGATTAGAGCGAAAACTTTTACTTCTCAATCTATAGGCTTGTTTCGGGTCATCTAGCTATTTAGAATGAGTACTTTTAGAAATCCGATTTATTATGGAATTTGTTAACCTCCTATGATATTGCGCTTAATAATCGATTGCCAGACTATCTGAAAGCGTATCTTTAGTAAGGCAGACAGTGGGAGCCTTAAGGCATGAAGTATAAGTTCAGACAGGTATGCTCTAATGAAAAGAATCTTAGGTGAAACTGAAAATGGCTTATGTACTTGCAATTCTTGCTATGGTAACTCTCGGCATTGGAAATTTTATTTTTAAGATAAGTACAGATACCATCGGACCGATCTATACAACACTTTTTTATTATGTGTTTGGAACTTTCATCGGAATGTCGTTTTGGTGGTTTTCCGAACAAAAATCTGCATTTCAGATATCTACCCAATGGAGTGGCTTGATTTGGCCTGCCTTGGCCGCATTGTCGATCGCACTGAGTGTATTATCGTTTAGTACGGCTCTCAAATCATTACCTGTCTCACTGGCATCTACAATATTAAACTTATCATTTATTGTTACTACGATCCTTGGATTGATGATTCTAAAAGAGAGCTTGAGCCTCAAAGATATCGTCGCTATTTTATTGGCAGTAACGTCGATCGTTATTTTTGGTTTAGGCAAGTGATCGGTTGCAGCTTGATGAGTGGCAAGTTTGGCTTGAAGCTCAACCATCCCTATCGATTGCTCGGGTGAGTGGTGCAAAAACTACTGCGAGAAAAGAGTTAGAAGCAATTCACTGCCCACAAAGCAGCAGAGACCGGAGAGAAAGCCAATGGCGAAAATTTGTCCGATCGCCTTGCGAGTCGTAATGGCAGAATTGGGCTGCTGTAGAGATGACTCGCCGTTGAGAGCCAAAAGCATTCCTTTAGAGCAGAGGATTGCAATAAAAAATGCGTTCATGGGTTTCTCGGGGCGAGGGCGATCGCCTCAACTTCAGAGCTACGAATCCCAATCTGGATATCGTCGATCTTCGGTCGTGCAAAGTACAAGCAGCAAAAACGACCGCTCACTCGCGGCCGATTTTAGAATGCCCCAAATCAGTCCTAATAAAACATCAGGCGGCTTGCTTGGGTAATCTTTTTCGACCGAGTGGTTCGACTGCATACAGCAGTGTGACAAGTAAAACTGGCAAGACAGTAGAAATTGCGACCACGACCAAAAAGGCTTCCATCCTCAGTCCCTCTATAGCAGGCAAAATTGTTCTTAATATTCAAGATTCCCATTGGTTTTAGTGTGTTTGCCGACTTGTTATATATCTAAAAGCTAAGAATTAAAGCTTAAATTTTGGTCAATCAGTATAAAAATTACAAAGACGCTTCTCGCAGTCCTCGACAACCAGCAGTTTCAGGCGTTGGGCGGGACAGTCAGAGTGCCTGCCCCTATAATTTGGGACAGTTTGTGGCGGAGTGTGTTGTATGGTTCTCGGCGATCGCCCTCTATCCTGTTCCCGCCGCCGATTTCTAGCTTGGTGTGGCGGTGCGGGAGTCGTCTTGGCAAGCTGCGGTCCATCCTCCAATTCAAGCGGGACTGTGGCTGGAGGCAACTCCAATCAACGCATTGCCATGGGCATCACCGATCGCATCCGCACCCTCGATCCGGCAGATGCCTTCGAGCCCGTTTCCCTCAACATCCTGCTCAATCTCGGCGAGACCCTCTATACTTACGCACCGGGACAGACGGAGTTAGAGCCGCTGCTGGCTCGCAAGATGCCGACGGTGAGTGACGGTGGCACAACCTACAGGATTCCGTTGCGCGAGGGCGTTTGGTTTCACGATGGTTCGGCATTCAATGCCGAAGCGATGGCGTTTTCGCTACAGCGGTTCGTCCGCAATGGCGGACGACCGGCCTTTCTGCTGGCGGACAATGTGAGATCGATAACAGCGACTGGCGAGCTGGAGCTGACGATTCGGCTCAGCTCCCCCTTCAGTGCCTTTACTGCCGTGTTGGCGTTTCCCGGCACCTGCGCCGTTTCGCCTGCAGCCCACGCGATCGGGGAGTTTACCCCCGAAGCTGTCGTGGCAACGGGTCGCTATCGACTGCAGGACTATGCCGAAAACAGCCGTCTCGTGCTCGATCGCCACGAGGCCTACTGGGGTGAACCAGCCCTCAACGAAGGCATAGACATTCAATTTTTCAATACTGGCGCGACCTTGCTGAACGCTTTTAAGAGTGGGTCAATCGATCTGGCGTTCCAAACCCTCGAACCGAACCAAATCCAAACCCTGTTAGACGAGCGGGAAACTCGCAATTGGCAAGTGGCCTCCCAAACCAGTTCCTTGATTCGCTATCTCGTCCTCAACGTCACCCAACCCCCGCTCGATCGCTTGGAAGTGCGTCAGGCGATCGCCGCTGCCATCAACCGCACGCTGCTCGAAGAGCGGGTGTTTCTCAACCAAGCTTCTCCCCTCTATTCCCTCATTCCCAATACTGTTGCGGGGGCGCAACCTGCCTTTTTGACTGCCTATGAGGAACACGCGATCGATACAGCCAAATCCCTATTGCTCGATGCAGGCTTCAGCCCCGGCAATCCCGCCGTCACGACGCTGTGGCATGCAGCGGGTAACTCTCGGGGGGAGTTGATTGCCTCTACCCTGAAAGCTTCGCTTGAAGCCGATCTGGCAGGGTTGTTTGAGTTGGAATTGCGATCGGTGGAAGCCGCAACGTTATTTAGCAATCTGGATAAAGGCATTTACCCAATGGTGCTGCTCTCTTGGGCGCCTGATTTTATCGATCCAGACAATTATCTCCATCCCTTTGTGTCCTGCGATCGCGCGGAGGACGGTATTTGCACGGCGGGCTCCACCTACTTGCACGGCTCGTATTTCTACGATCGCACGATCGACAATCTGGTGCGACAGCAGCGCCTGGAGACAGACGCTCGAGCTCGTGCTGACTTGCTGGCTGAAGTTCAGCAACAAATTGCCGATCGCGTTCCTTTTATTCCCCTCGTGCAGGGGGTGGATTATATTTTTGGGGCTCCGCAGGTCAGCGGTTTGCAGTTGACTGGCGCTCAGGCAGTACCGTTGTGGTTAGTGGCAAAGGGCTCCTGAAGGCGCGATCGAACCCCATTGCAGCACTGCAAACCCTGGGTACCCTACATCCGAACGAATGCTTTAAACGACTGGCTAGGCCAGATCGCTGCAACAATCCAGTCGCGGTCGAGGGAACACCGTATATGCAAGCAAGCGAAATCCAGCAACTATTGCAACAGGCCCTGCCCGACGACACCCCACCCCTGCGAGCCAAACTCAAAGACCGCCACCTCCATATCCTCTTGGACGAAAGCTCCAAACCTCCCAAAACCGACCCCCCTTTAGCCCACCTCCTTGCCCTCGAAGTCCAAACTTTTGCCAGCAACGTCGATCGCCTCACCCTCTGGCACCGCTCTCCCAACAGCGATCGCCCCACCCCAATCGCCGCAATTGACCTCGATCGACCCCTTCAACCCAATCCTTCCGACCCTCTCCCCCTCACCGGCCACTGCTTCATCAAAAACCAGCGCCTGCTCCGCATCCCCCTGCCCCTGCCCCACCCCACCGTTGCCAGCGCAGTCCTCTACGTCCACGTCCTAAAAGACGCCGACAAACAAACCCTCTTAACCGCCCTGCCCCCCTTCTTCGATCGCCCCGATAAAACTCCACTCGACATCGTTCCCCCGGCCCACCGAGTCTGGCTGGCCGACATCCAAGCCCTACCCGTCGAAAAATTCAAATCCGTCGCCATCTGGCTGAGCCGCTACTGCGATAAGCCCAACTGCGCCCTCCCCCTCCTGGAAGACGTCCTCGCCGACTCCCCCCCTCAATCCCCATCCACAGATACAGGCCCAACGGCACCCTCTCCTTCCTACACCGAACCCGATACGAGCTCCCGGGCTCGCGCTGGCAATATCGCCGCCCTGACCGCAGCGATTGACAAGGGACTTTACCCCTGGAAAGGGCGATCGCAAGTCAGCCTGAAAGACCATACCCTCAGCATTCAACTGCAGGCCGACGCCGCCCCCAACCCCCCTGCCGCCACCGCCCTGGTCTACACTGCCCTCACTCAACTGCAACTGCCCCACCTGCAAACCGTCAAACTGTACGGCATCGAAGGCGATCGCAGCCTGCGCTGGAAATCGGGCTTTCAACTTCCTTCCAACCTCAATCTCCAAGCCGACTACAACCGCTTTAAATTCGACAACCCCACCCTCAACTTGGCCGCCTTTCCCCTAGCCGCGATCGCAGGCATGGCAGCCAATACCATCCTGCCGTTTGTTATGCTTCCCTTTCATATCTGGATTCACGAATTCGGCCACGCCACTGTCGCCTGGTTTGCGGGACGGCGAGCCATCCCTCTCCCCTTCGGCTGGACCAATGTCAACCTCGAACGAGAATTATTCGTTTATTTGGGCGTCCTCTTCCTGCTGGCCTTGCTCGGGTTTTCCGGCTGGCGCGAGGGCAAGCGCTGGGCCGTGGCGATCGCCGCCTCCCTGGCAGTGCTGCAGTTCTACATGACCTGGCTGATGCCCGTTCGCAGCTTCGATCTGCTGCTCTCGTTTGGAGGTATCGGGGGCGAGTTTTATCTCAGCACCTTTCTCATGGTCTGCTTCTACTTCCCCCTGCCCGATCGACTGCGCTGGGATTTTTGGCGCTTTGCCTTTCTGATTGTGGCCGCCGGTACCTTTTGTCAAGCTTTCTGGCAGTGGCACACGATCGAACTCGGCCTGCGGGAGATCCCCTGGGGGTCCATCTTTGGAGCGGGCGATGCTGGTGGCGATATGAATCGACTCAACTGGCAACATGGCTGGAGCGCCACCCATATCATCGAGACCTACTCCAGCCTGGGCAAATTTTGTCTCCTGACGCTAGTAGTCACCTACGGTGTCTTTGCCATTAAGCTCAACCCGCAGGCTTGGTTTGCCCTGAGGCAGCGGGCGATCGTCTGGTGGCTGCGCCATACCCAAGGGACATAAAGGACTTTTGCGCCAGAGTCCAGCTCTTCGCTGCTCTCCCACGACCGAGCAGTTCGATCGCCCCCTCAATGTCAGCCTGAAGAATGGGCACACTCGATCTGTAAGCCCTACGAGTTGTGTGCTAGAGAGGAGGAGAGAATGCTGGAAAATTTTGCATCGACGGCAATAGGACTGAGGATTTCAGCAGTTGAGTGGGATCGGACCTACGCAGACTGGCCCTCTGTTCGTCTGTATACTTTTAAATAGCGTATGTAGTTAAATCAAATGATTGCTTGGCAAGTATGGGCGATTGTAGGAATTATCCTATTGGCAACCGAGCTAATCGGAATTCCAGGTTTTCTGTTTGGATCGGCAGGCGTAGGGGCATTGCTGGCTGCCCTAGTCTCGTTGGTGTTTCCCCTAGCGGTGCAGTGGCTGGTGTGGTTTTGGGTCACCGTTATTTTGATTTTTCTCTCCCGTAGGTGCGTACCGCAACAGTCTTTCGATTTGGAAGAAAGTCGCGAGGCGCGATCGCTAACGGAAATTCCTGCCGGGAAAAAAGGGCGGGTGCGCTATTCCGGTTCCATTTGGAATGCGAAATGCGAAGTGGAAGACTTAACAATTCCAGCAGGACTGGATCTTTATGTGATCGAGCGTCAAGGCAATACCTTAATTGTCATGCCCGAACATTTCGTCAACTCCCAGCCAGCGGGATCTTAACCTTGTTTCCTTTGACTTGAAAGCACAAAGCACTGTGTAGGGTCAATACACCTAGAAATATACATAATAGAGGTAAAAACGAATGGCAGCAGTCATTGGTGCGCTTGTATTAATCGGCATCGGCTATTTTTTTCAATCGGTTAAAATTATTAGCCAAGGATACGAAGCGTTGGTCGAGCGGCTCGGTCGCTATAGCCGCAAGCTCACGCCCGGATTTTCAGTAATTTTGTTTCCAATCGAGTTGGTCGTCTTTAAAGACACGATTCGGGAGCAGGTTTTAGATGTTCCCCCCCAGCAGTGCATCACGAAAGATAATGTCTCGTTGCAGGCTGACGCTGTGGTGTACTGGCGCATTACCGATATGGTGAAAACCTATTATGCGGTGGAAGATATCGAGCGCGCTTTAGTAAATTTGGTCCTCACTGCTTTGCGGTCCGAAATCGGTCGTTTGGAATTAGATCAGACATTCTCCTCCCGCACAGAAATTAATGCTCGTCTATTGAACGAACTAGATGAAGCTACCGATCCCTGGGGGATTAAAGTGACTCGGGTTGAGGTTAAAGATATTAATCCCTCCCGCACGGTGCAAGATTCGATGGAAAAACAAATGGCTGCCGAACGGGAAAAACGGGCGGCTATTTTAGGATCTGAAGGGAAGCAACAGGCCAGAATTAACCAGGCCGCTGGCGAAGCTCGGGCGCGGGTGTTGCGGGCCGAATCAGAAAAACAGGAGAAACTCTTGCGAGCTGAGGGTACAGCGGAGGCGCTGGCTACGATCGCCAATACTCTCAAGAGCGGAGCCACGGCGGAGAGCGCTTTGCAGTTCTTGCTAGCCCAAAATTATATCGATATGGGGACGACAGTCGGTCAAAGTCCCAGTGCGAAGGTGGTATTTGTCGATCCAGCCTCTATCCCAGCCACAGTTGAAGGCTTGACAGCGATGTTGAATCTAAATTCTGACTAATCGAGCATCGAAATGCGCGCGAATTTTAGCTGTACCTGCCTGCAACCCTCTCAGTTCGCCCCCGACAAGCAGTGGCTCCTCAGCGGCGCGATCGCCCTCGTTGCCAGCTTTGCCGCGATTGAATGGCTGGTGGGCTCGTTCAGCCATAGCTTGACTCTACGGGCCGATGCCGGACACATGCTCTCCGACACGATCGCCCTGGCCATTGCTCTTTGCGCCACTTGGCTGGCCCGACATCCGGCTCTGCGATCGCAGCCAATTGAATCCGTTGCCGCCCTCATTAACGGCACCAGCCTCAGTCTCGTGTCGGTTTTGATTGCCTGGGAAGCCATTCGCCACATTCAACATCCCCCCCGCGAAATTCTCAGTCTGCCGGTCGTGGCAACCGCGATCGTCGGACTGGCGGTCAATGGCATCAACCTGCGCCTGCTACACCGCCACAGCGATCGCGATTTAAATCTGCGGGGGGCTGCTTTACACGTGATGGCAGATATCCTGGGCTCGATCGGAGCGATTGTGGCAGCGCTAGCGGTTTGGGGTCTGGGCTGGACCTGGGCCGATAGCGCGATCGGTTTCCTACTGGCGGGAGTGGTGGGCAGTAGTGCTCTACCGCTGCTGTGGGATAGCCTGCGACGGTTAGTTCGGCCCAAATCTGCATCTCCTTCTGTCCCAACCGAGCGCTCGGCTACGCTTCCCACCGCAAGCCTAGGAGATATCAGTCAATTTGCCCGACAGCTAAGGCGATCGGAACCCTAATGAGGGCTGGCCCTTGGAGCAGTTTTCTCTCGCCGACTTGAAGGCACGGCTAATTCAGTGAGTCGCCGAGTTGGACTTGGACTTGGGCTTGAGCTTTCTCGCTAGGTGGCGTTAGTGTGGGTATTGCCGGGGCGTTGGCCGAGTGGTTTAGGCAGCAAACTCATAATTTGCCTTACGGGGGTTCAAATCCCTCACGCCCCATTCGCGATCGGATCGAGCAAGACATCGCCCTGCAAACCTATTTGCTAACCTCATTCTTCTGCCAAGAGGTTCCATCCTTGCAGAAAAGCGGGCATGCTTACACCACAGTCTTTTGAGAGAAGTTAGTTTGACTGCCCTATCCGCACTTCAGACTGAGGCGTTAAAAATTGCCTGGATTCACCTGGATTGCGATTGGGATGTGGATGGTCTGACCAATGAGCTGCTTGCAGCTTACTATCCAGTCTTCGAGCAGCATCGCCGTCAAGTGACAGCGGAATATCGCCAAGCTCGTTACGAGGAGATGTTGGAGCAGTATCGATTGCTCTGCCGAGAGGAAGGCTGGGACTTTCGACAGCACCTGACTTGGTTTGAGGAGCAATTGCAAGGCCCGATTCGATTTCGCGATTTATTGGGCTACCGTCAGGTATATCCCGGACGGTTTTTCGATCGCGAGGCGATCGGTATCCAGATCTGCGATGCCGCCTTCGAGGAAGTCTATAAGGCGCTACAAGAGTTGGCCCAACAGGACCTCATTCGGACCTTTGGCAATGTGGGGTTTGTCTTGACCGAGCCAGGGATTGCGATGGCGCGATCGCTGTTTTTCCCAGATATTCGCCCCTTTAAACAGGGCAATCCCTTTCAGAAGGCCGACGAACTCAGTCTGCGCCGCATTGCACAAGAGCGTCGTTCCCGCCGCTTGAGGTAGATCCTCACATCGAGCGAGCAACGTGACGGCTTATGCGTCATGTTTGGGGACAACCTAGCCGCGAGACCTAAGGAATCTCTGGTGCCTGCAGCAGAGTGGCGGTCGGAGATATCCAGGCGGCAGGAGCTTCGAGTGCAATTTCCGAAGCTGCGGGCCGCTCCAACGAGTCAAGCAGAGTTGCGACGAGAGCATTCGTTTTCACGTCATAGACCTGGGTCATCAACTTGGGATACATGCCCAAACCGATAATAGGGACTATCAGGCAAGCAATTACGAAGACCTCGCGGGGTTCGGCGTCAATGAGTTCTTCGTGGGAGACGAGTTCCTCATTTTCGGGACCGAAGAAGATCTGGCGCAGCATCGACAGGAGGTAAATGGGGGTCAGAATCACGCCCACCGCCGCCAAGATCACCATCGTAGTGGTGAAGGCGGGATTAAAGGCCGTACTGGTGGCCAGCCCTAAAAACACCATGACCTCGGCCACAAATCCGCTCATTCCCGGCAGGGCGAGAGAGGCCATCGAGCAGATGGTGAACATCGAGAAGATACGGGGCATTTTCAAACCGACACCCCCCATTTCCTCCAGTTCGAGCGTGTGGGTGCGATCGTAGGTGGCCCCCACCAAGAAGAACAAACTGGCCCCAATCAAACCGTGGGAGATCATCTGCAGCATCGCGCCACTCATGCCGATCTCTGTCAAGCAGCCAATCCCGATCAGCACGAAGCCCATGTGACTAATCGAGGAATAGGCAATCTTGCGCTTGAGGTTGCGTTGTGCAAAAGAGGTGAGTGCCGCATAGATGATGTTTACTGTCCCCAAAACAATCAAAACCGGCGCGAAATAGACGTGGGCATCGGGCAACATGCCGACATTCATGCGCATGAGGGCATAGCCCCCCATCTTCAGCAGAATTCCTGCCAGCAGCATGTGGACGGGGGCTGTGGCTTCGCCGTGGGCATCGGGCAACCAAGTGTGCAGGGGGATAATGGGCAGCTTGACGCCGTAAGCGATGAGGAAAGCTCCATACAGGAGTATCTGCAAGGCGAAGGGATAAGATTTCTCCGCCAGAGCGGTCATGTCAAACGTGACCGTATCGCCGAAGAAGGCCATCGCCAAGGCTGACACCAAAATAAACAGCGATCCCCCTGCGGTGTAGAGAATAAACTTGGTGGCTGCATACAGTCGCTTCTTGCCGCCCCAAATGGACAGCAGCAAGTAAACCGGAATCAGCTCCAACTCCCACATGAGGAAAAACAGGAGCATATCTTGAACGGCAAACACGCCAATCTGACCGCCGTACATGAACAGCAGCAGGCAGTAAAATAGGCGGGGCTTAAAGGTAACGGGCCAGGCCGCTAGCGTTGCCAGCGTCGTGATAAAGGCGGTCAGCAGAATCAGAGGCATAGACAGCCCGTCTGCACCCACCGACCAACTGAGGCCGATTTGGGGGATCCAGTCGTAACGTTCGACCATTTGCAACCCCGAACTGTCCAGGTCGTAACTGGTGTAAAACCCGGCGACGAGCATCAGCAGGTCGATCAGGCCGATGACTAAGGCATACCAGCGAATCGGACGGCCTTTGCCCTCGCGATCGGGAATAAAGGGAATGGCTAAAGCGGCTACAACAGGAAATAAAATCACCGCTGTCAGCCAGGGAAATTCACTTGGGGAACTGGGCAAATTCATCACTAACTCCGAATGCTGACGAAGGTTCTCTCGACACTAAATGAGACCTGCGCCGGAAAAGACGACGATCGCGATCGCGGAGGCAAACACTACTAGGGCATAAAACTGCGCTTTGCCACTCTCAAAATATTTCAGAGTTTCGCCAGAGATCAGGGTGACTAGACCGGCAAAGTTCACCACGCCATCCACAATCCGCTGATCGACTTCTAAGGCTTCTCGGGCGGCGAGGCGAGTGCCTTTGACAAAGACGGTGTCGTAAATCTCGTCGAAGTACCACTTTTTGAGGGAAAGCAAATAGAGTGGCTTGAATTTGGCCGCGATCGCCGCTGGGTCAATCGCCTTCTGGCGATACATCAACACCGCTAAGGCGATCCCAATCAACCCAATGCCGACCGAACTGCCCCCCATAAGCAGAAATTCCGACCATTCGAACTGTCCGGCCGCCACGTCAGCCCATTCTTCCAGGCCGAGCGCGATCGCCGTTCCCTCCACGACTTCGCTGGGGGGATGGATAAAGGCTTCGAAGAAATTGGCGAAGGGGGTGCCCAGCAAGCCGATCGAGATGGAGGGAATGGCCAGAGTCAGCAATGGAATCGTCATCGTCCAAGGGGACTCGTGGGGTTCGGAGGCATGGCCGTGGCGATCGCCGTCGTCGCTATGGCGATCGCTATACTCCTGGGTGGCTTCGAGCTCCTCGGTATTCATCGCACCGGGACCGAAGCCTGCAGCGAACGCCGGACTGTAGGCCGGAACCGGAGCGCCGCCGCTGCGGGCCACTTGAGCGCACAGCTTGGCATCATTGCCGCGAAATTCCCCTTCAAACGTGAGGAAGTACATGCGGAACATGTAGAAGGCTGTCAGACCGGCGGTGATAAAACCAATCGCCCAGAGGGCGGGATTGACCGCAAAAGTCGAGCCCAAGATTTCGTCTTTGGACCAGAAGCCGGCAAAAGGCGGAATGCCGCAAATGGCGAGGGTGCCGACTAAGAAGGTGATGGCAGTGAAAGGCATATATTTGCGCAGGCCGCCCATGACTCGCATGTCTTGGGCGACGACGGGGTTGTGACCGACCACCCCTTCCATGCCGTGGATGACAGAGCCAGAACAGAGGAACAGCATGGCCTTGAAGTAGGCGTGGGTGGTGAGGTGGAACAGACCGGCCCCATAGGCTCCTACCCCCATCGCCATCATCATGTAACCCAACTGGGACATGGTGGAATAGGCCAGACCCTTTTTGATGTCGTTTTGAGTCAGGGCAATGCTAGCCCCCAAAAAGGCCGTCACAGCTCCTACCCAAGCAATTGTCTGCATTGCAATCGGCACGCCCTCAAACACGGGGAACATGCGCGCCACCAAGAAGATACCCGCCGCCACCATCGTGGCAGCGTGAATTAAGGCCGAAATCGGGGTAGGGCCTTCCATCGCATCGGGCAGCCAGACATGCAGTGGGAATTGTGCCGACTTGGCGACAGGCCCCAAAAACACCAGCACGGCAAACAGAGACACCAGCCCAATGCTGACCGCCCCCGATTCAACCGCCGTTTCCACAGCTCGCCCCATTGCCTCAAACTCGAAGGTGTGGGAAATCCAATACAGGCCGAGCATCCCCAGCAATAGGCCGAAGTCGCCGACCCGGTTTGTCACGAATGCTTTTTGGGCAGCTTCTGCCGCAGCGGGTCGATTGTACCAGAAGCCGATTAGGAGGTACGAGCACATTCCCACCAGCTCCCAAAACACATAGATTTGCAGCAGGTTGGGGCTCAAGACGAGGCCCAGCATGGAGAAGCTAAACAGGCTGAGATAGGCATAAAAGCGAACGTAGCCTTCGTCGTGCTCCATATAGCCGTCGGTGTAGACCATGACCAGAAATGCGACGGTGGCGACCACCACCAGCATCATGGCGACCAGGTGATCGACTGTGAAGCCCATGCGCAAGACAAAGTCTCCCGCTTGCCCCCAAACAAACGATTGGTAGAAGGATGTGCCCCCTCGAACTTGGTCGACCAGGATGGCGATCGCGTGAACCATGGCCGTACCGATGGCAAACACGCTAAAGCCAGAGGCGACTTTGCGAATGGAGCGAATCCAGCGATTGGCGGCAAGGATGGCAATTCCGACAGCGACGGCTGCGAACAGCGGGTAAATCGGAATCAACCAAACGTATTGATAGGCAAGTTCCATAAGGCTTCTGGTTAGAACGGGACTTCTGGTTAGGGAAAAGGAGCGAGGAATACATCCATAGGACAGAATGCCTACATATTCCGCAAACTATTGTAGTCTCTCAGTTTCAAATCTCCACAGGCTTCATGGAGTCTTCAACAAACCGTACTGACGAGAATTCCCCGCCCGAGACAATCTATCCTTAAAGTATTTCTACCTAATTCTGGCGATTGATTCACTCGGGCAGAATGTCTTCCGCATGGGTACCGGTCTTAACTTTTGTATAGATTTGAGCGATCGCCCCTGCCCCGTCGATGACAAAAATAGAAGTAAAGCACATTGAGGTCAAACTGTGGGTCGGGATGTCAGACGGCAATGCCGACTTCTCGCAGCCACTGGACGTGTTTGGGAGTGTGGGCGATCGCTAAAAACCAGCCATTGCGCCAGGGTAGCTCTTTGACGGCACCGCGATAGTCGGGCACCGATCGCGAATAATCGCACAGCCGCTGCGCCACTCCGGGTTCTAGCCGAATCGAGAGTTCTCGCTCCGCCAGTGGTGCCAGTTCGTCCACCAAACAATCGACCTCGCTGCGGTGGCGATCGGCCACTGCGCCGACAGGAGCAGCGTGGCGTTGGGAGAGCAGGCCGAAGATGCAGTTCCACAGGAGTTTTTCGACCATTTGGCGATCGAAGCTGGAGCGATCGACCACAAGGCATTCAATCCCGGCGGAGTTGAGCAGATTGGCAAAGGCTTCGGCCCAGCGACCCCAAACCACCGAGCCACCGCCATCCACCGGCTTGTCCCCCCGCTTTTGCACCGCAAAGTAAATCAAGGCCTGCGTATTGTCCTGCAGTCCTTGCTTCTTCAGCCAGGTGCGCAACATGCCGTTTTGCAGAAAAACCAAATCTTTGCGGCGGTTGGGCAGGGTGGCACCCACAACGGCATCGAGATCGTCGTTGCGGGTGCAGACATAAATCGGCCCCTCTTCAGATGGAATGGGTTCTCCCCGTCGCACCACGATCGCCTCTCCCATGCGAGCGAGAGCTGTGCCAATGCGTCCGGCGCCGACAATGGTTGCTTTCATGCTGGATGGATCTCCGGGAATGCCGCAGGCAGTTTAGATCGTGACGGGGACAGCCCGAAAGTCACAGTCACCTCTCGACTCTCTTAGAACTGGCGCAAGAAGCGTAGGTCGCTGTTGTAGAAATTGCGAATATCGTCAATCTCGTGCAACACCATCGCCAGCCGTTCCACACCAAATCCCGCAGCAAATCCAGTGACTTTTTCGGGATCGTAACCGACGGCTTTAAACACATTGGGATCGACCATGCCGCAGCCAAATATTTCTAGCCAGCGATCGCCAAATTTCACGTCCATTTCAGCGGAGGGCTCGGTGAAGGGGAAGTAGCTGGGGCGGAAGCGGGTTTCTCGTTCTCCCAACAATTGTGTAATGAAGGTGTTGAGGGTGCCCTTGAGATCGGCGAAGCTGATGCCGTTTTCGCTGGCGGCTAAGATTTCCACTTGGTGAAAGACGGGGGAATGGGTGGCATCGACGGTATCGCGCCGCACTACTCGACCGGCGTGGACGATACGGAAGGGGGGGGCGTGTTCTTCCATGTAGCGCACCTGCACCGATGAGGTTTGGGTGCGGATCAGGTAGCCATTTTCCAGATACAGGGTGTCCTGCATATCCCGTGCGGGGTGATCTTCGGGGGTGTTGAGGGCTTCGAAGTTGTAATACTCAGTTTCGATTTCGGGACCGTGAACGACGGTGTAGCCCATGCCCACAAAGATATCGAGAATGCGATCGATGGTGGCCTGCAGGGGGTGGACGCGCCCAATCGGGATGTAGGGGCCGGGCATGGTCACATCTAGAGTTTCTGCGGCCAGTTGCGCTGCGAGGGCCGCGTCTTCAAGTGCCGTTTTGCGCGCTTCTAGGTTGGTTTGCAGTTGAGTTTTGATCTCGTTGGCGAGGGCTCCCATGCGGGGGCGATCGTCGGGGGGCAGTTTGCCCATTGAGGCCAAGATTTTGGAGAGTTTGCCTTTCTTGCCTAGAAAATCGATGCGAATTTTTTCTAGCTCCTCCAGGGTTTGGGCTTGGGGCAGCAGGGTGGCTAAGTCTTGTTGTAGGGAGGCTAGTTGTTCTTCCATCGGATTGAAGCGATATCTCGCGAGGCGGTTGGCGAATGGGCTGTGTGGCTTGCTTCTCTCGGGCGATCGTAAGGAGAAGCTTGCCCCGTGCAAAAGGGATGCCGTCCTACTCTAAATCATCGTCGGATAAGAGATCGAGTCCTAAATTTCCTGAGTTCGATAGGGCTGTATGGCCCTCACCCCCGGCCCCTCTCCCCAGGGAGAGGGGAGAAACAGTCGACAATATTGGCTGGTCTTTTTCTGGTCTTCTCCAATCCTAAAGTTACAGCTGATGCTACGCTTTGCGCGCGGTAGGGGCTGGGGACAGTGACTTGTCGAACTGACGTTGAAATGACTCGCCACTGATTTGTAGGGAAACGCTGCGATGTCTGGGGCCGTCTAGTTCGAAAAACAGGATCGATTGGTAAGTTCCGAGGGCTAGGTTACCACTCACTACGGGAATGACCTCGCTGCTGCTGAGGGTGATGGCCATCAGGTGGGAGTGGGCATTTTTGGGTTCGTCGGGGGGGATGTTGGGGCGTAGGTGGAGGTCGTTGTGGAGATAGCGATCGCCTTCAGGAGCCAGTTTGCGCAGGTAGGTTTTCATATCTTCCAGCAATCGGTCTTCGCATTCGTTGATGGCTAGTGCGGTGGTGGTGTGTCGCGAAAAGACCAAGACTTGACCGTTGAGGATCGGTGTGGCGGCAAGGGCTGCTTCAATTTGGGGGGTGAGGTTGTAGATTTGAATGCCTGCTCCGGTGTCTAGTTCGATAATGTTGTGCGCGATCGCCACAGTCAGTCTCCACATCTATCAACCGCATTATCGTGCCTAGGATCGAAGAAAGGTTTGGAGCCAGTGTGATGTTTGCTAATCCTGATGATGAAACGCTTCGTCAATTACTTGAGGAGGCCCAGACGATTGCTGTGGTGGGCCATTCCAATAAGCCCCATCGGGATAGCTATCGGGTGGCGCAGTATTTGCGATCGGCTGGATACATCGTTTATCCAGTCAATCCGGCGGTGGATGAAATTGACGGACAGCGGTGTTATCGAACGCTGGCGGAGGTGCCGGAGGCGGTGGATATTGTGAATGTGTTTCGGCGGTCTGAGTTTTTGGCTGAGATTGTGAGAGAGGCGATCGCGATTCAGGCTAAGGGGATTTGGGCGCAGTTGGGGGTTGTGGATGAAGGGGCGGCTCGGGTGGCGGTGGCGGGAGGGGCGATCGTGGTGATGGATGCTTGCATCAAAGTTGAGCACCATCGCTTGGGGATTGCTGTTAAGCGGAGATTTTGAATTCGAGGTTTAAGGGCGATGGAACTGGAGAGAGGTGGCGATCGCTTTCCTCCACTCCCCTGGCTCTCAGTCAGATTGAGTTTAGAATAGTGAGTTGACACCCATTCAGCCAAATTACCTGTTCTGGTATATTGGGCCGACCAAAGGCACATCAAACTCAATCGATTACTGCGAGAATTGGGCTAAATACCCCGATGGGGGGTATATGCGGAAAACCGGTCGGACTAAACACCCAGATCGGGGAGTTATACGGAAAGTTTCTGTCTAATAGCCCCGTAGAGGTGTGTTAGGCAGAATGAGTCAGTCTAATAAATAATAGTTATGCAGCAAGTGTATCTAATCAAATTAAGATATCGAGTATGACGGACGCGAATGATGACATGGACGCGCTCTCACACTCCGTTTGCTCGTTATTCGGCGCAGCATCAACCGCAATTTCAGACGGCGTCCTGATTCAACGAGCGAACCGACAGGACAAGGAATTCCACTTCCAAAACTGGTTCAAGCTCCTGTTGGAGTCGCAATCCTTGGACTTCGACGAGCCGGGTCGGAATACCTACCCGGATTTTCGGCTTGTACACAATCCCGTCGGTTACGAAATCAAAGGACTTGGCTTCCCCGGTCGCGTGGCCGACTATGACTGCAACAGTCAGATTCCACACGGTGTTTATCGTGGTCGTCACATTATGTATGTTTTCGGTCGATATCCCGCTAAACCGGACACAAACGAGTACTCCGTTTTCGACCTCGTATTGTGCCACGGTTCGTTTCTAAATGCTGACGATGAATACGTTCACAAGAACAAAAGCATTCGAGGAATGGGCAGCTACGGGGACATTCTTCTCCGAGACAGAAAGATGTATGTAGCTCCAACGCCATACGGTCTACTCGACGGCGTCGAGCGACAGGTAACGCTGGTTCTCCCCGATTCTTGGTCACCCAGTGACGATGTGGTAAAAAAGGGGGAGATCGTCAGGCTCGAAGCAGAACGTGTGATGTGTGGTTATCAGTTCGACCTGACGACGAACGAATTGCAAGCAACTTGGCGGGACAATCCCCACGCCGGGCGGCAGCACAAGTTCGTGGCGTATCGGTCAACTTCTTCGCCGGGGCCAGACGTACAACTCAAGCAGGATGTACAAACTTGACAACAGCGTTCACTATTCATGGCCTTTGCGCAGGCGCCGGTGGACTCGATCTTGGATTTGAACTTGCAGGCTTTCAGCACCAACACTCGATGGATTTAGAGCCGTTTGCGGTTCAAACCTTGAAGGCCAATCGACCCGAATGGGACGTCTCACAAGCAGACCTAAGCGACTATTCGCTTTCTACGACGAATGCTCCTGATGTGCTGTTGGCTGGCGTACCTTGTCAGGGATTCTCACTCGGCGGGAATCGTCAAGATACAGACCCGCGCAATCATCTTTACAAATACGTTGTTCGGCTGGCGGCGAACAACCAACCTCGCGTCATTGTTATCGAGAACGTTCTGAATCTGCGAACCATGAAATGTCCAGAAACGGGCATTCCATTCGCTCAGCGAATCACACGGGAACTAGAGGACGCCGGGTACGTTGTCTTCCACAACATATTCAAAATGTGTTTTCATGGCGTTCCCCAGACACGCCGACGATTTGTCTTTGTCGCGTTCTTAGGTGAAGCTCCTCGCGGTTATCATCTTCCCGTTCCTGATGCAACATTAACAGCGATTCGCAATCACCTATTCGATCTGGCGAACGACAACGATCGGCCGCCTCGGTTACCAAACCACGATCCTGAATGGGGATTTCGCAGCGCTGTCCACAAAGAAACAGGAAAAAGATTCTCCTTCACTGAAGAAGTCGTTCCTGTTCGATTTTCTCGCACTGCGTCAGATGGCAACCCAATCCGTTCTTTCGATGACCCTTTTCCCGCTGTGGACACCGCAACTGTATGGGGTTGGGCACAAGGTAATGTCGTTGCTCGACGTGAAAATAAAGACCGAGAGAACGGTAAACACATCAGGAATCCGAATGCTGATGTAACCTTATGGCGAATTCATGCTTCTCGTCTGCGCTCATTTACCCACCGCGAATACGCACGTCTCCAAACATTTCCCGATGACTGGGAGTTCCTTGGTCACAATAAACGTGACATTCACAAGCAAATCGGCAATGCTGTGCCCGTTGAGTTCGCGCGTAGACTAGGAGAGAACATTCGTGAAGCATTGGCCTGTTTGGACAACGGGGTCGCTTTCTCAACTCAACCCGCACAATTAAGCCTGTTTCAGTAAAAGCTGTATAACAATGCAATGCACCGGAGCGGGCGCAACCTATGACGAGGTATTAGAAGCTGTCGAAGTCGGTATAGAAATGGGGGGTGGTCCCGCTACGGTATCAGCGCGTTTTGCGCTGCAGGTTATGCAGGTCGTCTTCGCACAATAAGCCTTGCCCAACAAGGCGCTCAACTCGGATGCTTCCCTACGTGCCGGTTAGCGTTAGCGTTATGCTATCGAAATTTACGGCTTGTAAATGTCTTTTGAGTGATGTGAGGCTTTAGGGAGATGCGATCGCCATTTCGAGGCTGAAGCGCGATCGTAAAGTAGTTCTTGAGAGAAAGGCGATCGCCTGAATACAAGGTGCTGCAGATGCTCGCGATCGCCTGTTAGTTTTCCTCCCCAGATCGATAGACATGTCTGCTCGCGATCGCCCATCTTATCGGTTGGGCTTCTTCGTATCCCAACATTTCCCACTGGCAATGGTCAGCTCTCGCATTCAAGCCATAATTAGGGTATCTCTAACCTATATCGCTTAAATCGCCATGACAGAACTCCTCGAAAGAGCAATTGAGCAATTGAAGACCCTTCCTGATGACAAACAGGATGCGATCGCCCTTCTAATCATGGAGGAACTAGAAGAAGAGCTCCAGTGGGATACTGCGTTTGCCAACTCTCAAGGGATTTTGGCCGATCTGGCTGCTGAAGCGATGACCGAGCATCGTGCTGGTCAGACTCAAGAGCTGAATCCAGAAACACTGTGAAATCCAGAACTACAGCTAAATTCCGTCAGGCGTTTGCTAAGTTACCCAATCAAGCTCAAGAGCGGGCTCGCAAAGCTTATCGCCAGTTTCAACAAGATCCGGGGCATCCCAGTCTACGCTTTAAGCAAGTTCATGCAAAAATGCCCATCTATTCAGCTCGAATTAGCAAAAACTATCGAGTAGTTGGTCGGCAAGATGGAGATACTATGATTTGGTTCTGGATTGGCTCCCATGCAGAATATGACAAGTTGCTATCCCGAATATAAATTGCTGCATAACTCACTCCCGAAGCGGACAAATCACACAATTCTGAAGGAGAATAAATTTACCGACTGCTGCCCAGCTATACTTTCATGCTATCAATGATGTGGGTATCTAGGAATACGCGATCGCCAATTCGAGGCTGAAAGGCTGTATGACATTTGCAAGATAACCAATGCGTAACGAGTCAACTATTGGAGGAGGCCCAGACTATTGCTGTGGTGGGACATTCCAATAAACCCCATCGGGATAGCTATCGGGTGGCGCAGTATTTGCGATCGGCTGGATACATCGTTCATCCAGTCAATCCGGCGGTGGATGAAATTGACGGACAGCGGTGTTATCGAGCGCTGTCCACAAAGAAACAGGAAAAAGATTCTCCTCCACTGAAGAAGTCGTTCCTGTTCGATTTTCTCGCACTGCGTCAGATGGCAACCCAATCCGTTCTTTCGATGACCCTTTTCCCGCTGTGGACACCGCAACTGTATGGGGTTGGGCACAAGGTAATGTCGTTGCTCGACGTGAAAATAAAGACCGAGAGAACGGTAAACACATCAGGAATCCGAATGCTGATGTAACCTTATGGCGAATTCATGCTTCTCGTCTGCGCTCATTTACCCACCGCGAATACGCACGTCTCCAAACATTTCCCGATGACTGGGAGTTCCTTGGTCACAATAAACGTGACATTCACAAGCAAATCGGCAATGCTGTGCCCGTTGAGTCCGCGCGTAGACTAGGAGAGAACATTCGTGAAGCATTGGCCTGTTTGGACAACGGGGTCGCTTTCTCAACTCAACCCGCACAATTAAGCCTGTTTCAGTAAAAGCTGTATAACAATGCAATGCACCGGAGCGGGCGCAACCTATGACGAGGTATTAGAAGCTGTCGAAGTCGGTATAGAAATGGGGGGTGGTCCCGCTACGGTATCAGCGCGTTTTGCGCTGCAGGTTATGCAGGTCGTCTTCGCACAATAAGCCTTGCCCAACAAGGCGCTCAACTCGGATGCTTCCCTACGTGCCGGTTAGCGTTAGCGTTATGCTATCGAAATTTACGGCTTGTAAATGTCTTTTGAGTGATGTGAGGCTTTAGGGAGATGCGATCGCCATTTCGAGGCTGAAGCGCGATCGTAAAGTAGTTCTTGAGAGAGAGAGGCGATCGCCTCAATAAAAGATGTTGGAGTTATGAGTCGATATAAACCGCATCTATGTTGAGACCTGGAGTTTTTAGGCGTTGCACTCGGCCCCCTAAATCCCCCACCAGTGGGGGACTTGTGAGAGGCTATTGGCTTCGTTCTACAACTTTAATGACCGGCTGATTCGCCGGTTCTTCTTCCCCGTCTCCAAACCCCAGCTAGCACTGTCGCCAAGTCCCCCAGAATGGGGGATTTAGGGGGCGAATGCAGCGATCGACAGCGCTCGTGAGAGGGACTAATAGATGTCTTATCAAAACTACGGGTTTCAGACTAGACTCGGTTTAGTTCACTAAAGATGCAGATGCTCGAGATCGCAGGTTAGCCGTCCTCCCTAGAACCGTGGATGTGTCCGCTCGCGATCGCCCTTCTGGAAGAACGTGAAGATGAGATGTAGTGGGGTACTGACTACTCTGTTGACGCATACATACAACGTAAATATAATGTATGTATGATTGAGTTTGAATGGGACTCTCAAAAAAGTCAATTAAACCAGGAGAAGCATGGAGTTTCTTTTGACGAGGCTCGCTCAGTATTCTTTGATGAAAACGCGATTCAATTTTTTGACGATGAGTATTCAGAGGAAGAAGATCGATTTATATTGCTCGGAATGAGTATTAGATTGAGAGTACTGGTAGTGTGCCATTGCGAAAGGGAAAGAGGGAATGCAATCCGAATAATCTCAGCAAGGAAGGCGACAAGATCCGAACGTAAATACTATTCTGGAGAGAAGCAATGAAAGATGAATACGATTTCTCTAAAATGAGGAGCCGCAAAAATCCGTATGCCTCTAAACTGAAAAAACAGGTAACGATTCGGATGAGTGAAGATGTAATTGAATATTTTAAAGACATGGCAGAGGAATCTGGAATTCCCTATCAAAGCCTAATCAATCTTTATCTGCGCGATTGTGTCTCTAGTCATAGAAAAATAGATGTCAAGTGGGCAAGGCAGGCATAGGAATAAGCGATCGCCATTTCGAGGCTGAAGCGCGATCGTAGAGCAGTTTTTGAGAGAGAGGCGATCGCCTTACTCGCTTCCCTTTCCCATCTGGCCCAACCTACTCTCGTGCAGACAAAAACTCAAGCATTGCGCTTTGCCAGGGCCATTTCTGCCCGTTCCCAAATTTCGATGTCAGTTCGGTAGATCGCGAGGGATTCCAGGGCGATCGCCGACTCGGCATCCGAACCCCGTTCGATCGCTCCGAATAGGTAGTCGAAAGCTGCAGGCAAGCGCATCGTTGCTATAGCCACCATAGCCGCACGCTGCTGCTGGAGATCGACCGTGCGTTCGCTCCATTCCTGGAGCGCCACAAACGCTGCCGCATGCCGAGACTCTCCCAAAGCCAGTGCCGCGACGGCGGGGACATCTGCTAAGTCTGACTCCAGGAACCTGGCGATAAAGGCAATCGCCTCTGACTGCGGTTGGCAAAGGGCTATCAATGCGGCAAATAACGCTTCCAAGACCTGAGGCGATGTTTCTCCGCTCAGAGCCCGCAGGCGCAATAAGGGAATTCCGCAGACACTGCCGTACTGGGCGATCGCTCGAGCTGTGCCCACTCTGGTTTCCACTTCTGGATCCGCTAACAAATCACCAATGGCGAGCAGGGTATCTGAGTATCCAGCCTCAGCCAAAGCAAGAGCACATTGCCCCCGAAGGTGGCCTGCTCGATCTTCCCGACCGCCCCAGATGGGCTCCCACTGCTGGTAGCAAATCCCTTGCAGGAACAAATCGTATTCCCGCTGCTGTAGCTGACGCAAAGCATCCACGATCCCGACCTTGCCCAGACAGCCCGGATCGCTATCCACTGGATTGTGAGTCAGCCTTTCGAAAGCCTCTACCATCTCGGGGACGAGGGATTCGACCTTCAAGTCTGCGCTAACTCGAGCTGCTCTACAGACTACGACGCCCAACTTGCTCTGGAGAGCTTGCTGCAACAGCGCGATGCTTTCCTCATTCACAGGCTGGTGCTTGAGGGCTCGGAGACTGTCGAGGAGCTTGTCCAACTGCTTCAGTTTGGGCATTGCGACGAGTGAATAGCGCAGTACGTCCAGACTACTCTTTTCCTCCATCCAGGATGGGCGACATGCCATTTTGAAGATCGACGAGGCTGAAATCGTTAAAATTGAAGTACCAGCCACCCATGCCTGATGTCTGGAAACCAGGTATCGGTTAGCTGCTTTAAGGCTCTGAGCTCCAGCTACTCCGAGAAACTAAACGAGCTCCGAGAGACAGAGTCGACCGGTCTACCGAGAGAACCATCATGAACGCTATTCTCAAAGGCACCCTCACATCCGCGATCGCGATCGCCATCGGTATCTCGATTGTTCCATCAGCCTCCTCGTCCCCTAACCTCGCCCGAGATACGCTCGTGGGTGCAGGCACCAATTCAGTCTTAGGGGGCTTGCAAAGAAATGGAGACTTGCTTCCTAATGCGCTCGGAGGAGCCGCTACGGGAGCCGCTGTCAACGCCACTCGAAATGCCTCTCCTCGCAGCACTAGAGCGGGTAGTTTGGCACAAGACGTAGCTGTGGGTGCAGCAACCAGTACTGTCGCTGGAGCTTTACTCGATAACGGCGATCCTCTCCCCAATGCCATCAGCGGTGCTGCAAGCGGAGCCATCATTAATACGATCTCGGGAGGCCCCAATCGGTTCTAGCCCCCTACTTGCTCGCTCGTATTTCGATCCGGCGGACTGGATCGACCCCTATCGTATGGGAACGAGTTAGCGACAATCAGGAAGACTGCGAAAGATGGAAATCTTTTACAGACTCGACTTTAACGAAAGACCACTTGCAGTAGCGAAACATCGTCGATAAAGCGGCTTTTGCCCCGCAACTGTCGCACTCGATTGAGAACTGAAGGAATGACTTGCTCCGCACGATCGCCACAGTTTTGATGGGTCGCCTGCAAAAACTGAATAAAGTTCTCCAATCCCCACAGTTCGTTCCTGTCTGTATCGATTTCTTCGTAGATCCCGTCGCTAAATAGGTAGAGGGTGCTGCCAGCCGCAATCGAGCACTCTTGCTGCACGTACTCGGAATTCTCAAACATGCCAGCCGCGACTGCTGGCGTTTGCAGTTGCCGAGCGGATTTCCCATCCTCAATCAGAATTGCAGGGGGATGACCGGCACTGCCATAGACAAGTTGCCGCGAGTGCGGACGATAGACCCCATACCAAATGGTGAAATATTTATCGTTCTGATCCCCCATGCGAAACCGGCCGTTGAGCGATCGCAGCACCTGTTCGGGCTGTTGAAAATCAGTTTCTGGGAGCGATTGCGATCGCAAGACATTCATCAATGTTGCCGACAGCAAGGCTGCCCCTACCCCATGCCCGGAGACATCCAACAGGTAAATCGCCAGACAGTCATCGGTCAGCCAAAAACAGTGAAAACTATCCCCCCCCAATTGTGCGGAGGGTAGAAATTTCCAATCGGTGGAGATTGGCCCCGTCAGGGGTTCGGGCAGCAGCGATCGCACGTAACTGGCTGCTTCGGCCAACTCCGCCTCGATCTGTTCGGCCTGCAATCGCAACTGGCGCTTGAGTTCGTAAGAGCGCACCCCCGCCCGAATGCGAGCCTGCAACTCTGCCCGCTCCGTCGGCTTCGTCAAAAAATCATCTGCCCCTGCATCCAACCCCCGCACCAATTGGTCTACGCTATCGAAAGCGGTCAACAGGATAAAAAAGCTACTAGACAGTTCCGGTCTCTCCTTCACCCGACGGCAGACGTCTGGCCCCTTCAGCCCCGGCATCATCCAATCGCAAATAATCACCGCCGGCTGTAGGGCGATCGCCATCTCTATTCCGGCTTCTCCATTGTTGGCGATCGCGACTTCGTATCCCTGCTTTTCCAGAATGCGCTGCAGTGTCAGTTGAATCGTAATATCGTCGTCAATGACCAGAATTTGGTTCATAGTTGACTCTCGATCTCGATCGATCGAATACCCTCTGAAATGGGCTGACTGACTTCGAATGTGCTTGCGATCGCTGTTGTTGCTAACGTCAGTTCGACAGGCGACTGGCCCCCATCCCCTAACCCCTTCCCCCCTCGCGAAGCGTGGCGTCAGCCGTAAGTTTGGGGGAAGGGGAATAGAACGGTAGATTGAGGGTTTGAGGCTGTTGCTCCCCTCTCCCAAGTTTGGGAGAGGGGCTGGGGGCGAGGGCCATACAGAGCCATCGAACTCAGGTGTTGCTACCAGTTCAGAGCGTAGCATCTCGATCGGGTTTCACGATATTTATTTGGGCTTAAAATTGAACTCGTCTTTCCCTTTATGCCCTTTCAAAATGACAACTATGCTTCAATCTGGAGTTGTTCGATCGCGTTAGAAAATAGCTTACACTCGGTCTTCTAAATTCTCATGATTCCAGACGTTTGGCGAGGATTTCGAGTGGGCCTCAGACGAGCTGCGCTCAGTCGAGCCGGAGAACTGACCGCAGGATGGTTGCAACGCCCGCGCCAAACAGCAGCGGCAAAATTCCAAGACGCGATCGAGCGACTCTGTTTGCAGGGGATAGGTGAGGACCGGTCGGGCGATCGCAATCAGTTGTACCCCCAATTGGGCCGCAACTGTCTGCTTGATATCCAACCCTCCCGCTTGCCCCGATGCCTTTGTCACCACTGCATCCAAACTCAGAGACTGCCATAGCTGCCGCTCTTGCTCTAGCGAGATGGGCAAGCGCTGGGAAATCAGGCGCTCGGGGGGGAACCCGGCGGCGATCGCCTGGGCTCGCGATCGCTCGCTCGGCAAGATTCTGGCCCAAAGCTGGGCGCGAGTGTGCCAGGGGCGGAACCGCTGCAGCGATTTGACACCAGTGGTTAACAAAATCCGCTTGCCCTCTAACTGCTGGGGCTGCAGGAGGGAATCAAAATTCGCTAACAGGATGGTCGAGGCAGCCAGCGGAACGGTCGGGCGCTCGTAGCGCAGGTAGGGAATGGAGCGGGCGATCGCCGCCTGCACGGCTAGAGTGGAAATCTGGGTGGCAAAGGGGTGAGAGGCATCCACAATGCCGCAGATCCCCTCGTCCGCCAAAAATGCGGGCAGAGTGGCGGGTGCCAGCGCGCCAGTGGAAACTCGTCCGGGCAAATCGGCATAGAGACGGGTAGCTGCTGGAGTGGTGACAGTGGCAGTCCAAGCGCAGTCTGCGGCTGAGAGTGCGCGGGCCACTCGCCTGCTGTCGCCAGTCCCCCCCACAATCCAAATAGTCATCTTGCGGCGATCGCGAGCTTGGATAGATGCTAGCTCAATGCGTTCAGTGACTAAAATGGGGCAAAGATTCAATCCTTCCTGTCTCTTAACATCTGCCACCCGTCTTTGACCTTCTGTGAGTTCGAGATGACGCTTTCTCAAACCGACCCGACATCGAGTGCTAAAGAGCCAGCAGAGGCTCAGCCCTCGCCAGTGTCGCAACCGGAGATCGATCTCCCCTTCCGCTTTATTTTCGAACGGGCCAGCGATCCCATCTTTATCATCGAACCCCAACGCGATCGCATTCTGGATGCCAATGCCCGCGCCAGTGGGATGCTGGGCTATTCCCGCCGAGAACTGATCGAGAAGATTGCCATTTCTGACATCCATCCCGACGAAATGCCCGAGCTAATGCTCTTCAGCCAGCGGGTCGCGAGCCAGGGACAGGCACAAACCGATGAATTGAGCTGCCTGACCCGCGCCGGCCTGAAACTTCCCGCCCTAATTTCTGCCTGCGCCATAGAGATAGACGGGCGACCCTGTTTGCTGAGCCACGTCCGCAACGACGCTCGACTAGAGGGTTTGCCACAATCGTCCGAGCCGTCTCAAACATCCCCTGCACAGCCGATTGCCGATCTCAAATTCCAGCATATTTTTCAGCATGCCAGCGATGCCATCTTTATCGTGGATTCCCACAGCAATCGCATCGTCGATGCCAATCCAACCGCCTGCCAGATGTTGGGCTATTCTCGCCAAGAGCTGATCGAAGAGGTGTCGATCTCCGATATCCACCCCGACGAAATGCCTGCGCTGATGGCTTTCGGTCAGCGGGTGATGGCCGAAGGACTGGCCCAAACCAATGAGTTGAGCTGCTTGACCCGCTCTGGCGCAAAGCTATCTGCAGATATGGCTGCCTGTGCCATTGACATAGAGGGACAACCCCACCTACTCGTCCACGTCTCCAATGGTGCGAGTCAGCCACAAGAGCTGTCCATTTGCGAGAGTATGCAATTGGCCCGCTTGAGCTTGGCAGTTAGCGAAGCCTTGGTGCAGGGGGGGACTCTGCACGAAATCCTGTCGAGCTGTACCGAGGCGATGGTGCAGCATCTGGATGGCTGTCTGGCGCGGATTTGGCTCTTGAATGAAGCTAACAACATGCTCGAGCTGATGGCTAGCTCGGGCATGGCCAACTCGCTGGAGAGTAATTATTGCTCGATTCCTTTGGGCAAACAGAAAATCGGCACCATTGCCCAAAGTCAGCAGCCTTTCCTCACCAACCAGTTGCTCGACGATCCCGAGTTTGGCGATCGCGACTGGGCCCAGCGGGAAGGCATTGTTGCCCTAGCAGGCTATCCTCTGGTGGTGAGCGATCGCCTGGTGGGCACAATCGCTCTGTTCGGGCGGCAGCAACTCACCGATGCGACCTTGCAGGCGATGGCAAGCATCGCCAACGGCATTGCTCTAGGAATCGATCGCAAGCAAGCGGAAGCCGAATTGCGGCAGAGCGAGGAACAACTGCGGCAATTGGCCGAGAACATGCACCAAACCTTTTGGATGTACGATCGCGATGGCACGCCTCTCTACGTCAGTCCGGCCTTTGAGACTATCTGGGGGATTCCCTGCCAGCAGTGGTACAACGATCCGCAGGTGTGGCAGCGCTCCCTCTATCCCGAGGATCGGCTAGAAGGCGGCTTGGAACAGCTTCTGAATAGCAATCCGAACGCTTCTGTGCGGGAATATCGCATCCTGCGACCCGATGGCAGCACTCGCATCATTCGCGATCAATCCTTCCCCATCCGCAGCGAGGCTGGGGAAGTGGAGCGGTTGGCGGGCATTGCTGAAGACATTACCGAGCGCAAACAGTCCGAACAGGTCGCGATCGAGGCGCTGGAGCAGTTGGCCGAAATTGGCGAGCTGGCCGCTACCATCGTTCACGAGGTCCGCAATCCTCTCACAACGGTGCTCATGGGATTGGCCTCCTTCCAGCAGATGGAGCTGTCCGAGCGAGCGCAACTGCGGCTGTCGATGGCGATGGAAGAAGCGGAGCGACTGCAGCGACTGCTCAACGAAATTTTGCTGTATGCCAAGCCTCAATCTCAGCAGCAGGAACTGGTAGAGCTGAATATCTTCCTTCAAGAGATGTTAGAACCCTTGCAAGTGATACCGGCCGCCCGCGATCGCCATTTCGAATGGGTTCTCTCTCCCGAGCCGGTGCTGGTGCGGGGCGATCGCGACAAGCTCAAGCAGGTGTTTATTAACCTAGTGACAAACGCCTTTGAGGCTACCCCCGTGGGTGGAGAAGTCCATTGGACCATCGAGCCCCGTCCGGCAGAGGACAAGGTTTGTGTGGCCGTCTACAACACTGGCGACCCAATTCCGGCTGATGTGTTGCCCGAGATCACAAAACCCTTCCTCACCACAAAGCCCGAAGGCAATGGGTTGGGGTTAGCGATTGTGAAACGGCTGGTGGCAAATCATGGGGGTGAACTGGAAATCGTCTCTTCTAAAGCGCTAGGGGGAACGAGAGTCGCAGTGACACTGCCTACTGTGGAGTAGTCGGAGCTGAGCGTCGGAAATAGCGCCCCAGACCGTATAGCTTGCCCAATGCCGTGGCGGGTTGAAGGGGTAACAGGGCCAAAGCCACCAATCCTATCCGCAGCATCCGCCCCCATCTGGCCAGTGGGTCGGCATATCGCTCCAAGGCAATCGCATAGCTGTAGGTGCTGTGGTGGAGCTTGTTAAAGCGGTTGCGATTGGTAATGGATGAGGGGGCGTGCGAGAGCCCGAATTGGGCTGTAATGGCTATGCCGTGACCCTGTTGCCGATAGCGCTGGCAAAAGTCGAAGTCTTCGTAGTACAGAAAAAATTCGGGGTCGAACTGGGGACAGCGATCGAACCGGGCCAGATTGATTAAGAGGCTGCATCCCGAGACCCAGTCGCACTCGACGTAGGGGTGCTCGGAATCCTTCGAGATGAGATTGGCTTCGGCGATCGCCCCCTTTGCCGCATCGAAGCTCCCTCCGGCAAACCACACCTGTTGCGAGTCTGTATAGACAATCGTGCCCAAGATCGAGATCGAGGCATAGCGCTCGAAAAATTCCGCCACGGCTGGCAAGTGGGTGCCGGGTAACAGGCGCGTATCGGGATTGACTAACCAGACGATCGCCTGCGGATCGCGAGCGAAGATCCACTGCAAGCCGAGATTGCAAGCCCGTCCGAAGCCCACATTGGTTGCACTCGTCAAAATTGAAACTGTCGGTCCCGCACAGGCTTCCAACTGGCGATCGCCAGGGGAATTATTCACGATCGCCACGCGATGGGCAATGTTGCTACTATCGGGCAATGACTTCAGCAATCTCTGAATCAGAGCTGCACAGTGGTAGTTAACAGTGAGGAAGTAAACCAAGAGGCGAGCCATGCGGTGAAAGCCGTTCTTAACAGTAGCGCAGGGAGAAGACGCCGTTCTGGCCCGATCGATGCTGGAGGTTTAAGCTAAGGTCTGAGAGATGCCCCTGAGGAGATAATGTTGACCTTGCCATCCCCCAAACATCTAATGTTGCCAGTTCTTCTAGCAGGACTGTCGTTGCTCGCCGCTTGTGGCGGAGGGGGAGGCGAGACATCTGCCGATCGCCGCACGGACCAGCCCACCGTCACGATACTGGGAGTGGTGATTGGGGAACAGCAAGATAAGTTGGAGGCAGCCCTAGCGCCGTTTGAGGCAGAAACCGGCATTGACGTGGTGTATGAAGGAACGGACGCCTTTGCCACCTTGCTGCCGGTGCGGGTGGCGGCCAATAACGCCCCCGACATCGCCATGTTTCCCCAACCCGGTTTGCTGGCAGACTTTGCCCGCTCGGGAGATTTGATCCCCCTCAACCAGTTTATCGATCGCGATGTCCTCACCTCTGCCTATTCCCAAGACTGGATCGACCTCGGCAGTGTCGACGGAGAAAGCTACGGCATTTGGTATCGAGCCTCCGTCAAAAGTCTCGTCTGGTACAGTCCTCCTGCCTTCGACGCTGCAGGATACGACATTCCTAGCAGTTGGGACGAGTTAATTGCCCTATCCGATCGCATCGTGGCAGATGGCCGCGTGCCCTGGTGTTTGGGCATGGAAAGCGGCAGTTCCACCGGCTGGGTGGGCACCGATTGGATTGAAGACATCATGCTGCGCACGGCGGGGGCAGAGACCTACGACCGCTGGGTCGTTAACGAGTTACCCTTCGACTCCCCAGAAGTGAAGGCTGCCTTCGAACAATTTGGCAACATTGCCCTCAACCCCGATTATGTCGTTGGCGGCACCGTGGGTGCGATCTCGATCCCCTTCGGCGATTCCCCCAACGGTTTATTCAGCGAACCGCCCCAGTGCTACCTACACCGTCAGGCCAATTTCATCGCCTCCTTCTTCCCTAAAGACGTGGTGTTGGGTGAAGATGTTGCCATTTTTCCACTGCCCCCGATCGATCGCGCCAATGGCCTGCCCGTCTTGGTGGCTGGAGATGCCTTTGCCGCTTTGAACGACACCCCCGAAACCGAAGCCTTGATGAATTATTTAGTTACCACCCAGCCCCACGAAATTTGGGCAGGCTTGGGAGGCTTTATCTCCCCCTACAGTCAGGTCAGTTTGGATGTCTATCCCAACGCAATCGCTCGCCAGCAAGCAGAAATTTTAGCCAACGCCGAAACAGTGCGATTCGATGGTTCCGATATGATGCCGGGAGCTGTAGGCACGGGTTCTTTCTGGGCAGGGGTGACAGATTACGTTGGCGGCACGCCACTCGATATCGTGCTCTCAAACATTCAAGCCAGTTGGCCTCAGGAATAGTACTGACCGACATTGAATCCTCGTGTAAAATGCACTATTCCTCTCCGAACCCATTGCAAAGATTCAATCACGGAGGATTGGGCGAGATCCTTGCCCCGTCCCCCATGTAGATAGCCCCCGTTTCCCCATGAGGCTTCCCGCCATCCCTCGGTCTCTCTTCGCCAAAACCGCCATTATTGCCAGCACCCTCGTTTTGGGCTGCATCCTGGTCTTAGCTCTCGCCTTTGGCAGCAATCCTCTGATGACTCGCCTGCTGAGTGTCATTTTGGCGATCGCCGCTGGAGTGGTGGGGGTTATCGGGCTGTTCTACGTTCTGAATGCGTTGGTGCAAGGGTTGCCCTACCGCTGGCGACCTCGGGTGCTGCCCTGGGTCTTTGTCGGGCCTGCAGGAGTCGTTTTAGCTGCCTACTTAGTGCTGCCCACACTCAACACTTTTTACCTGAGCTTGCTCGATCGCCGTTCGGAAAACTTTGTCGGATTGGCCAACTACGCCTTCGCCCTCACCAATCGGGCGATGCTAATTGCCTTCCGCAATAACTTTTTGTGGCTGGTGCTGGTCACGGGGTTGAGTGTGGGGTTTGGTTTGGTCATCGCCGTACTGCTCGATCGCGTCAAATACGAGCCTCTGGCAAAATCTCTGATTTTCTTGCCCATGGCGATTTCGTTTGTGGGAGCCAGCGTGATTTGGCGGTTTATCTATGCCTTCCGCCCCGCAAATAGCGAACAAATTGGCCTGCTCAATGCTGCCATCACCCGCTTGGGATTCGAGCCCGTGGGCTGGTTGGTGGAGCGATCGGTGAATAATTTCGCCCTGATCGCCATCATGATTTGGCTATATACCGGTTTTTGCATGGTGCTGCTCTCTTCCGCCATTAAGTGTATTCCCGCCGATATATTGGAGGCTGCCCGCATCGACGGAGCCAACGAATTTCAGATTTTCTGGCGCATTATCATTCCCTACGTTCGCTCCACCATCGCTGTCGTTGCCACCACCGTCATCATTTTGGTGCTGAAAGTGTTTGATATTGTCTGGGTGATGACTGGCGGCAATCAAGGGACGGAAGTCTTAGCCAGCCGCATGATCAAAGAAATGTTCAACTTCCGGGATTTTGGCCGAGGCAGCGCGATCGCCGTCATTCTCTTCATCTTGGTGATTCCCGTTATCTTCGCCAACATCCGTCGCTTTCAGCAGCAGGAGGCCAATCGCTAATGACGCTTTCCAGCTCGAACCCCTCAACTTGGCGGCTCAAAGTCCAGAAATTTGCCTCCCGCCTTCCCCTCCACACGGCGATCGTCACGATTTGTTTGTTGTGGAGCTTGCCAACCACGGGTTTACTCATCAGCTCGTTACGAGAGCGAGAGGCTTTGCTGGCCTCCGGTTGGTGGACGGTATTGCAACTCCCCCTAGATTTCGCCCAATTCACTTGGGAAAACTACCTGCGGGTGGCGACGGCGGAAGGGATGGGACAGGCGTTTCTCAACAGCTTGACGATTGCGATTCCGGCCACGATTATGCCGATCGCGATCGCCACCTTTGCTGCCTACGCCCTGGCGTGGATGAAATTTCCGGGGCGGCAGTTGTTGTTTGGCCTGACGATCGCACTGTTGGTGGTGCCCCTGCAAATGACTCTGATCCCAGTCTTGCGGGCCTATAGTTCGCTGGGGCTATCCGGTACATTTCTCGGCATCTGGCTGGCCCACACGGGCTACGGCATGCCCCTCGGCATTTATCTGATGCGCAATTACATTGGGTCGCTGCCTAGAGAACTAATTGAAGCAGCCTCGGTGGACGGTGCCTCCCACTGGCAGATTTTCACCAAGGCGATCGTGCCGCTTTCGATTCCGGCGATCGCCTCTTTTGCAGTATTCCAGTTTTTGTGGGTGTGGAATGATTTGCTGGTGGCTTTGGTCTACCTCGGCGGCAGCCCCAATGTGGCTCCGGTGACACTGCAGCTGAGCAATATTGTGGGTTCGCGCGGTCAAGATTGGCACCTACTCACCGCCGGAGCGTTTTTGAGTATGACGATCCCCCTCGTCGTGTTCTTTGCCCTGCAGCGCTTCTTCGTGCGGGGGATTTTAGCGGGGTCGGTGAAGGGTTGATGGCAGCTTCTGCGGCGATCGCCACAGGTGGGTGTCGGTAATGGTAAGGAGATTGAAATGGCTGGAGTGGTTTTCGATCGCGTCACCAGACGATATGGCGATTTCACTGCCGTGAGCGAGCTCAGCCTAGCGGTTCGAGATCGGGAATTCCTCGTCTTAGTCGGACCATCTGGCTGCGGCAAAACCACGACGCTGCGGATGCTGGCGGGCTTAGAAGAGGTCAGCTCGGGGGAGATATCGATCGGCGATCGCCGAGTGAACGATGTGCCGTCGAAGGATCGCGATATCGCGATGGTATTTCAATCTTATGCCCTCTACCCCCATATGACGGTGTACGAAAATATGGCCTTTAGCCTGACGTTGCGGGGGATGAATCAAGCGGAGATCTCTCGCCGTGTCACTGAAGCAGCACAGCAGATGGGGATCGAATCGCTGTTGCATCGCAAGCCCGCGCAACTATCGGGGGGACAGCGGCAGCGGGTGGCGGTGGGTCGGGCGATCGTGCGCGACCCGGCGGTGTTTTTGATGGACGAACCGCTGTCGAATTTGGATGCCAAGTTGCGGGTGCAGGCGCGGGCAGAGATTAGCAAACTGCATCAAAAATTGGGGGCGACGTTCGTTTACGTCACCCACGATCAGGTGGAAGCTATGACAATGGGCAGCCGCATTGCCGTGCTGAAAGACGGAGTGCTGCAGCAGATCGATACTCCAGCCAATTTGTACAACCATCCCAAAAATGTGTTTGTGGCAGAGTTTATCGGCAGTCCGTCAATGAATCTGTTTGCAGCGCTATTGCTGGATCGCGACGGGGACTTAGTTGTCAAAACGGAGGCATTTGAGTTGAAGTTGCCCGAGCGCAAAGCCGAGCAATTTCGCCCCTATCGCGATCTCCCGGTTATCTTTGGCTTGCGCCCCGAAAATATTCACGACCCACAGTACCCCGTTCCAGACATCTCGCCTGAATCCGTCACGGCCAAAGTATCGGTGATGGAAATGATGGGAAATGAAGTGGTTGTGTATTTAGAAAGTCCCGATGGCAGCGAGTTTGTGGCCCGCATCGACCCGCGCACTGCCATGAAAGTGGGCGACTCAGTTCCCCTCTGGTTTGATATGGAGGGTTTACATCTGTTCGATCGCGATCGTCAAACCGCAATCCAGTGCGTTCGTTAAAGATGCGATTGAAGTCTTGCTGCTGCAGCGATCTAACCATTCTGAGAGGCGATCGCTTCACGATAGGAGCATCATGTTAATTTTTCCGATCGCCCTTTGCCCCTCCAGTTCCTCTCAGCCCTCGTTTCGCTAGCCGCGAGCACAGCTCGGGCAGCCTGCAAACCCAGACATCGCCCGATCTGAGGCGGTCGATAAGTCACAGACCCAAAGTCTCGATCGAAGCCTAAAGGCACTACTTTGCCGATTTCTGTTTTGATACCTATTTAATATTTCTTACGATTATTACGCATCTATTTATACTATTTCCGTGAATACACGCATGTGCGGCCGCTAGGTCGCTGTTAACTTTAAACCGTCTCAGGCATTTCATCACGCTCTCATAGTGTTTTCACGAACCTCCCATACATGGGGAGGTCACCTTCCGTAGACGGGACCGCAACGGTGGAGCAGGCGGTGACGTTGGAGGTGGTAGCCGACCCGATCGCCACCACCCGCGTTTCGGGAGTCATTGCCAGTACGCTGCTCGACCCAGCGACAGGAGAGCAACAGGTGTTGGAGGGAGTGCGCATTACCCTCGGTGAAGCAGAGACCTTCACGGCGGCGGATGGTTCCTTCACTCTAGAACTCCTGAATGGCTTCCCCGACATCAATGCCCTCAAAATCCACGGCGATTCGATTGCTGGGGCCTATCCATTTATTGCCGAGAGACTGCCGTTGGTGTTGGGCCAAGAGGCCATCGTCGGGGTGAATAATGTCATTACCCGACCGATTTATCTGCCGCCGATTGACGTAGACAGTGGTTCGGTTATTCCAGCGGGTCAAGACGTCACGGTCACCACCGATAAGATTCCGGGAGCGGCGGTATTTGTGGCAGCGGATTCGTTGCTCGATCCGCAGGGGAATCCATTTGGGGGCGTGTTGAGTATCACGGAGGTTTCCGCCGAGCTTACCCCAGCCGCCTTTCCGGACACCCTCAGCCCCGATCTGGTGGTGACGATTCAGCCAGGGGAGATGGTGTTTGCCCAGGCGGCTCCCCTGTCGCTGCCGAATTTAGCTGGATATGCAGCGGGATTTGAGTTGGATCTCTACTCGATTAATCCTGCGACGGGGGACTTCGAGGTGGTGGGTCGCGGGCGAGTCAGTGCTGACGGAACTGTCGTTGAAACGGTTGAGGGGGGAATTCGCAACAGTAGCTGGCATTTCTTTGCTCCAACCCCCCAGGCTCCGGGCCTCAACCAGCTCCATCCCGAATGCAATACCTGCCCAGCCGATACCAACAACCTCGAATTAGGTGAATCGAACAATCCCGATGGCAGTAATTTCAACTCTTCGGTTCAACTGTTTACAGGGGCATTAATTGAAACCCACGATCTAGCCTCCTACCAGTCTCAAGGGGTCAATCGCGGCCTTCAGCTCACCTACGACTCCCAACGAGCCAATCCCAATCATCTCGTCTCCTTCGGCTACGACAATGTCGACCCCACCGCCTTAGCGCCTAATTTTGAAGAGCGGCTGCGGTTGATGGCGCAATTAACCGTTCATGCCGATGGCTTCGATCTGGAAGCCGCTGGGTTTGAAGGGGGTCAATACGGCCTGCAGGGGGGAGAAAACTTCTGGAGTCTGCCGGCAGAAAGTGGCCCGGTCAATGCCTCCCTCCAAGTGGATTTGAGCTCGGTCAAGTCTGGCAAATATGACTATTCGTTGGAGAGTGGCATTCGTCTGTTTGTACGCAACCAGTTGGTCGGTTCGTCCAACACCACTCAAGGGGAACTGTTGCACGTCAATTCGGTTGATAGTGTCTTTGGCAGTGGCTGGGGCTTGGCGGGGCTGCAGGAGATTGTCGAGAATGCCGATGGTTCGCTGCTGCTGATTGATGGGGATGGCAGCGAGCTATTGTTCGATGCGCCCAGCCTTGCGGGGGAGCCCTATCAATCGCCGTTGGGGGATTTCTCCGAACTGGTGAAATTGCCGGATGGTACCTTCCGCCGCACGCTCACAGACCAGACGGTTTACGAATTCAACGAGCGCAACCAACTGGTGGAGATGCGCGATCGCAATGGCAACTCGAACCGTTACGAGTACGACCTGCAGGGACGATTTGTCAAAAGGGTCGATCCGGTGGGGTTGGAAACTCGGTTTGAATATACGGGCGATCGCATTACCTCCATCGTCGATCCGGCAGGCCGAGTCACCCGTTTGGAGCACGACGAATTTGGCAATCTCGCACGGATTGTCGACCCGGATGAATCGGCTCGTACTTGGGGCTATGACAGCCGTCATTTGCTGACGACGGAGATTACCAAGCGCGGTTTTGTGGAGGAGACGTTCTATGACGAGGCTGGTCGTGCGTCTCGGGCGGAACGTCCCGATGGGTCGGCAGTGCAGGTGGCTGGCTTTGAGTCGCAGGGGTTTGTGCGGGGGGATCTGACTCGCGATGTGACAGCAGCACCGCTGGCGGCGGGAGGTAGCGAACTCCAGGCCACTTATGCGGATGCGAATGGGAATGTGCGGGCCGCTCAACTGGATTTGGCCGGTCAGTTTGTCAATGCCAGCGATGGGGTTGGGGCTGGGGGAATTGTTCGACGCAATGCGGATAATTTAGTCGAGCAGACAACCGATGCCAGGGGCTTTCTGACTAATTACACCTATGACGAGCGGGGTAATGTGACCAGTATCAGCGATACCGTCTCGCTTTCCACAGGCGCGACTCTACCCCAAGCCTCATTATCTTTTGATGGAGTTGATGATTACGTTCAACTCAGCTCTTCCCCAATCGTGGCAGGTCTGCCCAATTCAACCATTGAAACCTGGGTGAACTTTAACTCAGTCACCAGTGAGGTCGGGGAGACGATTTACAGTGAAGACAATTCTGGGGGAACCATTCATCGGCTTTATCGCAATGATAATACGATTGGATTTGCGATTTGGAGAAGCGATCGTAGCGGCCAGTGGCGATATGTCAATGCAACCGTCGATATAGTCGCTGGAGAGTGGCTTCACATTGCTGGTGTTCTAGATGCCGAAGGAGGCATGATTTTATATGTGAACGGAGAAGAGGTCGCATTCAATAACAGTAATCTTCCTACCAATACCAATGTTGTCTCCACACAGCTTGGCCGCCATATCAATAATGGGGGTGGGGGATATTTCAACGGTAAGGTTGATGAGATTCGAGCCTGGGGAGTGGCACGCTCGCAAGCAGAGATTCAGCGCCATCTCGACTATCAGCTAGCGGGGAACGAAGTCGGGCTGCTTGGCTATTGGAGATTGGATGCTGGCGATGGTACGAATATTGATAACACCGCTGTTAGCTCTAACGATGAATTGACTGGAGACTTAACCAATGGCGTCCAATGGAGTGAAGATACTGCTCCTTTGAATAACCAATTTCTCCTCGAAGAGCTAGCTTATGATGAGGACTTTGAGGGCGACATCATCTCTTCTTCTCTGGATGAATGGACAAATAGCAACACCGACAACTCTCATCCAAATACTTTTAGTACATTTTTAGGTCGTTTTAGTAATAGTGAAACCACGCTCAATCTATCGACCACAGCAGGAGAGACTTATAATATAACGTTTGATTTATACGCGATCGACTCTTGGGATGAGAACAGCGCAATCAGCGGTCCAGATATTGTCAGGGTTGAAGCAGACAATACGATTCTGTTTAGAGAGGCGCTTGGCCTGACCAACGAACCGACATTTCGACCCCCTGATGAGTCTGGATATTTTGGATTTAGTTCGCAATATCAAGATGCGATTTACCGGGATATTTCCCTCACGTTTACCGCCCAAGATGGTCTGACCTCGTTACGATTTGCCGATGAGGGATTGCAGGGCTTATTCGATGAGTCTTGGGGGATTGATAATGTTCGAGTGGTTAAACTGACGGCGGTTGATGCGGCAGAAGGGAGTTCTCAACGATTTTCTTACGATCCCGCTTTCAACCAGCTCGCCAGCTACACCGACGAGCTAGGCCGCCAAACCTTTTTCGAAATCGATCCTACCAATGGCAATACCACTGAAATTCGGCAGGTGATTGGCCAGGACGATCGTACTTCTGTTGAAACTGACGATCTCCTCACCCTTTTTACCTATACGACCCAGGGACTGGTTGACACCATTACCGATCCTTTAGGCCGCATCACTGACAACGATTACGATGTCTTGGGTCGGCTTGAATCCACCACCGTGGCGGTGGGCACCGCAGACCAAGCTCAAGTGCGGTTTGAATATGACTTGGCAGGCAACTTGGCTACCTTTATCGATGAAAACGGCAATCGTACCAGCTACGAGTACGACGCACTCAACCGGCTAGAACGCATTATCGAAGCCGACCCCGATGGCGTTGGCCCGCTGCTTTCACCTGTTACTCTGTTTGACTACGACGCCTATGGGAATCTCATTGAAACCATTGATGCCAATGGCAATCTGACTCGCTACGAGTATGAGGAGCGCGATCGCCTCAGCAAGATTATTAATGCCAATAATGACGAGTCTACGTTTGAGTATGACGGTCAGGGGAATCTGATTGCCGAGACGGATTTTAGAGGGAATGCGACGACTCATTTTTATGACAGTCGAAATCGCCGCATCGCCAGCCTCGATCCTGAAGGTGGTATCGCCAGGTTTGCCTACGACCTAGATAACAACCTGATTCGGGTGGTCGATCCGCGTGGCAATGCCACTCGCTATGGATATGACGCTCGCGATCGCCTAGTCAGCACCACAGATGCCGAAGGCAACGTCAGCCGCTATGAGTTTGATGCGGTCAATAACCTGATTGCAACCGTCGATCGCAATCAGAACCGCACAGAGTTTGCTTACGACGACATCAACCGTCTCGTCCAGCAAATCGACCCCTACTCCAACAGCTATCTGCGGAGTTATGACAAAGCCAGTAACCTCACCAGTGCCACCGACGAGCGCGGCCACACCACTCAATTTGAATATGACGCCCGCTACCGTCTGACCAAAACCATTGATGCCAAGCTGGGTGCAACAGAATTCCGCTATGACGCAGTCGGCAATCTCCTCTCAGTGGAAGACGAACTGGATCGCCTCACCCAATTTGAATACGACGCCCTCAACCGTCAAATTTCCGTCATCGACCCACTACTTCAAACCACCCGCTATCGCTACGATGCGATCGGCAACCTCAAGGGGATCGATGGGGAACTCAACCGTACGGCGAGCTACGACTACGACAAGCTCAACCGAGTTGAAACTGTCACCAACGCCCACAACGACACCATCACCTATCGCTACGACGCCAATAGCAATCTCCTCTCCGTCAGCGACGAACTCAACCGCACCACTCGCTTTACCTACGACAAACGCAACTGGCAAACCAGCGTCACCGACCCCCTCATCCACACTTCAACCACTGCTTACGATGCCAACGGTAATGTTTTATCTGTCACCGATCCCCTCGGCAACACCACCCGCTACGCCTACGACACACTCAATCGCCAGATCGGCATTACGGATGCCAATAACGACACCACCACGTTGGGTTACGACGCCGTAGGCAATCTCACCTCTGTTCTCGACCCCGAACTGAACCTAACCGAATACGTCTACGACAAGCTCCATCGAGTGGAGGAAGAATCCAGCCACGGAGACGTGCGCACCTTTGCCTACGACGCCACCAGCAATCTGACCTCGATGGTCAATGCCAATGGATTTGAGACTACCTATAGCTATGACGAACTCAATCGCCGCATCAGCGAGCTGGGGTACAACGAGCTGGGCGAGCTGCTGAACAATTACTTCTACGAGTTTGATGCCGCCGACCAATTGCGAGCAGTTGGAGATAACTTCCATCGCTACGGCTACACCTACGATTTAGCCGGTCGCCTTACCTCTGTCTCGAATGCAGGCAGCACGGGGGGTGTGCCTCAAGTGGACTTCGCCTATGGCTACGATGCTGCCAACAACCGCACCTCTGTAACTGACACCATCGCCGGAGTTGAGACTGGACTGGAAACCTTTGAGTTTGACCTGCTCAATCGGGTGACTCGCCTTACTCAGTCGGGGGCGAATGTGGCCGAGAAGTCTGTCACTTTCGGCTACGACGCTGCCAGTCAAATGACGAGTGTGGGCCGGTTTAGCGATTTGGCTGAGACTCAGTCTGTGGCCACCAGTATCTACCAATACGATCTGGCCGGACGGCTGGAGCAATTGACCCATGCGAATAGCAGCTCTACGGTGGCTGATTATGGATTTACTTACGATGCGGCCAGTCGGATTACCCAGCTGACTTCTCCAGATGGGGAATCGGTGTATAGCTACGACCAACGGAATCAGTTGACAGGGGCTGAGTATGACTATCAGGGGAATGAAGACTATACCTATGACGGCAATGGCAACCGCACGAATGCGGGCTATGTCACTCAGGAGCGCAATCAACTAGTTGAGGATGAGAGCTATGCCTACACCTATGACGGTGAGGGGAATCGAGTTACTCGGCTGGATAAGGCAACTAGGGAGTTAGAGACGTTTGAGTGGGACCATCGCAATCGACTGCAGGGGGTGGTCACAACTGATATCAACGGCAATATCATCGAGACGGTTGATTACGAGTACGACATCTTCGATCGGCGGATCGAGAAGACAGTTGACCCGGATGGCGGTGGGGTTTTAGCAACGCAAACAGAGCGGTATGTGTATGATGGCGAGCATATTGCGCTGGTGTTTGATGGGCAGGGGAATCTCACCTATCGATATTTGCATGGACCGGCGATCGACCAAGTGTTGGCGCAAGAAGATGCCGGTGGCGAGGTGCTGTGGGCACTGACAGACCATCAGGGCACTGTAAAAGACCTGCTCGATGCTAATGGCAATCTGGTCAACCACATTAGCTATGGTAGTTTTGGCAACATCACGGGCGAGACGAATTCTGATATTGAGTTTCGCTTTGGTTATACGGGTAGGGAGTTTGATAGAGAGACGAAGCTCAATTATTATCGAGCTCGGTATTACGATGGTAAAGTTGGAAAATTCATTAATGAAGATCCTCTTAGCTTCTTGGCTGAAGATGCAAATTTATATAGATATGTATTTAATTCTCCAGTAAATTTAATCGATCCTTTGGGCCTGGATGGAGGGACTGTTATTAGTCAAACAAGGCAGATAGCGCTTTCTGATGGAACGACGATTTTCGATACGCTCAATAATAGCCAGGTCAAATTCTCTACCTCGCCAGAAAGTAGTTGGTAAGTAAGTAGATCTGGAACAGAACCTTCTGTAGGAAATAACACGATTATATCAGACATTGTGAATGCCCTGATCGTTTATAATCCTAATGCAATTCCTATACGCCTACCGACCGTAACACCTTGGGGTGGAAGGTATCAAGGTGGAGATATAGCGGATACGAATGGACATATAATTGCCCATATTCTTGGTGGTTCAAACTTCAATCGGAGTAATTTTATTGCTCAGAATTCAAGCATAAATTCGGGAGGATATAGAGAATTTGAAAGACGAGTAAGAGAACACCTAGAAGAACTAGGCAAAGACTTTAACAGGCAAGATTATGAGGATTTAAAGGAAATCTTGGAAGAGGCAACAAGAGCATGCGTTGCAATACCAGACAATGTGCCTGCAGTAAATGTTCGTGTTAAGTTAGTACGAGACGAAGAATTCCCATTACTTGGATCTCCATTCAGACCTAACATTATTGTTGCAACAGCTGCTTTCTCAGATGGTACAATCTTCGAAGGAATATTCTTCAACGATCCAAACCGCCAATCTAGACCAGGTGTTACATGGACAATTAGGACAAACAGACCTGCTCCTTGAAAAAAAATCAAGCTAATTATTTTTGGTTTTTGCTTGCATAGATAGACCCTTGGAGATCATTTGTATGATGCGGAATGATACAGCTGGACTTCTAAGCTCAATTGATTCGAGCATTCAAGGCTTGTTCTTTGAGACAGAGACTGATTATAGATTGAAGCCATTTGTTTGGGATGTGAGCACACAGGGGGAGTTTAATATCAGCCGCTTGCTAAAGTCCATAGGCACTTTGGTCGCCGTCGAATTAGACGATTTCTTGAGTTGGGGAGAGTATTTAGAAGACTTTAAACAGTGGCAAGAGTTTCTAGATCAAAATCCAGAGTATTTAACTAGCGAGGGCAATAGTAGAATGCCTATGCCACTTTCTACACGCCTTCAAATAGCTCGAGAACGAGAAGAGGAATTCAGAATTTTTAACTCAGAGTCAGCTGTAATGGAGAAACGTTATCTTTCTTTGCTTGAAAATATACAAACGCACGTCAACGAACTGCAAGTCTACAGAGTCATTAAATATGATGAAGTGACTCACAACTACGATTATAGTAATGATCTAAATTCATCCAAGGATGTTTTTGAGTCATTCAAAATCTTAGTGGGTAAAGTGATGAATGATTGCTGGATTGGTATTAGTCCAATCAGCAGAAATGTAGAATTTCCAAGCCGCCCAACTCCTGAAAGATATATGAATAGACGTATTTTGCGGTATGAGGAAGAAGTAGAAAAAATTTTATCTAAACTCAAACCTATTCTTGATAAGCTGAAATTTGTTTGGCAAGACTGCCACAATATCTATAGCAAACGAGATAAGTATGCTTTTGATTATGCTGAAAGTAAAGATGAGCTAATTAGTAGACTTCTGCATTCATCAAATTTTCTCAACACCTGGGAGTTTAAAGGAATGGCTTCAGGAATAGAAGGAGTGTACCTTGTTGAGGATGGTGAAAAATTTAATGCTATCGATGAATTGCTACTCTCAAATCTAAATGGTTTACGTTTTTATGTAATTGGAACAATTTCTATGTTTGATATTTATGTTATAGGTAAAACTCAAAGTGGTGATTGTTTAGGTTTCTCGACTATAGCCATGTGGACATAAGGAGAACGGAACAACCAGGGAAAAACGTATGAGAGCGAAAAAAACCGGGGGAAAGCTTGTCAGCAGTAGGATAGAGGCATGTCAGCACCTATCGATCCATTCGTCTATCAGTTGCGAGCGCTCCTGCTGGGGATGGAGAGCGGAAAAACCGGGGGAGATTACATCCGGCAGGACAGTGAATCCCAATCGCACCTGGATTTTGATGCCTGATGGCACTGTTTGGGACAGGTATCGGATGAGGGCAACTATCGCTCGATCCTAGTATTCATAGGGTTTCCCCTGTTTTTTTACGCTCTCCATCACCCGCTACGCCTACGACACGCTCAATCGCCAGATTAGTATTACGGATGCCAATAACGACACCACCACATTTGGTCACGATGCCGCTGGCAATCTTATCTCCCTACTCGACCCCGAACTGAACCGAACCGAATACGTTTACGACAAGCTCCATCGCGTGGAGGCAGAATCCAGCCACGGAGATGTGCGTACCTTTAGCTACGATGCCACCAGTAATCGGATCTCGATGGTTAATGGTAATGGATTCGAGACCCTCTATAGCTATGACGAACTCAATCGCCGTATCGGCGAGCAGGGATATAACGAGCTGGGCGAGCTGCTGCAAGATTACGTCTACGAGTTTGATGCTGCCGACCAACTGAAAGCAGCAGGGGATGCTTTCCATCGCTACAGTTACAGCTACGATCTAGCCGGTCGTGCCACCTCAGTCTCGAATGCAGGCAGCACGGGTGTTCCTCAGGTGGACCTTGCCTACGGCTACGATGCTGCCAACAACCGCACCTCTGTAACTGACACCATCGCCGGAGTTGAGACTGGACTGGAAACCTTTGAGTTTGACCTGCTCAATCGGGTGACTCGCCTTACTCAGTCGGGGGCGAATGTGGCCGAGAAGTCTGTCACTTTCGGCTACGACGCTGCCAGTCAAATGACGAGTGTGGGCCGGTTTAGCGATTTGGCTGAGACTCAGTCTGTGGCCACCAGTATCTACCAATACGATCTGGCCGGACGGCTGGAGCAATTGACCCATGCGAATAGCAGCTCTACGGTGGCTGATTATGGATTTACTTACGATGCGGCCAGTCGGATTACCCAGCTGACTTCTCCAGATGGGGAATCGGTGTATAGCTACGACCAACGGAATCAGTTGACAGGGGCTGAGTATGACTATCAGGGGAATGAAGACTATACCTATGACGGCAATGGCAACCGCACGAATGCGGGCTATGTCACTCAGGAGCGCAATCAACTAGTTGAGGATGAGAGCTATGCCTACACCTATGACGGTGAGGGGAATCGAGTTACTCGGCTGGATAAGGCAACTAGGGAGTTAGAGACGTTTGAGTGGGACCATCGCAATCGACTGCAGGGGGTGGTCACAACTGATATCAACGGCAATATCATCGAGACGGTTGATTACGAGTACGACATCTTCGATCGGCGGATCGAGAAGACAGTTGACCCGGATGGCGGTGGGGTTTTAGCAACGCAAACAGAGCGGTATGTGTATGATGGCGAGCATATTGCGCTGGTGTTTGATGGGCAGGGGAATCTCACCTATCGATATTTGCATGGACCGGCGATCGACCAGGTGTTGGCACAAGAAGATGCCGGTGGCGAGGTGCTGTGGGCACTGACAGACCATCAGGGCACTGTAAAAGACCTGCTCGATTCCGATGGCACTCTCGTCAATCACATCAGCTACGACAGTTTTGGCAACATTACGGGTGAAAGCAATCCTGATGTAGAGTTTCGCTTCGGGTATACAGGGCGGGAGTTTGATGAGGAGACAGGAAACTACTACTACCGGGCTCGATACTATGACCCTTCTATCGGTCAGTTCATCAGTCAAGATCCATTAAGTTTCGGTGCTAGTGATGCCAATCTTTATCGCTATGTTGGAAATTCTGTTGTCAATCTGACCGATCCTTCTGGGTTATTTGCTTTGCCTCTCGCCATACCACTAGTACCAGTTATTGTTATTGCTGGTTTAGTTGTAGTGGGTGTAATAATTCTTTCACAGACAGAGGTACCACCTTTAGTCTGGCCCTTAAAAGGTGATCCTTCCCCCCTACCTCGTGCCCTTCCTGAAACTGATACAAGCACTGATATTACTCCTCGTGTTGAGCCAACACCATCGCCATCGCCATCGCCCGTTCCAGTTCCTTGGCTTGAGCATGACACTCAGCCCGATCCTCTCCCAGACCCATTACCACCGACTACTTGTTCTGAAGATAATAATGAGAGAGAATTTAGATGTGAATTAGTACGTCAATCCCCAATGCCTGCATTGGGCAGAGAATTATGTCAATATCATTGTCAAGGAGATCCACGTAGTTGGTTGGTTCATGGTTTTGTGCCATTAGGAGAAAAATGTCCTGAAGGAGTAGATTGGCTCCCACCAGATCGAAACCTAGAGCCGGCTGGTTGAAGCAGGGTAAACGCATCTTAAATCAAAATGCTGAATAGACTGACACGTAAAGCTTTTAGCCATTGCTGCTCTGCTGATAAGAGCTTTAACCGTTCTAAGTCAGAACGCATGCATGGGCTTTCAGTGATTATTTATTGAGAATATTGCCAACTGTTACCTTTGACTAAGAGGCTATGAGTTTTGCCAGATAATCATTTGATCGATCTCATAGTAAGATGCATTTTTTCTGCTGGTTGAATGAAATAAATTCCTCAAAGTTTCTGATGTTTTATTACTCCATGGAGATATATAAATGGATACTTTTGAAAATGGAGATTTTGCCTATCAAAATAATGAATTTGATAAAGCATTTAGGATTTTCCAAAAACTTGCTGAGAGTGGAGATGTCAAAGCTCAAATCTCTCTTGCTGGAATGTATTTTTCAGGTCAAGGCACGGATTCCAATTTAGTTGAAGCTTCTAAATGGTATCGATTTGCAGCTGAGCAGGGTTATGCGATTGCCCAAATAAATCTTGCTACTATTCTTTTTGAAAGCAATCCTAAAGAGTCAATTAAGCTATTAAAATTAGCTTCATCTCAAGATATGCCTCTAGCACAATCAATGTTAGGAGATATATATTCGGGAATATATGGATTGTCTAGTGATTTTGAAAAAGATTATAGACTATCAAAAAAATACTATGAAAAAGCTGGGGAAAAAGGTTTTTCTTATGCTTACCATAGACTAGGGGAAATCTATCTTGATCTTAAAAAATACAAGCAAGCTTTTAAATATTTCGAGAAAGCAAGTAAAGAAGGATATGCTCCTTCACAATTAATCCTAAGTCAAGCCTATCAAAAAGGATTACTTGGTTTAGAAATTGATCCTAAAAAATCTGAATATTGGCTAAATAAATCCCGGTTTTAGAGCGCGAGGCTTGAATTCGGGTGGGGCGGGCACCCGCCTACCGCATTAGATTGACTACTGCTCATCCCCGAGGCTGATACGTAAATGAAGTCGCTTTGCTCCGCTTGTTCCGCATCGCCGGTGATCAAGCGCACGGTCGTGCAACGGCAATGCTAGTCCCCCCACCCGCGCTAATCGCGCCTCCCAATTCGCGCCAAGCCGCCCCCGCGCAACCCCGCTAATGCCCAACAGTGCCATCAACGAAGCAGGGGCAACGCACCCACCCACCCGCCGTAGCTGCTTGGCGCGGGAAAAAACACGGGCACGACCCTCAAGATTGTTTTGCTCCTCAAAGGTAAGAGCAGGTAAACCTGCCCTCACCTTCGAGGTCGATTTCCATTGTCTAGAAATAAGGTGCATTTTCGAAGCGGGATGCACCTTATTTCTTCATCTATGAATGCTGGCCAGAATCCTGCTGAAATCTCTCAATCACCTCGGGGTAATTCTCCATATCCTCCATCGATTTCAGAGGCGGATAAGAAGTCCAAGTTGCCTCAGCTTGAAGTCTATCCATGTAGGTATGGAATGCCTGGTCATCCTCACGGTGGGATAACACGTAAGCCTTCAGCTCTTTAAGGGACATCATCTGCAAATCTACTTCACTCATGAGTTTTATCCCATCTCCCTTGAGCATCAATGGTAATCACTGTTTCTTCACCCGCAATGAAAGCGATGTTACCAGTACGTTCATCAATGCGAATTAAGTCAATGGGCAGGTAAAACTTGGTCGCCCAAACCGAAAGAACAAAACACTGGTACAACTGTGCAGTCGTTGGCAACGCCCTGCAAAATAACGCCAACTTCGGGGTCTTGTCCGCTTTTGGTGATGCAGAGAAGGTATAGGAGAATACCAGGTGCAAACCCTCACTCTGCCAAGCCCGTGGAACTTTTACAGCATCTCCTGCCCAGCCAAACGGATGTGAGCTTGAACAGTTGGAGTATCGATCCGGCCAACCAACAGCTCGTTGTTAACCTCTGCTCGACTCAAACGGTGGCCTGTTGCCCGCTGTGTCATCGCTCCACCGATCGCATCCATAGCCACTATGAGAGAACGTTGAGGGATCTGCCATTAGTTCAATTCACGCTGACGATATTGCTCCAAGTCTGTAAGTTCTTCTGCCTCAACGAGCGTTGCCCTCGGCGTATCTTTACGGAGCGTCTGCCCGAGGTTGTCGCGCCTTGGGCCAGACGCACGACTCGCTACACGGCTCAACTGGAAGCGATGGGCTTAGCCCTCGGTGGTTCGGCAGCAGCCCGCTTGAGCCATCAGCTCGGATACGGATACAGCCGCAACACCATCTTGCGAGCCATCTCCAAATTGCCCCTACCAGTCATGGCCACGCCAAAGATATTGGGGGTGGATGATTTCGCGTTTCGCACGGGTCATCATTACGGAACGATCTTGGTCGACTTGGAGACCAACCAACCGATCGCACTACTCCCCGACCGGGCGGCTGGGACCTTAGCAGCCTGGTTGAAAGAGCATCCTGGCGTGAAGATTCTCTCGAGAGATCGCTCCAAAGCCTACAGGCGAGGCATGAGCGATGGAGCACCCGATGCCATCCAGGTAGCCGATCGCTTTCATCTGTTGCAGAATCTCGAAGAGGCTTTAGAGAAAGTCTTTAAGGGACAAACCCAGTCGCTCGAACAGGTTGAGCAGCAACAGATTCAAGCCCAACAGCCAACCGAAGCACCGACCCCCGAAGCTGCTCCGGATAGATATCGAACCCAAAGGGAAGTCAATCGGGCCATACGACTGGAGAAGTGGGAACAAACCCATGCTCTACGCAAGCAAGGCTATGCCATTAAAGACATTGCCCATCACCTCGGCATTGGCGAGCGAACGGTGTATACCTACCTGGCCGCGTCAACGTTTCCGGAATGGCAATATCCTGTGGGGCGGCGGAGAAACCCCAGTTGTTTGGATCCATACAAGGCTTACCTGTCAGAGCAATGGCAGCAAGGGCGCCAACAAACTAAACAGTTGTTTGGCGAGATCCAACAGCAAGGGTACCCGGGCAGCTATATGACCGTCGCCCGTTACACTCGGCAGTTGCGTTGCTCTCTGCCCTCCATCAAGCCCAGCCGAGAATCCCTCAATGACTTACCGGGTCGGGGACCAGCGCCATCACCCGCCACACCAGTGTCAGAGCCTTTGAGTGCCAAGCGGGCGGCTTGGCTGCTGTTGACACGGCCTGAAAACCTTACGCCTGAGGAGAAAACCCTGCTGGAAAAACTGGGCCAGCAGCCAAAGTTATCGGGGGCGATCGCTCTGGCTCAGGGGTTCATCAAACTGGTGCGCGAGCGACTGCCTGGGGAATTCGACGATTGGCTGGAGACAGCTGTGAGCAGCTCAATCAAGGCATTACGGAGTTTTGCCAAGGGTCTTCAAGAAGATTACGATGCGGTGAAAGCAGCTCTCACACTCGAGGTGAGCAATGGGCCAGTGGAGGGTCAAAACAACCGACTAAAAATGCTGAAACGGCAGATGTTTGGAAGGGCTGGGCTCGAGCTATTGGCCAAGCGCCTCATCCTAATCAGTTGATTCTTATACGAAATAAGCGCCTCATTTAGGACAGATTTAACGATCACCAAAAGCGGACAAGACCCCGAAGTCGGATGAATATGCACGGGGTACTTTGATGGTGCGTCAGGGGAAAGGACGCAAGGACCGCATGATTCCCATTGGCGCTCGGGCCGTGGCTTGGATAGAGAAATATCTGGCTGATGTGCGGCCCCATCTCTGTTGCGGTCATGAGGATGGCCGTTTGTTTCTCTCTCATCTGGGGGAGCCGCTGACTCCCAACCGCTTGACTCAGTTGGTTCGCTCCTATGTCGATAAGGCTGAGCTGGGCAAGACGGGTAGTTGTCATTTGTTCCGTCACACGATGGCGACGCTCATGCACGAGAATGGAGCTGATATCCGTCACATTCAGGCGATGCTGGGTCACGTCAGTCTCGATACCACTCAGATTTACACCCAGGTCTCGATTAAGAAGCTCAAGCAGGTTCATACCCTCACTCACCCGGCTCGTTCCGAGCGATCGCTCTCCGTCGATTGGGATGGACAGACTGAAGAGACACCCGCCACAGCCGATGAGTTATTCGCCACCTTAGCCGCCGAACAGTTGGACGAGCAGTAGAATTGATTCAACTCTTGCCTCGGGGGGCTTGCTCAAATAACAACCATCACCGTCTTTTTCCTTAGCCGCTCAAACCCAGTATTTATCGGAGAAAATTACATCTAAAAAGTGAATTGCCTCTGACTCAATTATTGGCCCAAATAGTGGTCTCTTTACAGCTGACAATGCTGGCAGTCTATTTTCTGGGCAAGGTAATACCACACTTGACTTATTCGGTGGTCGCAACTCCCAAGTTCCCGGAGCAATCAATGTTGATATCATTGCCGAGCAGGGTGTCAGAGCTAATATATTGTCCGATGGACTTTCATTTATTCCGAGCAATAGTGTTGATAGAGTTACTACCTTCAATCCATTCATTCCAGAAGGTAGTAATAGAAACATGCTAGATTTCCTGCCGGAAGCTGCACGTGTCACCAGACCAGGAGGCCGAATTATAGTTAGTGGTACGCCCAACAATAGATTTGCACAAGTTGATCGAGTCAGCCCCGAAGTGCTAAGCAATTTGAACTTAAGGATAGTCCAGGAAAATATTCCACTTCCACAGGAGTTTGCTAACTTCCAATTTTTTAGAACAGATGGTGCACCAATTGATAATGATAGCATAGTGACTACTATACTTGAGCGAATACAGTAAAATGATCACCGAAAACTATTTTGAAGATTTACATTTTACAGAATGTAACATCGGAGAATTTAGCTTCTCTGATAAAGATTTATACGTGAATATCGACTCTGGCTTGTATATATTTGGAGAGCATCCGTTAAAGGGAATTATCCAACCATCTGACTCATGTATTGCTATCTTCAAAAATGTAATTTATTCTCACAGAATACTAGCTCTATATTCAGAAGATCGCAAAGGTTTTACAGGAGAAAAAATAGTAGACAAAAATATAGCTCAACCCTCGGAAGGCCAAAACTACAAACGGTTTTCTATCGAAGGAGTATCAAAGAACCCGCCAGCTTGGCTAACTTGGGATATCGATGCCGCTTCTTTCATGCTGGAGACAATCAGCTCCTAGTAGAGGAGAGCGAGTTAGGGTGGGCACTGCCCACGGAACAAAATCTATCAGGCATCCAACCCTACTCCTAGGGTGTCGATTCTATCCACAAGGCTTCCTGCACATTTTCTATGCTTAAATTCCAGAAAAAGAGCTTAATCTATAAGGCTTTCATAGCTTTAAAAGTAGACACAGAAGTTGCATGGACTATAAAGATAATGCAACTTTTGTGTCATCCAGGATCTAGCTAAAATACTGTATCACCTAAATTAAATAGGTTTTATCAGGCACTCAAAAGGGTGATGAACTTAGAGCACAGGCTGATTGCCCTACCCTACTCTCCCGAGGCTGATACGGTTTTACCGATGAATTGGGGCGCACCACTCGCTTTGGCTACGATGCGCTCGATCGCCAAACACGCATCACTGATGCTTTAGGTAACTCGACGCTGTTCGGCTACGATGCGGTCGGCAACTTGACCTCGCAAGCCGATGCTTTGGGCAATACCACCCGCTTTGTTTACGACGAGCTCAATCGAGAGATCGCCACGATTGACCCACTCGGGTTTACTACTACCTCCACTTACACTGCCGTCGGCACTCTCGCATCCATCACCGACGCATCTGGCAATACCACTACCTATGAGTATGACGTCCGCGATCTGCTGGTGCGCGAAACCAACCAGTTGGGTGACAGCCGCAGCTACAACTATGACGAAGTCGGTAATTTGACCAGTCTGGTGGATCGCAACGGTCGCCAAACCGCTTACAGCTACGACAGCCTCGATCGCCTCACGCAAGAACGCTTCTTAGACGATGCAGGCACAGCTGTCGAGCAAATCGACTACACCTACGATGCCGCCAGCCAACTGATAGGCATCAGCGACTTTGATTCCAGCTATACCTACCGCTACGACGCCGCTGGGCGCCTCACCCGCAGCGACAATACCGGTACTGCCGGAATCCCCACCTTTACCCTCGACTACACCTACGACGCCGTCGGCAATCGCCTCAGTGTCACCGACAGTATTGACGCAGTCGAAACTGGTGTCGAACGCTTTACCTACGACTCACTCGATCGCGTCATTGATATTACGCAAACAGGGGCAGCGGTCAGCGACAAGCGTGTCAGTTATACCTACGATGCCGCCAGCCAACTGATTGGCGTTGAAACTTTCAACGACTTAGCGGGGACGCAAGTGGCGATCGCCACCACCCACAGCTTCGATGCTGCCGGTCGTCTGGCCAATATCACTCATACTGACGCAGGCGGCACAGTCCTGGCCGACTACACCTACAGCTTCGACGCAGCCAATCGCATCACCGCCATCCAATCGCTCGATGGTCTCAGCAGCTTCAGCTACGATGCCAGCGGCCAACAACTCGAAGGCAACTTCGACTTCCAAACTGACGAATCTTTCAGCTTCGATGCCACCGGTAACCGCACCAATACCGGTAATATCGTTGGTCCCAACAATCAGCTTTTAGAAGACGAGAACTTCACCTACGCTTACGACGCGGAGGGCAATCGCACCCAACGCACCGATAAGGCCACGGGCGAAGTCACCCAGTACGAATACGACCATCGCAACCGCCTCACCTCTGCCATCACCCTCGACAGTAGCGGCAACGAGACTGGGCGAGCGGAATATACCTACGATGCCCTAGATCGCCGCATTGGGCGCACTGTGGAGGGACAAACCGAGCGGTATCTGTATGACGGTAGCGATATTGCCTTAGTGACGTACGAGAGCGGTGAAGTTACCCAAAGGTTCCTCCACAGCACATCAATCGATCGCGTCGTGGCGCAAGAGGATGGGGCGGGCAATGTTCTGTATGCCCTGAGCGACCATCAAAACACGGTGCGGGATATAGCCGACTCTACTGGCACGGTAGTCAACCACCTCACATTTGACAGCTTCGGCAACATCACCAGCCAGAGCGATGCCAGCGTTGAATTCCGCTTCAGCTTTACGGGACGAGAGTTTGATGAGGAAACGGGACTGTATTACTTCCGCGCCCGCTACCTCGACCCATCCACCGGTCAATTTATCAGCCAAGACCCGATTGGCTTTGCTGCTGGAGATGTCAACTTATATCGCTATGTGGGGAACAGTCCGCTCAACTTTATCGACCCCAGTGGCAATCAGGCAGAGTCGCCACTTCAATTTAATTTGAGCGTGGAGAGCGGCTCTACTATTCCCCAAGCAACTATTAACGAGCTACGCGATCGCTCCAACGAGATCGCTGAAGGTAGTAAGACATCCCTTCCCGAAACAACCATTAACCAGACACTTGCGAGAGCTCGAGAGATCGCCGAGCTGAGAGCAACGGAATTCAGCCCAGTCAACCCCGAGCCTGTGTCTTTTGATGAGAGGACTTCTGTATCACCAAGCGCTGAAGCCCCCGAACCGCCGATTGCCGAAGCTCCCGAACAGCCCACTCTAACTCCCGAGCCAATCATTGACGAAGGGGCCGATATCATCATCACGCAGGACGATCTACCCCCGCGCGCTCCCTCTCCCAATCAAGGCACCGAGCTGTCCAATAGCGAGCACAACCCCGTGCCCGAGCCTGCGGTCGACGAGCCGGAAGCAGAAATCAACGAGCCAGAAGAGCCCCTACCACCTCGGGATCCCCGCCCCAATCGTCCCCGCGATCCTCGTCGCCGAGTCGGCCCCTTTGTGGTGTCTCCCGATGCTGTGAATGGCACCGATGGACCAGATGTTGCTGGAATCCAATCCACAACCTCCTCTACTCCTGGAAATACTGACAGCCTTGCTTCCTCTCCACTGTTTGACTCCACTCCCAACCCGATCGCTCCTCTCACGGCTATTGATGCATTCAACAACAGTTCCCAAGCACTCGTTACAGGCGCGATCGTTGGTGGTTTAGCCTTAGCTGCAGCACCCGTTACTGCTGCGGTTGTGGGAGTCACATTGGCTGTGGCAGTGTTTGGGTTTAGCCTCAGACGGCGCTCTCAACAGGCCGCCAGTCTAGGCAGAAGCCAGAGTGTTGTCGATGGCTCGACTCTGGTCGGCCCCTTGGGTCGTTCTGAAGTCGAAACTCAGCTTAGAGTTTTCACGGGTGCCGTGGGTGATATCACTGGTGTCACTCAACTGATTCAAGGCGTGACGGGTCGAGATTTCGTCACGGGTGCAACGCTGTCCACTCAGCAGCGTAGCGAAGACTTGGGGACTGGTGTTTTGAGTACCGCCACTGAGGTGGTTGGTCTCATCACTACGGCTGATGAAGTGGTTCGGACATTCACTGCTAACAGTCGCAATTCTGGACCCATACGCTTGAGTAATTCACGAGAGGTGGCATCCGAGTCAGCTCTTGGCGATGCTGCTGAAGGGATTTTTCCGCTAGTCCCAGGGCGCCGAGCAGATAACGGAGCACTTAGCGATCTTGACTTGAGCGAATTGACTGCACTGAGAGGGGCTGGTTTAAGTGACGGTGAGATCGCTCGTCAACTTCAGCTACTGGGAGGTACTCCTCTATTTCGTGGCACCACAAGGGACTTTCCTGGGAATCCCATATTACAGCGGTTAGGAATTTCGCCTGCATCTACAGATCCTCTGGTAGCAACAGTTTTTGCTCTTGAAGGCAAAGCAAGAGGTGGAGATCCCATAGTTTTGTTCGGAAATGCACAAGATTTTGGCAGCCCTGACATAAACTTAGGGAATGTGAGGAGAACCTTGGAAAGAGAGGTGGCTGTTGGTATGTCTCCATCAGACTTTGCTCGTAACGCACCAAATTCTATATCGGCTGATAGGGCCAGACAAATCCTAAGTGAGTTAGGTGTAGCAGACCTACCGCCTTCAATTGGATCTGTTCAGGAGGCAACACAAATCTTAGAAAATACTCCTCGTTTAACACCTGAGCAAATTCTCGAGTTCACGAGGCGTGCAGCAAATTAAGGTGAGTCATGGAATTTTTGATTGATTCTGTAAAAGAAATAGAAGATTTGCTCTATGTTGAAGGTGCTTGCAATAAGGGTACAATAAAAATAGGTGATACTTTTCAGAAAGTGTATAGAAATATTCTAGCCAGAACGCCCGAAGGGAACTATGAAGTAACTGACATAGAAAATCTTAGATATGTCAACCTGAAGATCGTAATGATTAAAGCTTATGGTCACGCCATTGATGAGTTATATTCAGGCATGTCAGGAGGACTGTTTCTTGAGGGATCTAAAGATGTAAGCATCTCTAAGCAAGATATATTAGGAGGTTAACTCAAGGGCACCTCGATTAATTCAGGCTTATTGAGAATATGGCTGAATTATTGAGAATCTTCAACGAGTTTTCAAGGGTTCCAGGCTCTGCTTTTTGGACAAAAGCAATTTTTCGAGTTCCCCTCAATAGAGTGCATCCCAGTTTTGCAGATTTCAAGCAGAGAGAAATCCATTGAGGTAGAAACAGCGCTGTTTGAGGACTTGTGGAACATTATCCTCCTTCCATTGGGCTCCTGAAATTTTGATGCGCCGACCAATTTGCTTGACGGTAGACTCAATGGCTCCCGAGCCGATGGAAATCCCTTCTGTCTGGAAATAGCTGTAATTGACAATTCGATGTAGATGCTTCGTCAGATAGGCTATGAAGCGCTCCACCCGCTCGTGCTGCCAAGCCGCAAACTGCTCGATCGCACCATCAACATCCCCTTGCCACAGCCGAGCTTCCACCCGGTCAAGCCGTTTTTGTCTCTGGATGTGAGAGCTTCTGCTTCACCGGGTGCTGAGACACCCGAACCGCCGATTGCCGAAGCCCCCGAACAGCCCACTCTAACTCCCGAGCCAATCATCGACGAAGGGGCCGATATCATCATCACGCAGGACGATCTACCCCCGCGCGCTCCCTCTCCCAATCAAGGCACCGAGCTGTCCAATAGCGAGCACAACCCCGTGCCCGAGCCTGCGGTCGACGAGCCGGAAGCAGAAATCAACGAGCCAGAAGAGCCCCTACCACCTCGGGATCCCCGCCCCAATCGTCCCCGCGATCCTCGTCGCCGAGTCGGCCCCTTTGTGGTGTCTCCCGATGCTGTGAATGGCACCGATGGACCAGATGTTGCTGGAATCCAACCTTCGACTACTCCTGAAACAGCTCCTTTAACTGAGCCCCAGCCAATTAACCCAGACCAGTTTGTACGAGAAGTGGTTACCGGTGGCGTTGTCACTGGAGCTGCTGTGGGGATAGCGATCGCAGGGTTTACAGCACTAGCCCCAGCAGCACTACCAGTAGCAGCCACCATTCTCGGTGTGGTAGCCCTCGGGACGACTTTGAATAATATCGGTCGTCGCTTGGATGAGGTGGATGAGGCGATCGCCCGAGAGGAGCAGAGAGCCCAACAAAATCTTTCGACTCCAGTCAATGGTTTAACGCCCCGCCAACTCCGCCGCAGAGCGGCTATTGGAGGTGCTCTCCAGTTGGGAACTAATCTGTCAGAATTTATCTTTGGCACCGATTTCGCCACCGGTAGAGTCTTAACCACGGAAGAGCGAACCAGTGCAGGTGCTTCAGCCGCTGTCGAGGGACTGGCTGAGATTATTACTGCCGGGGCAGCGCCAGACAATATTTTTCGCTCCTTTCCCGATGGCCCTCGAACGAGCACTCTCGGGGATCTTTCTGATGCTGCTGAAGTTTTCCCAATCGTTCCAGGTCGGAGAAATAACTTCTCAGATAATGTCCCAGACCCCGCTGAAGTCCGCGCTCGTCTCAATGCCAGTCGCGCCAGCAGAGCTGAAGATCCCTCTGGATTCGCAGATTTCTCTCGTAGGGCTGACGGGATTACAAATTCAGCAGCCCGCTTCCAGCAAGACTTTGATTTTGTGAATAGAGTCAACTCTGGGCTACAAAATTCACCAAACGATCCATTTGTACAGCGCATCCAGGCTTTGACTAATAACCTCGAGCAAGGTAGACCTGACTTTGTAGAGGGCTTAGGTGGAGCTCGCCTTGAGGCTGCACTTGGACGAGAGATTAGGAATCCTGCAACAATAGGCTTTGATTTTGTGGATGCTCCAGGCAGAGATAACATTGAGCTGAAAGGACCATTCTTGGAGATCAACGATAGGATCCAAACATTTGAATTGATTCCTGAGCTCAATTTACCACGTGTGGCAAGGAGCATTAATAGTGAGGTAGATTCATTGCCTACATCTAATATTGACCTAATTGTTGTAGACTTACTGGGACTCACAGATCAACAATCTTTAGATCTATTAAGTCGAATTAAAGACACAATTAGAGTTCGCTTCTTAAGATAGAAATGCAAAAAAAATTTTCTACAAAAAAGGCTTTGTAAGCGTAAAAGACTATGACTTGAGATTTATTATCGATGAATCTCTTGAGGTTATTGATGCAAAGATAGCCGCCGATCCAGACAATGAATGGCTTCTTAATGTTCGAGAAGAGTGGGAGGGAGAACTCCTCAATCAAGGGCATAATCTAAGGGATTTACAACTTGATACCCTCATCAAGGATGAAAAATCTCAAAACAAAATAATTCAGATCCTTAGCGAAACCCGGAACAATATCCTTTCTCTAGGAGATATTGTTCCTCCTTTAAGCAATCGTAAAAAATTAAGAGCTTCTAATTACTATAATGTAGATAGAGCTCCAACCACGATATATTCAGATATTATAAATAGTATCGTCAATCTAATTAGAAATAGTCATAATTAATACTGATTTTCCATGAAGCTGCGCTTTAAGGGCACCTCGATTAATTGACTATCCAGGCCAAGTTGCAAAATCACGTCAACTTCGGGCTCTTGCCAACTTTTGGTGCTCATCACTGTTGGACGAGAATGTTTGTCTTCAATTTTATAGAGAAGAGGGCTGTCAACCCCGATTTCTGGTTTCTATCCGCTCGAAATCGTCAGTATATTGACGGGTTATTTTCCAGATCCCCAAAAGTTGGCAAGAGCCCTAATCCCAACTCGCAATGGCTGGCGACGAGCGGCAAAGATGCTCCCCGTCAGATCGTCAACCTGTCTGCCGCAGCCTTGACAGATGTAGCGTTGACGATACGCTTGAGTATCATCCATACCCCGCTTGTTGACCTGCTCGCTCCCGCATCTAGGACACTTCACACCCTCCGGCCAGCGCAACAGCAGAATGCCGCTTCTATCTCACCTCCCTGCTATCCCTATAGAGCCATAAATATTTACGCTTTCTTTTCCCATTGCGATCGCAGAGCGCAGAATGCACGAGTTCGACAGAAAACATTAGAATGGTCTTTGCTTCGCACTGCTACCCCATCCGGCCCCCCATCCCATGTCTCAGCAGACCTACCACATCACCACCTTCGGCTGTCAGATGAACAAGGCCGATTCCGAACGTATGGCTGGGGTTCTGGAAACCCTCGGCTATGCCGCTGCCGAGGATGAATTTGTCGCCGATTTAGTGCTGTACAACACCTGCACCATTCGCGATAATGCCGAGCAGAAGGTGTATTCCTATTTGGGCCGTCAAGCTAAACGCAAGCACGACAACCCTGCCCTCAAAATTGTGGTGGCGGGCTGTGTGGCCCAGCAGCAGGGGGAACAATTATTGCGGCGGGTGCCCGAAGTCGATCTCGTCATGGGGCCGCAGTATGTCAACCGTTTGGCGGACCTGTTAGCCCAAGTGGAAGCGGGCAATCAGGTGGCGATGACAGAACCCACCCACATTCTTGAAGACATTACTAAGCCCCGCCGCGACAGCGACATTACTGCTTGGGTGAATGTGATTTATGGGTGTAACGAGCGCTGCACCTATTGCATCGTGCCGTCGGTGAGAGGGCTGGAGCAGTCCCGCACTCCCGAGGCAATTCGACAAGAAATTGAGACCTTGGGTCGCGCGGGGTTTAAAGAAATTACCCTCTTGGGACAAAACATCGATGCCTACGGTCGCGATCTGAAAACCAACTTGGCCGCCCTACTGCGCTACATCCACGATGTGGACGGGATCGAGCGCATTCGGTTTGCCACCAGCCATCCCCGCTATTTTACGGAAGAGTTAATCGCCACCTGTGCCGAACTGCCCAAGCTGTGCGAGCACTTTCACATTCCCTTTCAGGCGGGCAATAACGAAGTGCTCAAGCGGATGCGGCGAGGCTATACCCACGAACGCTATCGCGACATCATTGCTCTGGTGCGCTCGTATATGCCAGATGCCTCCATTACCGCCGACGCGATCGTGGCCTTTCCGGGGGAAACTGAGGCGCAGTTTGAAGAGACGCTGCAGTTGATTCGGGATATCGAGTTCGATGCTGTCAATACCGCAGCTTACTCCCCCCGCCCGGGCACTCCCGCAGCTACGTGGGAGGAACAGTTGAGTGAAGCTGTGAAAAGCGATCGCCTGCAGCGCATCAACCGGGCTGTAGCCCAGTCAGCCGCCGCCCGCAGCCAGCGCTATTTGGGTCGCATTGAAGAGGTATTGGTGGAAGCGGCCAATCCCAAACGACCGGACCAGGTGAGCGGTCGCACCCGCTCGAACCGGATGGTGTTTTTCGAGGGGGATCTGCAGCGCTGGCGCGGTCAGTTAGTGCCAGTGGAAATTCGCGAAGCGCGAGCCTTTAGTTTGTCCGGTCAGTTGATGGCTTCACCAACATTGCAAGCGGTTGGATAGGCAACCTTCGGGTATCCTCCTTCTATAGTCAGAATTACTGTTGTCAGAATCCCCAATCTCGGTAACGTTGCCGAACTGTTCCCTCAGCAGCAAGAGGTTTGCGCTCGAATGGGGGACTGCCTTAATTGCCGTTGCTATAGTGGGTTTTAGCTTGGGGGGTCGTGGGGCTATTTAGTGGACAAGCGGACAAAATTGAAGCATTGGGCGCTACCTTTAGTGTGCTGCAGCACTTGCTTGTGGGGTGGCGGGATGGCTGTCGTTACCACTGCGCTGGAAGCTGCGATCGCGCCAGCGGCCGTCGTCCGCGCTGCGGAACTTGCAGAGAGTACTGAAACCACTCAACTGCGCGACTGGTCCTACAATCCCGCCTCGGGCCGCTTAGAAGTGAATGCTGGGGGGGCAATCCGGCCTGAACTATTTACCCTCGACAATCCCTCCCGCGTGGTGGTGGACTTTCCTAAAGTGATTTGGGGGCAGCCGGAGCGGATCGAGCGCTATCGCGGCGATCGCGTACAGGCATTGCGCATCAGTCAATTCAACCCCGACACCACCCGCATTGTGTTGGATATCGATCCCGATCGCCCGATCTCACCCGCAGAATTGCAGCTTCTCACCGCCAGCCCGGAACGGTGGGCAGTTCAGCTTGCCCGATCGCCTCAGCAGAATGTCTCCCCAGTGGCGGCGGCCGCACCCCCCCAGACAGAGCTACTCCCGCCGCTACCGACAAGCGGTACAGCCTCCCCGGCGATCGCCTCTTCCTCCGAACCTCAGCTAGTGGCTCAAACTGGCGATCGCGAAGTCGATATCCACATCTCAGCCATTGAATCCACACCCGAAGGCTTCTTGATTCGCACCAACGGACCTGTTGAGGTGACAACTCGCCGCTTGTTCGATCCCGATCGCATTGCTGTCGATTTTTTTGGCGCAGATGTTTCCCAGATGGAGGGTCCGAAAGAGTTATCGGTCAATCGGCTGGGCGTCAGTACCCTCAGGGCCGGACAATTTTTGCCGACTGTCGCTCGCATTGCCTTAGACGTCGATGTCACCAGCGGTGATTGGGAAAGTGTCTACGATGCTGCTCGCGGCGGGGTGATACTCTACCCGGCCGGGGGGGCACAAGGGGCAACCCTAGTGGCCAATACCCCCGCCAACTTTGACGGGCCTCGGGCCACGCTGCGATCGGTGCAGTTGCAGGGCAATCGCCTCGTCATCGATGCCGATGGTTTTATGTTCTATCGCAGCGGTTGGGATCCCAGCTCGCGGGCCTATCGCATCTCGGTCAGTCCGGCGGTACTGCCTGAAGCTTTACCCGATCCGGGCTTGTCTGCGAACAGTCCGGTGGAGCGGATTCGGTTCGTGCAAGAAAATGCGACGACCGTCAGCATCTTGGTGCAGCCCTCGCGGGACTTTAACGTGTTCGAGCCGTTTCCCGGCCAAGGTTCCCGCCGCATTACCCTCGACCTCCTCGGTATCGGTCAAACCGCGCCGCCCCCCGTCGCCCAGTCGGTGCCGTTGCCGGCACCGACGGCAGCTCCCACCCCCCAACTTCCCAGCCGTCGACCCCGAGCCACAATCGCCCTCGATGCCGGTCATGGGGGGGCCGATCCCGGCGCGATCGGGGTGGGAGGCATTCGCGAAAAAGAGGTGAATTTAGATATTACCCAGCGAGTGCAGCGGTTGTTATTGGAGCGGGGCTTCAATGTGGTGATGACGCGGACGGACGATCGCAAAATTTTATTGCAACCCCGCATCGACAGGGCTGTGGCAGGGGGAGCCGCGATTTTAGTCAGCATTCACACCAATGCCCTCAACCGCTCCAACATTAGTGGAGCCGAAACCTACTACCTGCGTCCCGACAGCGCCCGATTGGCCCAAGTCATGCATCGCAATGTCGTGCAGGGAACGGGGGCAGTCAATCGCAATGTGCGGCGGGCGCGCTTCTTTATGGTGCGGGAGACCCCCATCACCATGCCGTCAGTCCTGTTGGAGTTGGGCTATTTAACCAACCCAACCGAAGCGAGCCGATTGCGCACGGCGGAATATCGCGAGCGCGTAGCGCAGGCGATCGCCCGAGGAATTGCTGAATATTTTGGCAATTGAATCGGTCACAGATCCCCATCTGTCTTAGCTGCTGACTCCCTCTGCGATCGCGCTAACGGCTCTAGCGTGACGGGAATGTTGCGGTTGTGCATGGCTGCCTCGAATAGAGGAGTGGACAGGATCTGCTCCACAGGCCACACCCCCGGCTTCGACAGTTCCCCCGAAAGCATAGATTCAGCGATGCTGCCCGTGCCTGCACCAGCGGCAGCAGCCGTATCCTCGCAATACAGTGTGGATGTCGATCGCCATTGTCGATCGCCCTTTGTCTCTGTCACGTCGGCCCGAATGGCCACGCCGATGCCAGTAAAGCGATCGCTCACTTGGGTCATGGCATAGCTGACTTGGGAGAGAAACTCGATCGTGACTGGGCGTTTGAGCAATGTGGGGGGAATGGCGCGAGCCATTAGCCAGGTGAGATGGTTGTAGAGATCGGGCAGCGAGCCGAATTTGGTGGCGATCGCTTGCGCGGAGGGGAAAGATTCGGCGAGGGTCAGGGTCTCGGGCACGTCGAACCAATAGACTGGGGCATCGCCGTAATGGGGGAAATGAACGGATTGGCGATCGCTGTAGGGCAAGACCGATTGCCATTGGCGATCGATCCAGGCATCGAACGGATGCAGCAAGCCTAAGAATGTAGTTCGCATGACGGTCAGTCCCGCGCCGCCGGAGCCCGCCACGACGTAACTGAGTTGAATGGTTTCGGGGCGATCGCATTGCTCGGCAGCCTGACGCACCATGCTATTAGAAATGCCGGGAAAGATGCCGGAGTTAATCGTAGCGGTGATGCCTGCCGCTTCTGCTCGGCTGCGCAGGGAGAGGGCGAGCTCGGTGAATTCTCGGCTGTCGCTGACATCGAGATAATTCGTTTGGGTTTCGATGCAGAGTTCGAGCACTCTGGCATCGCGGTAGAGGAAGGGTCCGGCACAGTGAATGACGAGATCGGCCTCGACAATCGCCTCTCGCAGCCTGACCCGATCGGCGAGATCGCATTGGAGAAATTGTGCTTGGGGACCCAGTTGCTGGCAAAGGCGATCGCCCAGTTTGGAGTTGCGTCCGGCGATCGCAACGGTATGAGGCGTATGAGTGCAGAGATCGCGGGCAACACTACTCCCAATTCGCCCCGTCCCGCCGAGAATAAGTAACTTAGATGTCACGACAAACTCTCAATCATCGGAGTTGCGACCACTGGCTGAGCCAAAGTAGTAACCGGTTATAGCTGTAGCAAGTGGCGTCAAAACCGCAAATAAGGTCTTTGCACTGCTGTCGGTCGACGCCATGACAGCTTCTAAAAAGGGGTCAGCAAAGGACTTAATTATCTCCATCCTGAGCCCATTCAAGACTACTCTCCCTCCCATCGGCAAGCCCTTGACTGAAAAGGGCTCGATCTATCTCGAGATCTCGCGCAGTAGATTGCGAATTATCTCTGAATTGCCTTCGGGGCCGCCCTCTGAGGCGCTTATCTTTAACGGCTGAAGATCTTCGCCGTCCCCCTCAGTTAGAGTTGCCGCTAGGTGCGGATCGCCCTCCAATGGCTGTGCAGCCAGTTGAACGTCATTCGCTGCAGGAGTATCTCCTAAAAAGGCTGCTGGATTCATCGCTAAGCCATTGCGACGAATTTCAAAATGCAAGTGCGGCCCCGTACTGCGGCCCGTGCTGCCAGCGGTCATGATAACCTCGCCCTGGCTGACGCTGTCCCCTTTAGACACCATTACGCGAGAACCGTGGGCATATCGAGTGACCCAACCATTGGGATGGCGAATATCCACCCGGTTGCCATACCCGCCGCGATCCCATCCAGCATAAGTCACGATCCCTTCCATCGCCGCCACAATCGGTGTCCCCACCGGCCCCGCAACATCGATCCCCCGATGCATTCGGCCCCATCGCCAGCCATACCTCGAACTCACCTGACCCGCCATTGGCCAAATAAAATCTGTCGAGCCCAGTGGAAACAGACTTGAAGCCGATCTGCGCAGCCTGCCGCCAGCACCCGTTGAAAAATCGGCATGGGCGATCACATTGGGCACCCACGGCAGCGCCACCTCTTCACCTTGTTTGAGGGTTTCTAACGCTTTGTCCTCGTTTGCCGAGCGGATGGAGGAAGCCGAAATGCTATAGCGACGGGCGATCGCGTCTACTGTGTCCCCAGCATCGGCAATATAGATGGGGCGATTGGCGATCGCGATTCTGTCAGGGTCTTGACTGGCTGACTCCGCGACAGCCTCGCGACAGTCTGTTGCACAGTCCAGTTCGGTCGCTTGGGCTCTGCGCCAATGCAAGTCTCCTAAAAGGCCGACAGAGAGGGCCAGAGTGGCGATCGTCAGTAGAGATGCGTGATGCCACATTCGCGATCGGCGATTGTGGAGGCATAGATTTGAGGCAGAGGGCTGGTGGGTTGAGTCACTAGAGGCTGGTTGCAGGACTAAAGATATCGGCACCAAGTCATGTCTCCTGTCGGTGAGTCACACAGACCTTTGGGGCAAGGTAGGCTGCCTCAAAGTGGCCATCGAGTCGGTCGAGAGACTCTTCTCGCCAACCTTCAGCAAGTCCTCAGAGAGGACGTCAAACAGAATGAGTATATATACTCTTTGCCTGTTTGGCATTCATCTAAAAGACAAATATGAAGTCCGAATTGATGAAGTCTTGCTTACGATGCCCCGAGCCCATGGCGAAGTTTCAGGCCCTCAGTTTTCCCAACATCGATGCCGGGAGAATACGGATAGCGGCTTGGGGGGCAATCGTCCCCCAAGCCGCTCAAATGCGATCGAATTAAAGCAGCCCCCTCAAAATAATCCAATGAACAAACACGAGAAAGATTCCCTCCCGACGATCGTTGAAACCGATCGCCTCATCTTGAGAGAAATTGTTCCCGAAGATCTGCCAGACCTAGCCGCCCTCTACGCCGACCCTATCGCCATGCAATACATGGGCGGCCCCCGCGACACCAACAGCACCCGCACATATCTACAACAAATCTTTCAAAGCTATACCCAACAAGGCTTCGGCCTCTGGGCCACCATTCAGAAAAGCGATCGCAACTTCATCGGACGCTGCGGACTCCTGCAGCAAGAAGTAGACGGACAGCAGGAATTGGAAATTGGCTACGCGATCGCCCCCCAATATTGGAACAGGGGCTTAGCCACAGAAGCTGCTCGCGCCATTCGAGATTGGGCTCGGGCTAAACTTCCAGACCGCGATCGCCTCATTTCCATTACCCACATCGACAACCTGGCCTCGCAGCGAGTGGCCCAAAAGGTCGGTATGCAGCGGGAGAAACGCACCACATTTAGAGGCTTTCCCGTCTGGGTGTTTGCGCTGCAGCAGCACGACACAGGAAATAACGGGTTTAGAAGCGATCGCGATCGCCATTGCGATCGAAAAACGAGAAGCTGGCCAACCCCAATCGCTGACCTACCCCCACCTCGCGCTCGGGATAAGCTGTCACCGTGTAGAGATACGATCCTCCCCGGCGAGGATTGCGCAAAGACTTGAGGGCGATCGTCACCGTGCGCCCCGGCTCGACGGGCGGATCGAACAACACCCCAATCGCCTCGGCTTTATCCTCCGAGTCGAACTCGCCCCCCAAAGGCAGACCCACCACCGGCACCGGCTCGCCCCTGCGCAAACCCGCCCCTTCGTAAGCCGTAATATTATTCAAGCGAAAATAAATCGTTTCCACCCCAGAGTAGGGAATAATCTCGACATATGACAGCGGCTCGCCCGCATTGGCAGGCAGAGACAGAGCAAAGCGGAACGTTGCATTGCGGGCACTGGCAAACTTGGGCGTTAAGGATGTATCGACCATGCGCGGCGGCGAATTAAAGGCAATCCGACCATCCGAGAACACCACTCCCCAACTCACGCCTGCGGCAAGCCCAATGGAGGCGATCGCCCCCGCCGCCAGCTTGGCGAGCGGCACGAGCAACCGTTTGGCTGGCGACCTATTGGTATTCGACATAAATGCCTCCTACAGTATCTAGAGACTCTCCTTCAACTATGACCGATGCAAATTGCAACGTGGAATGTTAATTCCATCCGTACCCGTCTCGCCCACATCCAGACCTGGCTCGACTCCGATGCCGGTGCGGCGGTGGACGTACTCTGCCTGCAAGAGACCAAAGTAATAGACAAACAGTTTCCGCTCGAACCTTTGCAAGCTATGGGTCTATACCCCTACATTTACGGGCAAAAGGCTTATAACGGTGTTGCCTTCATCAGCCGCCATCCGCTTGCAGAGGTCACCTGTGGGTTTGAACCTGTCGTGGGGAAAGCTGTCACGGGTGCGTTTGACGAGCAAAAACGGGTGATTTCTGCCGTCTTGCGAGGGGTGCGGATTGTGAATCTTTACGTTCCCAATGGTTCGGAAGTGGGGAGTGAAAAATACCAGTACAAGCTGGGCTGGTTCGAGGTCTTGCAGGAATATCTCAAAACCTATTTAGCGCCGGAGGGGGATAAGACTCAAATGGTGGTGTGCGGCGATTTCAACATTGCCCTAGAGGATCGCGACATCTACAACCCCGATAAGAAAGAAACCCATATCATGTCCTCCCGCCGCGAGCGCGAGGTCTTGCGGCAGGTGCTCGCCTTGGGCTTGCAGGATACGTTTCGCAAGTTTACAGAAGATGGCGGTCACTTCAGTTGGTGGGATTATCGCTCGGGTGGATTTGCCCGCAATCGCGGCTGGCGCATCGACCATCTCTACGCCACCCCCAGGCTCTACGAACGAGCCGTTTCCTGCACGATCGATCGCGACCCTCGCAGTTGGAAAAAACCGAGCGACCACGCCCCAGTGGTGCTCGAATTGGCTGAGGAATAGCGACCTGCTATCGCGCGCTGTCCAATGCCTCTAAGATGGTCTGTTGCACGAGCGGGTGATTCATCATAAACGTATGGAAGACGGGCACTTGAATCAGGCGATCGCGATCGCCAATCGAGGTTTCGCCCACCGCCACTATGCCGTCGTTGGGTTCATCCCCAAACGGACTCCACAAGCCATTAAAACCGAGCGTTCCCGCCACAATGGTGTAATCAAACGTCGGCATGGAGAGGCTGGAACGCCAATCTATTCGAGCTAGCTTCCAGCCGCAGTCGCGGGCAAACCAGCGAAAGGGCCACCACTGCCAAGCCATTGCGGCCATGCGCGACGATTGATGGGGGGTGCCTAAAAAAACTGCATGGGCTGGGCTGGGCAATGCTTCTGCTGTCAACGCCGAGCGTGTCAGCAAGCCCCCCAGCGAATGGGCCACGATCGCGTAAGCTCCCTGTCGGGCCATGCTGCGGATTCGCTCTCGCAATCGCAGGGCAATGCGATCGTAGGATTCGGTTGCGGCAAAGTAGCCAAACAGTTCGGTGGAGTAGCCGCTGCGCTGCAGGTGCCGCGCCAAGCCCAACATTGACAGCGGCGATCGCCCGAGACCGTGAATGAGCAAAACCTCCATCAGTCTTCCAATCGGATTCGGAATATTTGACAGCCTAGCATTGGGGTAAAGGGCGATCGCCCTCTCAACCTTCCCCTACACTGAGAACAAGCCATCTAAACCCCACCCTGCAATGGTTCGCGCTATCCCATCGCCCCTTACCCTCGAAGCGTTTTTCAACTCTCCTTTGAGTGGCGATCGCTACGAACTGGTCAATGGAGAAGCAATCCTCAAAGTGGCTCCCCAACGATTTCACTCTAGAACCCAGAAAGCCCTGCTCTGGATGTTAGACGAATGGGGTAGAGAGCGGGGCGAAGTGGGAGTTGAGTGGTCGGTCGTTCTCAAGCGCCGGGGTCGAGACTGGGTACCAATTCCCGACCTGACCTATGTCTCCTTCGATCGCCTCTCCTCAGACCGGCAAGACGATGGCCCCTGTCCCATCCCTCCCGATCTGGCAATCGAGATTATTGCCCCCGGCCAAGCCTTTGGCAATCTGGCAGAAAAGGCCAGTGATTACCTGGCTGCGGGCGTATTGAGAGTGTGGATTGTCGATCCGCAAGCCCAAAGCATTACGGTATTTGCACCGCAATCGGTTCCGGAAACTTATCGAGGCGATCGCCCCATCGCCGATCCGCTCTTGCCGGAGCTGAACTTGACAGCGCTGCAGGTGTTCCAGCGGGCAGGGCTGTGCCGCCTTTGATGCTGAGAGTCGTCGAGCGGCCTTTCATCAAATCGCATCGGCTACAGGCCAACCAAGAGCACTAAATCTACTTCCCTACAATGACTCCGTTAAACTGTGGAAGAGCAGCTAGTCATCCGTGTAGCCCAGCTATGGTTGCCACCCTTCCCATTTCGATTCCTCGCGACTTCAATGTCAATGACGAACAATTTCTTCAATTTGCGCGCGCAAATCCCGAATTACGGATAGAGCGGGCCGCAGATGGGACATTGATTGTAATGGCACCAACGGGCAGTGAAGGCGGGAACCTGAACTTCGAATTGGGGCTCGATCTGGGACTTTGGAATCGGCAAACCCAATTGGGTAAGGTGTTTGATTCTTCGACTGGGTTTCGTTTGCCTAATGGTGCTATCCGTGCGCCAGATTTAGCTTGGATTGCGGGCGATCGCTGGCAGTCTCTCACCTCCGAGCAGCGGCGCGGCTTCGCCCCCATTTGCCCTGACTTTGTGATGCAACTCGCCTCTGAATCTGACGACATCGCAATGCTCCGACTGAAAATGCAGGAGTATATAGATAATGGCTGCCGTCTGGGGTGGTTAATTTCCCCCAAAACTGAATGTGTGGAGGTTTATCGACCCAGACAAAGTGTCGAAAGCCTGTCCTTCCCCACGAGTTTGTCGGGAGAAGACATTTTGCCAAATTTTGTCCTCGATCTCCAAGCAATCTTCAAGTCTGTCGAGTGATGGAGATATGTGGCCCGTACATTATTTCTGGAGCGGCGATTGCCGATCGTCCGCGCTAAGCTGACATCAGCTCAGATTGATTGAATTCAACACTCTCGCATGTCAGCAGAAGAAATTCTGGACCTGCTTCGGCAGCAATATAACTGGAACTTCAAGCCCCTCGAATTTTTTGGCAACCCAGCCCTGCGCACCTTCGCCAATGGCAAGCGGCTAACCGCGTTCCCCGTCACTACTCCCCAATTGCTGAACATGGCAGAAACCTGCACCACCCCGATCGCCTGGGACTTCGTGCGCGGCCAAATTGCCTTGGCGATCGCCGGACAACTCACAGGCACTCAATTCGATCGCTGTTGGCATTGGCTGCGCAGCACCAACCTGCTCGACATCTGGCTCGACCCCGATATGCAAAGCCTCGCCTTTGACAGAGCCAGCTCCACCCTCCAGCAAGTCGGCATCTCCCCCCACCAACTCCTGCAGGACTATTTCGACAGCGCCGATTGAATTCCAACGCCCTCAACGGGTGTCGAAGCAACGTAAATTGATATAGCGATCTAGATCGCCTTCCCAGCCTCCCAACTCCAACGAGCACTGTACTCAAGTCCCCCAGAATGGGGGATTTAGGGGGCGAATGTAGCGATTGACCGCACCCGTCGGAGGCACTCAAAACTACGGGTTTCAAACTAAATTCGGTTTATAAGAATTGCTTGAATTCTTGAATGGTCAATCCAGAATCTTTAACAATTCCAGCCATTGTAAAAGCATTGACTGGATTTGCTCTAGGAATAACAATGATACGCTCACCATTAGCCATGGTAATATGTTTGCCCTGTCTAATGACTTGAAAACCGAGCTTTTCAAAAGCCTTAATTGCTCTTAAATGATTAACTCCTGGAAGCTTTGGCACAGTCAACTTACTTCCACATAAAGAGATTCGGCATCTCGATCGACTTCTTCAAGAGTCTCAAAATAGATTTGAATTGCATCCTTGATGTTTTCTAGAGCCTCTTCTTTAGTCTCACCTTGAGACCAGCATCCTGGCAAACTAGGACACCATACCGCATATCCTTCCTCGCTCTCTTTCAGTCTCACTGGATAGCGCATATCAAATTCTACCTTCAAGCGATGCTCATCCTGAATTATATCTCAGCCTATCTGACCTCAACGATCTCCGAACACTGGCACCAAACCCCCCTGCTGCAAGAGTGTTTGTCCTTCGGCAGTCAGCAACATTTCTGCCATCTTTGGCCCCACAGGCGGCAAACTGTTATCGAAGGAATACACCACCACCACCGGATAGGCCAGCGGATAAATCCTCTGCCGAAACAACTCCGGTTGCAACGCATACCCCCCCTTCGTCGTGCATAAATCGCTGCTGGGGCGCAGCGGGCTGCCATCCGGAAATGCGATCGCCTGCACCGCCGCCTCCCCCGCCCGCCGCAACGCCAGCGGATACACCGCGCACTGGCCGAACACCTCGCTAAAGGGCGCAAACCCTACCCCCCCCACTGGCCTGGCCGGTGACTCGAAATCCCGAAAAATCTGCCGCAACATCGCTGGAGTGCGCAATCCCACAATCCCGTTCTCCAGCGACTCTCCCTGCAACACCACCTGCTCGAAAATCTCCCTCGCTTCCGCAGAACTGGGGGCGTAGAGTTGCACCGCTAAAGACACTGAATTCGACGCTACATTGGCCCATTGCATCACCTGCTGCCCGTAAAGTTGCTGCACCTGCTGCAAGGATAATTGGCCCCGCAAGTGCTGTGGCAAGCCATTTCGCCGCTGAGCGTAACTAAAAGCCACAACCACGGCCAACCCATCGTAGGCAATCGTCTGGGTCTCAAACTGCTGGACCGAGAAGGGGGCGATCGCTGGCAAAATTGCAAAATCGACCTGTCCCGTGCGAACCTGCTCCAAGGCCGAAGCGACCGACTCTGCCGGACGGTAGATCAACGAGATCTGGGGTTGGGCAGCCATCACCCGCGCCTCAAACCGCGCCTCCTGAGCTAACAACTCCCATCGCTGGTTGACTGTCTGCCACACCCCATTCCCGACCGCCGTATAGCGAAACTCGCCCGCAGGCACCCCCGCCACCTCCTGCAAATGCGCTACACCGGCAACCAAACCCTCCTCCTGGCGGCGAACCAGACTCCAAACGAACAGCGCTGCCCCCAACAGCAGCAACAGCAGCGGCAGAGTCACCCATTGCCAAACATTGTCTTCGGCAGGAGCGCTACGTTGGCCTGCGGTCACCGCCGGCACAAGTAACGGCAACGGTTCGAACACCAGTTGCTCCAATGCGATGCGAGCCTCAGCGGCACTGGCAAATTCCCCATTGAGGAGCTGTTTGATAAAAAATTCGAGCGATCGCGGCACCCCGGCAGGCCAATCTAGAGAACTGCGGGGGTCGAGAATGCCGTCCTCGCCAACGGTATTGCCGCAGAGTAAATAAAATCCCACGTAGGCCAAATCTTGCAAGTCTCGCGCTACCTGTTTGGGATGGATCTCGGGGGCGATCGTCGGTTGCTTGACGGGATCGAACAAATCCTCCCACAAGGCCAGATCCCGCAAATACACAAATGTTTCTTCGCCGTACTGCAGTTGACACAGACTATCTAAACTGAGATTGCCGCAGGCGATCCCCCGCACGGTTTGACTGGAGGGCAACCGAAAGGTCTGGGTGTGCAGACATTCCAGAGATTGCAAAATTTGCTGGAGGTGACGGACGACAGTGGCGGGGGGCAAACCTCCCTGACGTTCGATGGTGCGGTTGAGGGAGGGGGCGATCGCGCGCTCGTCCGTCACCAAGAAACACAGCGGCTCTAGCGGATCGGCGATCGCGTCTGAGGGCTCTACCCAGCGCAAATCTTGCGATCGCCCGTCGGCCAATTCCAGTCCCGCCACCCGCGCAAACGCCTGCTGCCGCAATTGAATCTCGACCGGCGAAAGCCGCTGGCTATCCAATCGATATTCCTGCAGCATCACTGCTTGCTTCGTGTCCACCTCCACGCCGCTATAGAGGGGGTGCCCCCCCCGCTGCCCCTGTCGTTCGAGCAAGCGGTAGCGCCCTCGCCGTCCCAAAAACGATCGCTCGGGCAGAGGCGATGCTGAGGTGGATACCGCTGCTGCCGCCAAGTCCGGGCTAGGGGCGACCCAATCGAGGACTGTTGGGGAACTGGGGTGCAGTTGAGGCCGGAAGGGTTTGGCACGAGAGGATAAGGCAGGATCTGGTGCGACGAGGTAGATATCGATCTCGGCGGCGATCGCCTCCAAGCTGGGTTGCAGCCATGCTTGCTGCGAGAATTGCTCGAAGCGAGGGGGTCTGTCGGCGATCGGGAGCCTGTTGAAATAAGCTCTGAGAATGGGCTTGAGGACGGGCTCGAACACAACGCCACTCCTAGGGCTCGAACAGATACACGTCCCAAGTATGGCGGCTCCCCAACCCCCCTCGATATTCGACAAAAGGTGAATACTTTTAGTCCGTTATTTCGGATATAAAACGGTCTAGGCTACCTTAACGGCAACGTACTTGGGAGATAGAGATCGTGGCTCGAGAAAATGTGGTCAAGCTATTTCGTGCCGCCCGCAACGATGCCCAACTGCAAGACAAACTGAGTCGAGCTTCAGACTTGGCAACCTTTGTCCGCATTGCGACATCTAATGGGTACGAATTTACGGCGGATGAGTACCGTCAAGCCACCGGGTTTTCGGTGGAAGAGCTAGAGTGCGAGCTCAGCGAAATTCCGGGAATTTAATTGCAGCAGAGGGCGATCGCCTCTTCATTCAGGCTTCCTATCCGAGCTCCAACCGAGATCTTGAGGTTTAGCTAGAATTCAACCCTGCCATTGGCGCGATCGCTACTCCAACCATCAAAGGCAAGCAGCGATCTTGTTGTCCCAATACGGTCGCACGCCGAAACGATACACTTTTTCGCATGTACTGTATCTTTTTGATTGGCAATCGCGTGGGATCGCCGAGCAATTCTCCGTTCGCCTGTAACAATAGGCGATCTCCGGGTAGCACTCAGAGATTTCTCAGCGTTCAATGGAAGAGGCTTCTTTTCTCCAGCGGACTTCTCAATGTACCGATTGAACTGGCGATCGCCCAAGTTCCCAAGACGGCTGTGGCCGGGTTGTTTGGCCTTGGCAGCGATTGGCCTGTCTGCGGGGCTTGGCGTGTGGCAGCCGCTGGAGTTGATGACCTACAACCTGCGATATCGACTGCGCGGGGCACGCCCTTGGAGCGATCGCATTGCTGTGATCGAAATCGACGATCGCAGTTTGCAGCAATTCGGACGTTTTCCGATCTCGCGCCAGTACTACGTTCGGTTGCTAGAGATCTTAGTCGCTGCAGATACCCGCACGATCGCAATCGATATTGCGTTTCCCGAACCGGATGCCCGAGACGCAGACCTCGCAGACCTGATGCTCCAACACGGTCGAGTTGTGTTAGCTCAAGCGAGTGACCATACTGGGGCGCTATTGTCTTCCAGTCCAGAGATTGAACGAAGTGCTGCCGCATTCGCGCATATTGACAAATACCAGGATGCTGACGGGATTACTCGGCGGGTGGAGCTATCGACTGCTGTGTTAGATGCCCGCCTGCTGGGTAGTGGCAGCGACCCCGGAGAACCATTGCTCTTACCAGCCTTAGCTTGGGCAGCACTAGAGATCGAGCATGCTTTCTTGCCGCCAGATCGACAACTTGTGGAATTGCCAGAGCTCGATAGCACCCTCTGGTTGAACTGGCCCAGCCCCGTCACACACCGGCAAGATCCCAGCTCGCTGGAGGCAGAATTGGCTACAGGAGCGCTGCTCTCCGTCTCCCTGGTGGATGTCTTAGAAGGTCGCATCGATCCCGAAGTATTTGCCGATCGGTTTGTCTTGGTGGGGGTGACTGCGCGAGGCTTAGACCCCTTACAAACCCCTTTCAATCGAGTGCCGGAAACGAGCGGCGTCTATATGCATGCAGCGGCGCTGCACAACCTGCTGGAGGGAGATGCTCTAGCTCGATCTCCGCATTGGTGGTTGGTGGCGATTGGAGTGTTGGTGGGGCCGGTTTTGGGTTGGGCGATCGCGCGCTATTCTGCTCGCCACCTACTGGCGGTGGTTGTTTTGGCCAGCGGGGCATGGTGCAGTCTGAGCTCGATCGCCTTTCAGGCGGGATATTGGCTGCCAGTGGCTTGGCCGGTGGCCTCGATTGCTCTGACGGGGGTGTTGGTCGAGCTCGGCGAGCGAATGGAGACCAATCGCAAGCTAGAGCGGCAAATCAACTTGCTATGGAAGGACTATGGTGAAGATTTGATTCGCGACAATCCCTTGCCCGTCAATTTCCCCGATTTGGACGAACGCTCTCGGGATAATGTGGGGCGACTGGCTACGCTGGCAGCCGCTTTTGGGCGATCGCAATCGGCCCAGGCGGCGATCGCGGACAGTTTGCCAGTCGGGCTGGCGGCTGCCGATATCAAAGGAGTGGTGTGGTTTTGCAATCCCCACGCCTCGGCATGGCTGCAACTGGAAGTGGGCGATCGGCTGCAGCCGGTCCTGATTCCCCGATGGACGACATTAGCCCGCTGGCAGCAACGTCTGCAGGAATTGGCCGCCAATCGAACCCCACCCCCATGGGAGGCGAAGCGACAGGGGCGATGGTACGTACTCAAACTCGATCCGTTGTTCGCCCAACACAACCAGCAGTTTACGGGGGTATTGCTGACCGTCGAAGACATCACCACTAGGCGGGAAATGCAGGAGCAGTTGGTGGCCCAAAACCGCGAGCTCGAACGGGCTCGGCAGGTGGCTGAAGCCGCCACCCACATGAAAGGTGCCTTTTTAGCTAACATGAGCCACGAAATCCGCACCCCCATGAATGCGGTGGTGGGGCTGGCAGGGCTATTGCTAGAGACTCCCCTCAATAGCGAGCAAGAAGATTTTGTTGAAACCATTCGCGCTAGTGGAGACACGCTGCTGGCGATCATTAATGAAATCTTGGATTTTTCGAAATTGGAAGCGGGCTCGGTCGAACTAGAGCAGATTCCCTTCCGGTTGACCCACTGTATTGAGGCGGTCGTGGATTTATTGGCTCCCCAAGCCCAAGGTAGGGGCCTGGAATTGGTCAGTTGGGCACACGATCGCGTGCCCGATTCGCTCCAGGGAGATCCCACCCGCATCAGCCAAATTTTGACCAACTTGATCGGCAACGCCCTCAAATTCACCCAAACGGGTGGGGTGACGGTGGAGGTGAGTGCCGTGGAGCGATCGGAGGTAGAGGTCACTCTACGCTTCAGCGTCCGAGATACGGGAATTGGAATTGGCCCGCAGGTGCAAGCAAAGCTGTTCGAGTCGTTTTCGCAGGCGGATGTTTCCACCACGCGACAGTATGGGGGAACGGGGTTGGGGCTGGCTATTTGCAAGCGGCTGGTGACCTTAATGGAGGGAGAGATTGGGGTGGAGAGCGAGCTCGATGTCGGCTCGACCTTCTGGTTTGAAGTGACCCTGCCCTATCAGCCCGAAACAGTGATAGAAGAGGATCTCAAACTGCTGCAGGGGGTGCGTCTGGTGGTGGCGGACGCATTTCCCGACACTCGCGCGGCGATCGCCGAACGGGCACAACAATGGGGTCTGCAGGTGGAGACTCTCGATCTTGCCACAGCCTCTACTTGGCTGCAAAGCAATTGTCCTCAGATTGTCTTGGTCGATCTCAACAGCGAGGAGGCAACTGCCCTGTTGGAGGCATTGGACCGGCAACCTCAGGCGAACCGCCCTTATTGCATTGGTATGGCCCCCTTAGCCAAACAAGATATGCTCAAGCTCTGGCTAGATGGCGATCGCATTGATGCCGCCATCTCCAAACCGGTTAAGCGAGCCCGTCTACTCGATGCCCTCTTGGCCGCAGTGCAAGCGACGCCCCTGCCTCTCCCTGTTGTCAAACCACCGCCCGAGCCTGCTGCCCGCGAGCACAGTGCGCGCATTCTGCTGGCGGAAGATAACCGCGTCAATCAGAAGGTGGCGTTGCGGCAATTGAACAGCTTGGGCTATTCGGCGGAGGTGGCGGCGAATGGCCAGGAGGTTTTGGTGGCGATGGCCCGAGCTGCATTTGATGTCGTGCTGATGGATTGTCAGATGCCGCGCATGGATGGATTTGAGGCAACGCGCGCCATTCGCCAGCAGGAGGGGGACGATCGCCATACGGTGGTGATTGCCATGACGGCGAGCGCCCTACCCGAAGATCGAGAGCGCTGCTTGGCGGTGGGGATGGATGACTTTATCTCAAAACCCGTGCATAAAGAAGATTTGCGGGATGTGCTAGAGCGCTGGACGCTCCAGGCGAGCGCGGGGACAGAGGTTCGCTAGCGCGTTCTGTTAGATAAGCTGGTGCCAGCGATTGGAAACGAGCCCGTGCTGAATACGATCGAATTGGCAGCTCAGATGGAGCGGGTGGGGGAACACCTGCAGCGGGAGGCGATCGCTGCCCGAGCCCGCCTGCAAGAAGTGCTATCTGTATTTGGGCGGGCAGTCGCCGACCCTTCCCCTTGGCAGTGCCGCGAATCTTCCGATCGCGAGCAGTTGTGGTTCCACCCCGCTCTGCCGCAAGCACCCTTAGGCGATTGCCCTGCCGTCGCGCCCCTCGACATCCCCCATGCGATCGTGGCCACCGATGGCTCTCAAATTACCCCCAGCCATCACGAAGTCGCCTATTGCTCGCTGGTGAATGTGGGGCGGGTGGCGATCGAGTATGGCGGCAAGCGTTTGCCCTTGCTCGACAGCACGCCGCAAGTGTATTACCGCTCCGAAGAACTCAATCGGGGTCGCCCTCCAGGCACCAGTATTGACACAATGTTGGCCCTGCGTCGCACCCAGGCAGAACTGCAGGAGTTAACCCAGTTAGCCTTGGATTGGTCGAGGGAGTCGGTACCCGCGATCGCCTTAGTGGACGGAGCCTTAATCCATTGGGGGCTGGATGCCCTGCCCCGCGACTGGCAGCCCCAGTGGCTCGTTCCCCTGCTGGCCCAATTCGATCGCCTCCAACAAGCTCGAATTCCCCTAGCCGGATATATCAGTGCCAGCCGCAGCAGTGAAACGATCGCCTATTTGCGCTTGGGTCTGTGTCCCTTCAAGACCTGCGAATGCAGCATTCACTGTGGCGATCGCCAACTGTACGCGGCCCCCTGCACTCCCTACTCCGTCTCGAAGGAAGGACCGCGATCGCTCGGCGATGTCGCCCTTTGGTCCGCCCGCCTCGCGCCCTATCAGCGCAGCCCCATTTGGCGCAGTCAGGCCGAGCTGCTGGATCTTTACGGAGCCCACCACCACATCCATTTCTGTTACCTACATGTGGGCAGCGAGGTGGCGAGAGTGGAATTTCCCGCTTGGGTGGCAACCGATGCCGCCTTATTAGACCGGGCGCTGGGGGCGATTTTGACGCAGGTCCAGCGGGGGATGGGGTACCCTGTAGCCCTGGCAGAGGCCCACCATTTGGCTGTGGTGCGAGGCAGCGAGCGGCAGTTCTTCTTTGCCACCCTGCAGCGGGAAATGCAGCGGCTGGGGCTACAGGAGCCATCCGTTTCTCTGAAAGAAGCCAATAAGCGGCAGGGGGTCGCTTAGCGAGGATTGTCTGCCATTAAAGCCTGCACCTCTTCGGCGTGGTAAGAACTGCGCGTTAGCGGCGTAGAAACCACCTGCAAAAACCCCATTTCCATGCCGACATCGTGCCAGCGTTGGAATTGTGCGGGGGTGACAAATGCTTGCAAGCTCAGGTGCTTGGGAGACGGCTGTAGGTATTGACCGATGGTGAGAATATCGCAGTCTACCTGACGCAAATCTGCCATGACTTGAATCACTTCTGCGTCAGTTTCCCCCAAGCCCACCATGATGCCGGACTTTGTATAGACCTCGGGGCGCAGTTGGCGCGATCGCTTCAAGAGTTCTAAGGAGCGCTGGTAATCCCCCTGTGGACGCACGCGACGATAGAGGCGCGGCACCGTTTCGGTGTTGTGATTGAGCACTTCGGGGGCGGCAGCCAGGATGGTAGCGAGAGCCGCCCAATTGCCGCACAAATCGGGGATTAAGACTTCGATGCTAGTGCCGGGAGAGGTCTCGCGCACCGCCTCAATGCAGCGGACGAATTGGCTGGCACCGCCATCGTCGAGATCGTCGCGATTGACCGAGGTAATCACCACATGGTTGAGGTTCATGCGGCGAACCGCTTCGGCAAGGCGATCGGGCTCAGTCGGATCGAGGGCTTTGGGCTGCTTCTCGAAATCGATATCGCAATAGGGACAAGCCCGCGTGCAGGCAGGCCCCATGATTAAGAACGTAGCAGTGCCCCGCTGGAAACATTCGCCGATATTGGGACAGGAGGCTTCTTCGCAGACGGTGTTGAGCCCCAAACCCCGCAACAGATCCTTGACCGCTCCCACCCGCTCCCATTGAGGGGCTTTCACCCGCAGCCAGTCGGGTTTTTTGCGGCGGGCAGCGGTGGGAGAGGGGGAGTTGGCGTTCAAGAGAGTGCCTCGGAGCTTGTCATCAATAGGGGCTGACTTATTTTCGCATGCTGCTCGATGTCCGTCTGCGATTGCCCGCTCGCGGGGTGTGGGGGCGATCGCCTGGATCGAACTCGCCGAGTGCAGAGCGATGTCAACCCCTACAATCGATGGAGGATGTCGGGATTCCTCAAAATCTCTGTATTTCACTTCAATATCAATGTTATTTGAGACAGCCGCTTCTGTGGGTTGCCTGCGCATTATATGAAACTCTTTCACGGTTTGCGATTCGATAATCTTCGGGGAGATGCCTTTGGAGGGGTGACAGCGGCGATCGTTGCCTTGCCTCTAGCCCTAGCCTTTGGCGTATCTTCAGGGGCGGGAGCTATTACTGGCTTGTACGGTGCCATTCTGATTGGCCTGTTTGCCGCACTGTTTGGAGGCACTCCGTCTCAAATCTCCGGTCCGACTGGCCCCATGACGGTGGTGATGGCCACAGTTTTCACAGCGGTGGCTGCAGCAGATAGCTCTGAAAACAGCATCGCCCTTGCCTTCACGATTGTGATGTTGGGGGGGCTCTTTCAAATCCTATTTGGTGTCTTGCGACTGGGCAAGTACATCACCTTGATCCCCTACACAGTCGTGTCTGGCTTTATGTCGGGGATCGGGGCCATCATTATCTCGATCGAGATCGGCCCCCTGTTGGGATATCCCGGCGCGGGGAGCGCGATTGCTTCCCTGCAACAAGTTCCCAATAATCTTGTCAACCTCGATCCCATTTCGACTGGCTTGGGACTGCTGACACTGGCGATTGTCTTGTTCTACCCGCGTCGGCTCAACCGCATTTTGCCTGCCCCCCTCACGGCTTTGATTGTTTCCACGCTCGTGTCAGTGCTGCTGTTTCCCGACAGCGACATCCTCCGCATCGGCGAAATTCCAACTGGATTGCCGCAGTTACACCTACCCAGGCTAGAGCTTTCGCAGCTCAAACTCGCGATCTCCTATGGTTTGACGCTGGCAACCTTGGGGGCAATCGACTCTTTGCTGACGTCTTTGGTGGCAGACAACATTACTCGCACGCAGCACGATAGCGATCGCGAGCTCATCGGTCAGGGGATTGGCAATCTGGTTTCCGGTCTGTTTGGCGGCTTGCCCGGAGCGGGAGCCACGATGCGCACGGTGGTGAACGTGCAGGCAGGCGGGAAGACGCCTATCTCGGGGGTGATTCACGCGCTAGTGTTGCTGGTGGTTTTGTTGCAGGCGGGGCCTCTCACCGCCACCATTCCTCACGCCGTCCTCGCAGGTATTTTGCTCAAAGTGGGGATCGATATTATCGATTGGGGCTTTCTCAAGCGGGCTCACAAGATCTCGCTGCGGGCAGCAGGAATTATGTACGGCGTTATGCTGCTGACGGTTTTTGTCGACCTGATTACCGCAGTGGCGGTTGGTGTTTTTGTGGCCAATCTGTTCACGATTCAGCGTCAGACTGAGGTGTTGAGCAAAGACGTCAAGGCAATTAAATCTCCAGAGGATGACGACTCTCTCAGTCACGAAGCCCGAGAACTGCTGCGAAAAGCCGATGGGCGAATTTTACTGTTTAGCTTGAGTGGCCCCATGAGCTTTGGGGCCGCGAAGACCATTTCTCGACGGCTGGCGATTGTGGGCAGTTACGATGCTTTGATTCTGGATGTGACGGGCGTGCCGTTGCTAGGGGTGACGGCTTCGCTGGCGATCGAAAATATGGTCAGAGAGTCGGTCGCTCGCCATCGCCGCGTCTATATTGTCGGGGCCAAAGACGAGGTGGAAAGTCGTCTGAAGCGGTTAGATGTATTTGACCGGCTGCCTGCAGAAAACCGCCTAGACAATCGCTTAGAGGCTTTGCAGCTAGCTTTCGATGCAGTCATGAGCGATTGCCCCCAACCCCCCGCAGAGGTTGCTCAATAACCCCTTGTCGCGGGTGGCAGAGCTCGGCCTTGTCCTCTCGGGGATATGCTGCTGCGGTCCATCAGAAGTCAACTTTGCGATCGCTCCCCACAGCCATCATCGAGGCGGCTCATTTTCGCCTGTTTTGCTACCCTAAATCGACCAGTTTTAAGCTATGACCGTTCGTGCTCGCTTACCAGATACGTTGCAAGCTAAGGGTAAAACCAGGCAGTACATCTTCCCCTGAGAGCTGATTGGGTCGCTCCAAAACCAGCATTTCTGCGCCACTACGGTAAATTTCTACTCGAAAGTTTTGGGGATCGATCAGCCAGCCGAGGCGTGCGCCGCTAGCAAGATATTCGCGCATCTTATTCTGCAATACGTCGAGACGATCGCTCTTCGAGCGCAACTCAACGACAAAATCGGGGCACAGGGGGGCAAAGCCTTCCTTCTCCTCTTGAGTTAGGGCATCCCAGCGCTCGCGGCTTACCCAAGAGGCATCTGGAGCGCGGGTAGCACCATTGGGTAACTCAAAGCCACCGGAAGACTCGAAGGCAACACCCAAAGCTTCGTTGGCTTCAGCCCAGTTGCCAAGCTGAAGGCAAATGCTGAGATTTCGTTGACTCGATTCACTACCAGTTGGGGGACTCACGCTCAACTTACCATCTGCAGTCCTCTCCAATCGTAAATCCCGGTTAGCAGCCGCAAGCGCTGCGAACTCTGCCTGCGAGATGTGAAGGGCGAGGTCAGTGGGCAGTTCTAAAGTAAGAGTCGGCATGGTGATGCTCTTCGTCAGGATGCAATCGCTGGTTTGGTGCTACACCCTAACCCTTATTTTCACCGATTCTTGGCTTTTATGTAGTCGAGCGCATTCCACCTCCATAGACTCCACGAGGAGAAGGCCGCAATTACCTACTCAATCCGCACCATCCCGAATTTCCACAGGTCGAGAATTTGGCTGTCGTCTCTTACGAACTCGATCGCCCTCTGTAGCGACGATGATGCAAACCGCCGATCGCCTCTAAGCAGGATTTAACACTGTCTTCCAGCAAACCGCCCGTTAGGCGGAGATTGCTCCACTAAAATCGAGATGCTAGCGCTGAAGGTAAGGATTGACAAGCATGACGCAAGCACAGGCAGATATTGGGCTGATTGGCTTGGCTGTGATGGGCCAAAATCTCGTCCTCAACATGGCCGACCACGGATACAAGGTCGCGGTATACAACCGCACCACTTCAGTCATGGAAAAATTTGTTGCCGAAAACCCCGATACGCCAGGGGGACTCGTCCCCTGCACGTCACTGTCCGAGCTGTTGGCGTCGCTGAAAAAGCCCCGCAAAATTGTCTTGCTGATCAAGGCGGGCAAGGCGATCGATTACGTCATTTCAGATCTGCTCGAAGCAGGTCTGGAGCCGGATGACATTGTGGTGGATGCGGGAAATTCCCTCTGGACGGACACCATCGATCGCGAAAAGAACTATGCTGACCAACTCAAGTTTTTCGGTTCCGGCACTTCGGGGGGGGAAGAAGGGGCTCGCTTCGGCCCTTCCCTCATGCCCGGTGGCAGCCCCGAGGCTTGGAAGTCTCTGGAACCCATCTGGACGGCCATCTCTGCCAAAGTGGACCCCGAGACGGGTAAAGAACTGAAAGGGGCGACCCCCGGTCATCCAATTGTCGGAGGCGTTCCCTGCTCCGCTTACCTCGGTCCCAATGGTGCGGGCCACTACGTCAAGATGGTCCACAACGGCATCGAATACGGCGACATGCAAATGATTTGCGAAGCCTATCACCTGATGCGGGATGTGTTGGGTATGAAGCCTGCCGAAATGAGCGAGGTGTTTGCCGAGTGGAACCGGGGCAAGCTGGATAGTTTTTTGATTGAGGTCACCGCAGATATTCTGCAGCAGGTGGACCCCGTGACCGGTCAGCCGTTTGTGGATGTGGTTTTAGACACCGCCGGTCAGAAAGGTACGGGTAAGTGGACGGCGATGAATTCGCTGGAGATGGGGGTTCCCGCTCCCACGATCGCCGAAGCGGTTTACGCTCGGATTGTCAGCTCCCTCAAACAGGAGCGCGTGGCGGCCAGCCAGATCTTGCACGGTCCGGGGCCGAGTTTTCGGGGGGACAAACAAGCGTTTGTCAATGCAATTCGCGATGCCCTCTATTGCTCCAAGATTTGCTCTTACGCCCAGGGATTTGCCCTGATGCGCGAGGCCCAAAAGGAATATGACTGGCAGCTCAACTTTGGCGAGATTGCCACGATTTGGCGCGGTGGCTGCATTATTCGGGCGCGGTTCTTACAGCGGATTAAGGAAGCCTTCGATCGCGATGCCGCGCTCGCCAATCTATTGCTCGATCCCTACTTCACGAAAGAGGTAGAAGATTCCCAGACCCACTGGCGCGAGGTGGTGGCTACGGCGGCGATGCAGGGGGTTCCGGCTCCGACATTTTCGTCGTCGTTGGCCTATTACGACTCTTATCGCACCGGTTTCTTGCCCGCCAATTTATTGCAGGCGCAGCGAGACTACTTTGGGGCACATACTTACGAGCGTTTGGATCGGCCTCGGGGTGAATTTTTCCACCTCGATTGGCCCGAGCCCAGCCGCCCGCAGTTGCCGGTGTAGCCCGTCTGCGGATTGATTCTGTCAGGCCCTGGTTCTGCAGGGCCTTGTTCACGCTCGCCAAACTTATAGCTGGTCATACACTGAATCCTGCTCGTCATAGGCTGCCAAGAATCTCTCTCTAGCAGCGTCTTGCCAAAGACGCTCTGACTCCTCCCGTTCTGCTATAGAAATCAAAATATCCTCACCCTCGCTAACTGAAATAGGCTGGCTCAGCTCCAGATGAGTTGAATCAATCACTCTAGCCTTGATGACTTTCATATCCATAATTCCTGCGCGAGCCCCAGATGAAGCGAGAACGGCGATCGCCCGAGCTGCTCGCTGAACGGATTGCTGTTGGTGGGCATAATTTAGGTGTGGTGTCGTGGCTCTAGCGATCGGCAAACTTTTCCAGCAGGTCGATCGCGGTCATAATCCCTTGCATGGGCAATAGGTCGAACAAACTCAGTTGCGTCCGCCCTCCCCCCAACTGCACGGGAACGCCTTTGAGCACCTCTACCACAGCATCTTCGTCAATCCTGCCCTCATCCACCATTGGCAACAGTTTTTCAGCCAGCGGCAGGTGCAATTTGGCATCCGCCAGGAACAAATGCCACTTGGCCACATCCAGATAGACTTCCTCTCCCAATGCTGCGGCTAGCTGTTCGATTCGCTGACTGTCCGACATGGCTTTATCCCTCTTCTTGGCTGGAGAGTTCTTCTTTACTGACTAGATCGCTGCCAGTTTTTTCTGTCAAGCCCGGATAGCGGGCAACAAGCATCACCCAGAGGGCATTCAGGGCCAAAATGGCCGTCCAGGCGATCGCCACCGGCTGCAGCCAAGGCCAATCGGCTCGGTAGAGCAACTGGAAAAACCACAACCCCGTCACCACCGTGCTATAAAGCATGGCGTTGGCAGCAAGCGTATAACGATCGTCCAAATAGCGATATTCCGATTCGCGGCGAGAGGGGGTTACTTTCCAGCGGGGTGGCATGGGCGCATAGCCTAACAGATGTCTATTTCTAGAATAGTGCGCTTCAGATCCCCAGCAACTGCGATCGCTGCTGGTCGCAGAGCGGGATCTTCAGTTATTATCAATAACAACGCTTTATTGACAATACCGTGACTTTAACTGACGCTTATTCCCCAGAAGCCTTTAAAGCAGAACTCAACGCAGTCGGGTGGCGCATGACCCCACAGCGGGAGCGGATTTTAGATACGTTCCAAAATCTACCGGAGGGGGAGCATCTGAGCGCGGAAGATTTGCACGATCGCCTCAAACAAGAAGGGGAAAATATTAGCCTTTCAACCATCTACCGCACCGTGAAGCTGATGGCTCGCATGGGCATTCTGCGGGAGCTGGAGCTGGCAGAGGGGCACAAGCATTACGAGATCAATCAACCCTATCCCCACCACCACCACCATTTGGTTTGCGTCAAGACCAACCAAGTGATCGAATTTAAGAACAATCAAGTATTGGCAATTAGCCAGAAGGTGGCTGAGAAGCACGGCTTTAAAGTATTAGATTGTCAATTGACAATCATTGGCATTAGTCCCGAAGGACAGCGATATATTTTCAATTCTTAATCTTAAACAGTCGCCACTTGACGATGTTGGATAGTAGTACCCAGTACAGCTAGAAATTCTGCCAGCCACTTGGGATGGGCGGGCCAAGCTGGGGCGGTGACGAGATTGCCATCGGCGATCGCCTCAGTAACGGGAATCTCCACATAGATGCCGCCCGCAGCATTCACCTCGGGGCCGCAGGCGGGGTAGGCCGAGCAGCGCTTGCCTGCAAGCACTCCAGCAGCGGCTAGGAGTTGTGCTCCGTGACAAATGGCGGCGATCGGTTTATTGGCGTTGGCAAAATGCTGCACTACTGCGATGACCTCTGGATTGAGCCGCAGGTATTCGGGGGCACGACCGCCAGGAATCGCTAAGGCATCGTAGTCAGCCACCTGAATGTCGGCAAAGGTGGCATTCAACGTAAAGTTGTGTCCGGGCTTTTCTGAGTAAGTTTGATCCCCTTCAAAATCGTGGACTGCCGTGCGCACCGATTCGCCAGCCTTTTTGTCGGGACAAACAGCGCAAACGGTATGTCCTACCATTTGGAGGGCTTGGAACGGCACCATGACTTCGTAATCTTCCACAAAATCGCCCACCAGCATTAAAATCTTCAGGCCAGTCATGACACATCTCCCAAGAGATAGACCGGGTGCAAAGGTTTCTTTCACACTAAGGGGAAATTCTGGTGGAGCGGGCAAATTCAATAACTTTTTAGCGATCGCCCCCGCAGATTCCCATCATGACCTCCATGATGATGTCCTCAAAATCAGCACTGGCGTAAAAATCTCCCCGCCCTCGCCCCTCAAATGCCTCAACTTTGCTAGATTGACAGTCTTTTGAGTGAGATCGAATAGACTGCTGCACGCACTGCGCTGAAGAGCCGCATGAACCTCCGAAGCACTGATGCCTAACTCCTGGGCCAAAGACGTATAGGTCCAATCATCGGACGGCAATCCGTATAACTTTAACAGGCAAAGAATGTCTTGGGGCTTGAGCACTGGAGTCAGCAAACAGATTTCAATTTCATCTTACTCCTATGCCGACAGGAGACTGCATAGCATAAATCTATATACAGCAAGACTTCTAGGTGATTTTCAACGATCGATCTTAGAGTGGGAAGGGAGTATTCGCTATTTGCAAATAGCGAATAGATTTGGAGGATAACGATTGAGTTCAGCGGACGCAGATAACTTTTGCAACTCAGCCGACCAACTTTCGGCATTCCGGTGCAGCGACTTGTTATGCAACGGCATCATCTGCTTACTCCAAGGGTATCGCCAAAAACTCGTCTGGCAATAATGCGGGAATGGCAGAGGCAGTAAAATCAGATTTATTTCGAGTCACAATAACTTCTACTCCTGCGACGTTTGCAGCCTCGCTTGTCACAGCATCTTCAAAATCTGTCATGGAGCTTTGTAATGCAGCCCTAATTACTACATCTGTTACACTAGCAACCTGAAGATGTTGCAATAACCTTGACAAAAGCTCACGGGCTGTTTCGCTGCCAACTTGACGATGCAAAATATAGAAAATATTCGTTACAGCATGACCCGAAATATAACCTTGGACTTGCGGTTGAGTTGCTGTACTCAATGCCTGTGCAGAAGCGATCGCAAATGGCTGTCGTTGGGCCAGAACATCGAGCAAAACATCACTGTCAAATAATACGTGCTTCAACTGTATTTCTCCTCCAAGTAGTCCACGTAGGACTCTGTAGGATCTTCTGTTCCTAGCTTAATCACCCCAATCAGGCTTTGAGTCCAAGGATCGAGACCAGTCAAAGAGTTTGTGTTGGGAATCGGAGGACTAAATAACACTAGCGTTTCTTTTTGAATCGAACTTAACAACAACTGGACTAAACGCCAACGATCGCCAATGGGCAACTGCAACGCCTGTTTTTGTAACTCCTGCCACGTCATTCGCTTTCTCCAAACAACTTTTTATCTATTGTAAAGTGCTGCTGAGGCTTCTAACTTTAATTTCTGGGTAATGCCTCAGTGGTAAGGATCGAGTGTCTGCAGGGCAAGGGTTTCAGCACCTAATATCCTTGGCTCTACCGCTCCTGTTATGCTGTCCGCAGTCTTGAAAAGCCCAACATCCTACCCAGTAAGGCTTTCATGAGATCTTGACCATAAAGAGGTATGTTTTACCGTCTAATCCATTGCTAGCAAGGCTTTGGGCAGCTTTGGCATGGAACTAGCATACTAAGTCCGATAGAGCCATATCCTTACTGTTGAAGGACTATCCAGACAGGCTATCAGTTATCTCCAAACTATCATCAGTTATCTCCAAACTAGAAGACAAGCGGCATAACGATTGAGTTCAGTGGCGACTCGTAACTTTGGCATCTTCGCCAACCATTTTTATTCCGCCGCCGCAACGATTTGTTAGCACGCGCCGCAACCCTAGACCTGACTTTGTACGATCGCCGAATTTATGAAACTCATTTAAGAACCAGCAGTTCACTGAACTTATTTTTCAAATCCGGCGATACCGTCAGTGGCTTATAAACTTCGCCTTCGTAGGGCTGCCAAACGTAACCTGGGCTAAAGGGGCGAAATAAAATCGAGGCTCCGAGCGATCGCCAAACCATCTCAGCTAGCACCAAACCTGGAAAACTGGGAACGGTCGCCTCTGAGATCGACTCACTATAGGTTCTAAATTCATCAACTTCCAAACCAACCAGGGCATAACGAAAGGGCGGGGCAGACTGCAACCGCTGATAGAGTAGAATACCTAATTCCGTCATCTGATAAGCAATGTCAGACGCATCAATTCCCACTTCACTGATGTCATCTGGACAAGCCTGACACCACCAGTTTCCCTCAATATCTTGAAAAACTACGGATGTGAGCTTGAGCAGTTGGAGTGTCGATCCGGCCAACCAACAGATCGTCTTCAACCTCCACTCAACCCAAACGGTGGCCTGTTGCCCGCTGTGCGATCGCCCTTAGACTGGAAACAATCAACCCTACAGCACTCCCGTTCAATCGCATGTCTGACGAAACCGCAATCCCTGAAGAAGCTACCGAGTCCTCCCCCAGCTACGATCCCCGCTATATGGCAAAACCGGAGGATAGCTATACAAAATTAGCCATGCGCAATATGGTGCGTCGCGGCGGTACGTCTTTGCTCCATTTTGGCTTGACCATCACTGCAGTATTGGGCTTTTTGGTGGGGATGGCGTATCTATTTCATTAAGAGCTGCACGGGGCGTTCCACCGCCACCCCCTGCCAACTCACTCGCTGGACTAGCTCGGCAATGGTGGCTCCCCCTTGGCGATCGCCCTCGGGATAGCGCCAGTGGGGAATCAGGTGCTTGAGAGGTACGAGCACAAAGGCCCGCTCTGCCATGCGCGGATGCGGCACGATCGCATCTGGCCCCTCAAACCAGCGATCCTCCCACAGCAAAATATCGAGATCGAGGGTGCGCGAGTCCCACTTGCGGTGGCGGGCTCGCCCCAGTTGGGCTTCGACCTGGAGGAGCACTCGCATGAGCTCTGGAGGCAATAGGGAGGTCGCCAGGAGTGCGGCACCGTTGAGATACGCTGGGGACTCCTGTTGAGGGCGATCGCCCCAGTAGACCGGCTCCGTCCAAAAGCAGGGAGACACCTGCAAGAGTTCGATATCTGGATGATTCTGGAGAGCCATTAATCCAGCTTCGAGGTTTTGACGAGGATCGCCCAAATTGCTGCCCAAAGCGATCGCCACGACCGCTCGGGATGGCGAGTATCCCGTTTGAGGGATCCGATTGGCGTTAGGCTGAATAGTGTTGGACTGCACGGACGATCGTTCGGTTCCCATTGGCAAACCCTTGGATTTTGCAAGATCGATATTGACAAAGATCGATTTCTGCAAAATACAGGATAATTGTTTTCCACTGTCTATCCCGCCGAGGAGACTGGCAAGCTGTGGCTGCTCTGGAGCACATTTTCCATACGCAAAACCCGATTATTGGAGTCGTACACCTGTTGCCGCTACCCACTTCCCCCCGTTGGGGCGGCAATCTAGAAGCGGCGATCGCTCGGGCGGAGCAAGAGGCCACGGCTCTAGCAGCGGGCGGTGTGGACGGAATTATTGTCGAAAACTTAAATGACATGCCCTACACCAAAGGGCAGGCGGACCCGGCGGTGGTCAGTGCCATGACCGCGATTGTGCAGCGCATCAAGCAAATGGTGCAGTTGCCCCTCGGCCTTAACGTGTTGCGCAACGACGGTCGCAGTGCCCTCGCGATCGCCGCCTGCACTGGCGCTCAATTTATTCGCGTCAACGTTCTGACAGGGGTGATGGTGACCGATCAGGGCACGATTGAGGGGGATGCTTATAACCTGTTGCGCTATCGTCGCCAATTGGGGGCAGACATTCAAATCTACGCGGATGTTTTGGTCAAGCACGCTCGCCCCCTCGCAGCCACCAACCCGATTTCAGTCGTGAAGGATACCGTGGAGCGCGGTTTGGCTGACGGCATTATTTTGTCCGGTTGGGCCACGGGCCATCCCCCCTCAATTGACGAACTGGAAATGGCGCGGGCAACGGCTCCCGACACGCCGCTCTTGATTGGCTCTGGCGCGAATCTGGATAATATTAGCTCGCTGTTGCAGGTGGCCGACGGGGCGATTGTGGCCACATCCCTCAAGCGGCACGGCAAGCTGTCTGAAGGGATCGATCCCATTCGCGTCAGCCGGTTTGTGGAAGCTGCCCATCGCCACCTTGCCCGAGTTCGCGAGGCCGAAGCCGATGCTGCAGCGGCTAATGTCGATCGGTCTGCCGGTCTTTCTGTCGGTCGCAGCTAGCGGCGTTCTTTCGTTCTATCCTTCTGTTTATTGGCTGTTCTCGCTGCTATGAGCGTTACCCTCGTTTTAACTGCTGACGCGATCGCCAATCTCGATCTCAGCGCCGGACATGCCATTGTCGAGACCCTGCTGACCAATCCCAAAGGGTGTGCTCAGCAATTGCAATGCGCGATCGACTATCCCCGTGCAGAGGACGATCCGCGAGAGCTGTCCGAGATTTCCGAAGTGCGGCTGTGGTTTGTGCGCTGGGATGTTGCCTACCCTTGGCTGCCCTACTTTCTCGACTGGCGCGGGGGGGAGTTGGCCCGCTACGCCGCCATGCTGGTGCCCCATCAATTTAGCCAGCGGGAGGGCATCCAGTTCAATCCCGAGGGGCTGGAAATTTTTGTCATGCAAAAGATTTTTGTCTTGCTCGATTGGTTCAAAGATAAAGACTTTGGCTCGACGGCTGATGTGAGAAATATGGCCAAGGTGTTGGGCTACGATATTGCCCCCGAGTTTTTCCAGTTGTTGGAGCAATATCGGTGAAGGGTTTGCTGATGGCCGATACAGTGCCGGGGACGGCAGGAACCGAAGCGATCGCCGCTCCTGTTGCAGTCTCAAAGGCGATCGCCGCTTACCTAACCAAGCATCGGCATTCCCAGCTTCAGGGGCTATCGGTGCCGGAGGATTTAGCGATCGCCGACTGGGGCCAGTTGTGGCGAGACTATACCGAATTGCTCGAACGGGGAGAGCCGCTGGCGATCGCCTTACCCCACAGTTTTGGCGCTGCGATCGATGCCACATCCACCCTGGCCGAATGGGCGGGCGATTGGCGTTTATCCGTGCTGCTGACCCTGCCCATCAATGCCCATAGTTTCAGTCTCGCGACTGCCTTTGCTGCCCTGGCCCGCCAGTCACAAGCGCAGCTGCTCGGATTTGTTGTGTGGGGCAGCGGCTCTGCAGAAGCTGTTAAGGCGCTGTCCGAACCCATTGAGGCAACCCTCCGCGTCCCCGTGTTGGGGCATCTCGATCTACAGCCGCAGGATCTGGAGAATCCCGACGCCCTGGCAACCGCCGCCGCCCAACTCAACTGGGAACTGCTGCCGTGGTAATTCGCTATCTCCCTTTGGTGGCAGGCATTCTCGGCGGCAGTCTCTTGGTGCTGAATCATCTGGCCTTCAGTCCCGATCTGCTCAACAGCCAATCGCGATCGGATGCCCTCGGGGTGTTGCTCAGTGCCCTACTCGTACTGACGGGACTGCTGTGGCAGCAAGTGCAACCCCTTCCCCCCAAAGCGGTGCAGTTGGAGGGCGAGCAGGGGTTCGAACTGTGGTCGGAATTATCGCAGGCACAGCGGTTAGAGCTGGGCTGGGCGACGCGATCGCTGCTGCTGGCCAGTCCCGCCCAAAGTGTGGTTCTGATGTATGGCGATCGCCTGATTCTGCGGCGGGGAATTCTGTCCGATACGGATTACTCTCCCGGCCAAACAGTGGAACCCGGTACCATCCTGGCTCGCGTTCTCAAGACTCAAAAGCCCGTTTACCTGGTGGATCTCAAACTGTATCCGGCCCGAGTTGAATTTGATTACTTGCCTGCTAACACGCAAGCACTGCTGTGCGAACCGGTGGGCGAGCGCGGTGCTTTAGTTTTGGGCGCAGATGCCCCCCGCAGTTTTATCGATCGCGATCGCGCCTGGATTGGGGCGATCGCCCAAAAGTTAGATAGCGTTCTAGACCCTCTCTCCGAACCTCCTTCAGCCTAAAGATCCGAGCACCAATCTCCATGTAACAGAGTGTTACACTAAGGGCTGTTTGGCCTGCACCGCTTCTGAACCTCCTGCGGGCTGAGTTGAGTTGTGCGGAGAGCATTGTGGCAGATTATCTGATTCGAGCAACGGCAGCGGATGGAAATGCCCGAGCAGTGACTGCCATTTCGACCCAATTGTGCGAAGAAGCGCGGAACCGCCACAGTTTGTCTTATGTCGCCACCGCTGCCTTGGGTCGGGCCATGACTGCAGGCTTGCTGATTTCTTCGGGGATGAAGCGGGCGGATGCCCGTGTGAATCTGCAATTTCTCGGGGGCGGTCCGCTCGGTAAGGTGTGGGTCGATGCTGGGGCGGATGGGAGCGTGCGCGGTTACGTCCAACATCCCCAAATCGAGTTGCCGCCCAATGCCCTCGGCAAGTTGGATGTTGGCGGTGCGGTGGGTCGCGATGGCATGTTGCACGTGATTCGCGATTTGGGCTTTGGCTATCCCTACAGCGGCACGGTGCAACTGGTGTCTGGGGAAATTGGGGATGATGTGACGCAGTATTTAGTCACCTCCGAGCAAACCCCATCGGCTGTCCTGTTGGGGGTGTTTGTGGATAGTGCGGGGGTGCAGGCGGCGGGGGGGATGATGCTGCAATTGTTGCCCGGTGCCCCCGAGCAGTTGATTGCCGATATGGAGGCAAAGTTATCGGGCTTGACGGGGTTTACGCCGCTCTTGCGATCGGGCATGGGCTTGACCGATATTCTGGAAAATCTACTGGGGGATTGGGGGTTACAGATCGCTGCCGACACCCAAATGATTCGGTTCCACTGTCCCTGCAGCGAAGATCGGATGTTGAGGGCGCTGCGGCTGTTGGGAGAGGTGGAGCTGAAGGACATGATTGAAAAAGATGGCGGAGCAGAAGCCACCTGTCATTTTTGTAATGAGATCTATCGGGTCGGCGAGCCGGAATTGCAGCAGGTTATCGAGCAGTTGCAGGACCAGGCTTGAATAGGGTGATTTGCCAGCCAATGGGAATATACTATTGCACAATAGAAGTGACAGCCATCTGACCCCCCTGACACTTGCCGAAAAGTTATGACGATCGCTGAGCTGATCCCAACCGTTAAAGAGCTGTCCCACACAGACCAACTCTTGCTGCTACAAGTGCTCGTGCAGGAGCTACTGCAGGCAGAAGGTGTAACAGAAAAGCAGCTTTTAGAGGGTAGCTCATCGCAACCTGCAGTATCTTCTTTTGAAGACGACGACAATGGCGACCTCACCTTAGAGGAACGCCGTGATTTTCTCGAGAAACCTCTTGTCGAACGCAGACGCATTTTGGCAGAGCAAGCCGAAGCAATACAGACCCATTACGAACAAAATACTGAGTGGAAAGAATGGCTAGCAGGTGACATTGTTGAGTACTAAACCTCATCCATGTTGAGACCTGGAGTTTTCAGGCATTGCACTCAGCCCCCTAAATCCCCCACCAGTGGGGGACTTGTGAGAGTCTGTTGGCTTCGTTCTACAACTTGAATGACCGCGATTGGCCGGTTCGTCTTCCCAGCCTCCAAACCCCAGCTAGCACTGTCGTCAAGTCCCCCAGAATGGGGGATTTAGGGGGCGAATGCAGTGGTTAACAGCGTTAGTGAGGGGTACTAAAAGGTGCCTCATTAAAACTACAGGTTTCTGACTAGACTTGGTTTAATTCTGCAATTGGGCTATATCTCTGACAAAACCCTCACCAAGATTGCCTTCACCATAGCAGCGGTCATCGAAGCCGATATTTAACCTCCCGAGACGAGCCGTGAAGACATTAGCCCAATGGACAGTCGATGACTATCACCGCATGATTGAGGCCGGCCTGTTTGCCGATCGCCGCGTTGAATTACTGCAGGGCGAGATTGTCGAAATGCCTCCAGAAAACCCCACTCACAACTACACCAACCATCAGGCGCTTGGATACTTGCAATCTTTGTTGGGCGATCGCGCTGACGTCTTATCCCCCGGTCCCATCGACCTGAATGCTTGGGGCTCGGAGCCAGAGCCGGATATAGCAATTGTTCGTCCCCCACTATCCTGCTACAAACACCGCCATCCCAACCCCGAAGATATCCACTGGCTGATTGAAATTTCCAACAGCACCTTAGCCTACGACCTCAACGATAAGCAGCGCCTGTATGCCCTGGCCGGTATTTCAGAATATTGGGCGATCGACGTTCAAGCATCGCAGGCGTGGGTGCATCGCCAGCCCGAGGGGGAGCAGTATCGGGTCAAAACGGCGATCGCCGCAGGATCGATTTCGCCCTTAGCTTTTCCGGCGATCGCCGTCGATCTCGTCCAATTGCTGGGGTAAGCCAAACTCGCCACAAACCGCGCGAGAATACCGTCAAACTGAACTCGTCCTATTACCTTGCGGCTAATTGCTTTCGCGATCGCTCAATGCCTGAATCGCCCGAGCATTACTGCCGATGAGCTGCTTGAGCTCTGCAATTTCGGCGCCAAATTGCTCGAACAACCGCTCAAATCGCTCGAACGCCCGCTGATTGGCCTGCTCGTGTTCGATTTGCATTTGGGCCAACTGCTGAATTAAGTTCCCTGCAGTTGCAAACGCTTGACGAGTTTCTTCATCCACTTTAAGACGCCCCGATACACCTATTCATCATGGCAGATGGATTGTGCTGCAATCTGCTGGCCCAAGGGAGAGATTGGTGGCACCGACAGGGACAACATGATAAACCTAAGGTCGATGCAATACGTTTGGTCTTGCCCGACGGATGCGATCGCCCTCCAAAATTTGTCTCGATTGAGCCCACACCGATGCCTGAAAACCGCAAAAGTCGTGCCATCACCGAAGGAGTTCAGCGCTCCCCCAACCGCGCCATGCTGCGTGCTGTGGGATTTGGCGACAAGGATTTCGTCAAGCCAATTGTGGGCTTGGCTAACGGTCACAGCACCATTACCCCTTGCAATATGGGTATTGGCAAGCTGGCGGAGCGGGCAGAAAGCGGCTTCAAACAGGCGGGGGCCATGCCCCAAATGTTCGGCACCATCACCATTAGTGACGGCATCTCGATGGGCACTGAAGGGATGAAATACTCCTTGGTGTCTCGCGAAGTGATTGCCGATTCGATCGAAACGGTCTGTGGCGGTCAGAGTTTAGATGGGGTGTTGGCGATCGGCGGTTGCGACAAGAATATGCCGGGGGCCACGATCGCGATCGCCCGCCTCAATATTCCGGCCATTTTTGTCTACGGCGGCACCATTAAACCCGGTCATTTAGACGGTCGCGACCTCACGGTGGTCAGCTCCTTCGAAGCGGTGGGCGAGTTCAGCGCAGGCAAAATTAGCGAAGAAGAATTGATGAATGTGGAGCGCAACGCCTGCCCTGGCGCTGGCTCCTGTGGCGGCATGTATACCGCCAATACCATGTCTTCGGCGATCGAAGCAATGGGACTGAGCTTGCCCTACTCTTCCACAATGGCGGCGGAAGACGAGGAGAAAGCAGAGAGTGCCGAGAAGTCCGCCTTCGTGCTAGTGGAAGCGATTCGCAAGCAAATTTTACCCAGCCATATTTTGACCCGCAAGGGGTTTGAAAATGCGATCGCCGCGATTATGGCGGTGGGGGGTTCCACAAATTCTGTCTTGCACCTGTTGGCGATCGCCCATGCGATCGGGGTCGAACTCAGCCTGGACGATTTCGAAACGATTCGCGAACGGGTTCCGGTACTCTGCGATCTCAAACCCTCGGGTCGCTATGTAGCCACCGACTTGCACAAAGCAGGCGGCATCCCGCAGGTGATGAAGATGTTGTTGGATCGGGGTTTGCTCCACGGCGATGCCCTCACCGTTTCGGGACAAACCATTGCTGAAGTGCTGGCTGACGTGCCTGCCGCACCGTCCCCCGACCAAGATGTGATTCGTCAGTGGGATAACCCTATGTACCGTCAGGGTCACCTGGCCATTTTGAAAGGGAACCTTGCGGTTGAAGGGGCCGTTGCCAAGATCTCGGGTGTGAAGAATCCCAAGATTACCGGTCCGGCACGGGTGTTCGAGTCTGAAGAGGACTGCCTCAGCGCCATTCTGGATGGCAAGGTTGTGGCTGGCGATGTCGTCGTGGTGCGCTACGAAGGACCGGTGGGCGGTCCCGGTATGCGGGAGATGCTGGCTCCTACGTCTGCAATTATTGGGGCTGGGCTGGGGGATTCGGTTGGCTTGATTACGGACGGTCGGTTCTCGGGCGGTACCTATGGAATGGTGGTGGGTCACGTTGCGCCGGAAGCAGCAGTGGGGGGCACGATCGCCTTGGTGAAAGAAGGAGACAGCATTACGATCGATGCCGAACAGCGGTTGTTACAACTGAATGTGCCGGAGGAGGAATTAGCCCAACGTCGCGCTGCTTGGCAGCCTCCTCAGCCCCGCTATCAGAAGGGAACTCTAGCCAAGTATGCCAAGCTGGTGTCGTCGAGCAGCCTCGGTGCTGTGACGGATCTCGATTTGTTCTCGTGAAGGTTTTCAGCCCTAATAAGTAGTGCAGGGTATCGGAAACTGTCCAACTTTTTTTACAGATGTTCGCTACGGACTCTTCATATTTGTAACTTCTTAGATAGTGATTCAAAATTACAGCCCCAAACACTATGGCTCACTATCGATTTGAAATTGAAGTGAAAGACGACGATCTTCTGGGTACCGAGAGCAATCACGCGATCGCGTTAGAGGCCGATTCGGATGCGGAGGCATTTGAAAAGCTAGGCTGGATTGCCAGAGAGCGCGGCTGGAGTATGCACCAAGTGGAAGAACTGCTGGATGGGGAGTAGGTGCCCGCAGCCTAGAGGTCGGCAGGACAACTTTGCGATCGCCCTACGGCGGGATTGAGCCTGCCTGAACCGTTCGAGTCGGCTGAATTCCGCTGCAGAATAGGATAACTTGGTGACAATGTGTCGCTGAAACCACTGTGGCTGCTCCAGTTCCAGCCCCTACCCTCGATATTTCTCCCGATCGCCTCAGCGCGCTAGAGTCGATTCGATTGCGGTTGCGGCAAAAGCAACGGGTTTTAGCTGATTGGCGCGGCGGGCCACTGGCAGTGTCGGCGGTACCGGGGGCGGGCAAGTCTACGGGTATGGCTGGAGGGGCGGCGATCGCTGTGGCCGCGCACCGGCTCCATCGCGGCAAACAGCTTGTGGTGGTGACCTTTACGCGCTCGGCAGCCGCCCAAATCCGAGACAAAATTCGCCAGCACCTGCAGTCCCTCAAGCTCCCAATGGGGGGCTTTTCCGTCTATACCATTCACGGCTTGAGTTTGGCGATCGCCCACCAGCATCCCGATTTGTCAGGCATTGACGAAGACTTGGCGGTGCTATCGGAAGCGGAGAAAAAACGCTATCTGCGCCAAGCTGTCGATCGCTGGGTGGAACATTCCCCACAGCAATTTCAGGAACTGTTGGAGGGGGGAGGGTTTGATGGGGAAGAAAGCGAGCGCCAGCGCCGCATTACCGTCTTGCGATCGGAAGTGTTGCCAGATCTAGCCCGCACGCTGATCCCCGAAGCCAAAAGTTCGGATTCATCCCCCGACAAGCTGCTGGCGATCGCCCGAGAGCAGATACCGCCCCCCGCAGTGCCGGAAGGAGAGGAATGGGTTTTACCCCAATACCCAGTCTTGGAGATTGCGGCGGAACTCTATCGCGAATACGAACGGATTCGCAAGCAGAATAACCGGATTGACTATGACGATATGACGCGGGCGGCTCTGCGGGTGTTGGAGAATCAGACGGTGCTAGAACAGTGGCAGCGGCAGGTGTTTGCAGTCTTTGAAGACGAAGCCCAAGACTCCAGCGTGCAGCAGCAGCGACTGCTGGAACTGCTGGCTCGCGATCCTGCTACGGGCCAATTGAATTTTGTGCGGGTGGGGGATTCCAATCAGGCGATCAACTCCACTTTTACCCCCGCCGATCCCTATTTTTTCCGCCAGTTTTGCGATCGCTGTCGTTCCGAAAACAATTTCTCCAAAATGACCGAAGCCGGTCGCAGCAATATCGCCATTATTGAGGCAGCCAATCAACTGCACCGCCGAGCGAATGAATTCAGGCAATGGGGCAGCAGTATTCCGTTTCGCATTCAAGACATTCACCCCGCCCCCATCGGCGATCCGCAGCCGGATGCCAATCCCGACGGACCGGGGGTAGAGCTGTGCTTTCCCGAGACGATTCAAGCAACAGCCCAACAGATTGGCGATCGCGTCGCGCAACTGCTGGCAGCTAACCCCAAGCGCAACGCTGCCGTTTTAGTGCGCTACAAATCCCAGGTGCAATTTCTCTACAAACAGCTCAAAGACAGGGCCAAAGAGGCCGGATTTCAACTGTACGATGCCGGACAGTCGGGCAGGCGATCGCAGGTTCCTGTGGAGTTACTGGCGATCGTCCAATTCCTCAGCCGCCCCCATTCCCCCCAATACCTGCGCAGTGCCCTCGATACTTTACGCGGCCGCAACATTATCCCCAAACTCAACTACAGCCGCCTTGCCAGCATCCCCGAACAATTTTTGTATCCCGGTCCTCTCGCCCCCGAGCTAGAGCCTGCCGAACAATCTGTCCAAAAACTTTGCACCAGCTTGCTCAAAGCCAGTTTGGAATTAACCCCTCCTGCGCTACTCACTTTCCTGGCGCTGACTCTGCGTTACGATGCCAATGAATTGGCTACTGCCGATAAGTTAAGCGATCGCGTTGCCCGTCAAGTCGGTGCTGCCGCCTCCCTCCGCAGTGCCGTCGAAGCTCTGACCGAAATCGTCGCCGACGCCGACTTTTCCCCCCTCGAAGCCGATGCCGATTCCATCTTCACTCGCCCCAACCAACTCACCCTCATGACCCTGCACAAGGCTAAAGGTCTAGATTGGGACTACGTCTTTTTGCCCTTCCTGCACGAGCGCACCTTTCCCGGCGATGCCAAACCGTTTGTGCCCCAAGGCCACCGGTTTATCGGCGAATTCAATCTGACGGATGTCACCCGAGCCCAACTGCGGGCTCACTTGCACAAACAACCGATTCCCGATTTGTTGTCTGCTCAGCAACAGGCCCATCAACTCAAAGGGGCAGAAGAGTTGCGACTGCTTTACGTCGGTATGACTCGCGCCAAACGGTTGCTGTGGATGAGCGCTGCTCTAGAAGCTCCGTTTACCTGGTCGAACCTCAGCAATGTATCGCCACTGCCGCCCTCGCCACTATTGCAATAACGGTCTTCATGTATGTTGAATGGATGGTTGAGCGATCGCACATGAAAATCCTGCCGATCCAGTTGCCAAGAGAAAAAATTCACGAATTTTGCCAGCGTTGGCAGGTGCAAGAGCTGGATTTGTTTGGCTCGGTTCTGCGAGAGGATTTTCGGCCCGATAGCGATGTCGATGTACTCGTAGAGTTTCAGCCAGAGGCCCGCCGCAATCTCCTAGACCTAGTGCAAATGGAACAGGAACTAGCTGAGATGTTCGGTCGAGAGGTGGACCTCCTCTCGAAGTCCGCAATTGAAAAGAGCCCTAACTGGCTTCGCCGGCAAGCGATTTTGAGCACAGCAGAACCGGTGTATGTTGCGGGATAGTTCAGCTCTTCTCGACATTGCCAGGGCGGCACGATTGATTGTCGAAACTTTTTGAAATCTATCGAGTCTCTGTTACCTCAGCTCTAGAGTGGGTCGCGTCTATCGGTATGTTTCAACACGCCAGTTCGATAAGTATCTGCCCCCTATCTTCTAACCCCCCTCGCAAAGCGTGGCGTCAGCCGTAACTTTGGAGACAGAGAAACAAAGTCCAGCAAGGAATCGCGGCTGTTTCTCCCCTCTCCCTAGGGAGAGGGGTCGGGGGTGAGGGACAGACGTTTGTCGAACTGACATTCACGAGTTTCGGGCAACTGGATACGCTCCCGTTTGGATGTTGATTTGCTGAGTTCGACCGTTGCGATCGAGTTCCAGCCTCAAAGTACTCCCTACAGATGTGTTGAAAACTTTCTGCTGAACTTGCTCGGCATTCGTCACGGTCTCGCCATCGATTTGGACGATAATATCGCCAGCCCTCAGCCCCGCCCGCTCGGCAGGAGAGTCAGGCACCACACGCCGCACTAAAATACCCTCTTCTCGCTCGACAAAGAACCCGCTGTTGGGATCGGAGTTGAGCTGTTCGCGCACTGTGGCGGTGAGGGCAATCATTTCAATTCCGAGATAGGGATGCTCGACAGTTCCCGATGCTTCCAGTTGGCGAGCGATCGCCGCCGCCGTATTAATAGGTATGGCAAAGCCAACCCCCGACGCCCCGCGAATAATCGCCGTATTGACCCCGATAACGTTGCCGCTGGCATCGAGCAGCGGCCCGCCCGAGTTACCGGGATTGATCGCGGTATCGGTTTGGATAAAGTTCACCCGCTTATCGGGAATACCCACTTCTCTGGGGGAACGGCTCACGGCACTGACGATCCCCGCTGTGACGGTGCTGTCTAATCCCAGCGGGTTGCCAATGGCGATTGCCCATTCGCCCACCTGCACGCGATCGGAATCCCCTAGCGCAACAGTGGGAAGATCCTCTGCCTCAATTTGTACCAAGGCAATATCGGTCACGGGGTCGCTGCCGATCACTCGACCCGTAAAGGTGCGACCGTCCTGCAGGCGGACCTCCACTTCAGCGGCACGATCGACCACGTGAGCGTTAGTCACAATCTTGCCGTCACTGCTAATGATAAATCCAGACCCCGTGCCCTGTTGGCGGTATTCCCGACGCAGCTCGGGCAAATTGCCAAAGAATCGACGCAAATAGGGATCGCTGAAGAGGGGGTTGCCAAATGGAGATGCTACTGAAGTCTCAATCACCTTCGTGGCATCAATTCGCACGACAGCAGGCCCGACAGCCCGAACGACATCGGAGATGAAACTGAGGCTGCGATCGCTAGAGAGCGGCGCAGCAGCAATTGCTGGTTCGCTATCGGCAACTGCTGGCGAGGCGGCTACTCCTGACAGCCCATCGCTCCCCTCAGAGCTATCCGAAATCTGACCTGAGGCCAAGATACCGCTTCCCAGCCCCATGCCAAACAGCAAGAGTGCCAGAGTTAACTGTCGAACTCGAGGATTGACGTTCATTTTCATACATCAGGAATCACGAGTGGTCAAAATTGAAGTGCAACCCCACAGACAACAACGTGGTTGACTTCATTTAACCCGCTACACTCCTGCATTTTAAAATGGCCCAAATTCTTGGAATCTATTCGCAGAGATAGTGCAGTTCGGGAAGTTAGAAATAGATTTGAAACTCGACAGTTTTCTTCAAGCGATCGCGAGATCGGCGATCCCGCGATCGCCGAGCGTTAGGCAGAGAGCTCTGCAGTTGTTTCAGAATCTGCTCCCATCTGACTCGCATTGCCTTGACCATTCTCGATCGCAACCTTAATCGTGCGAGCGACATCTTCCTTCGGTAAAGTCACACTCAACAAGCCATCCAGATGACGAGCCGAGACTGCCTCAGTTTTAATCGAGCGCGCGAATTTCCAACTGCGCTTGAATTGACCGTTACTAAATTCACTGTGAAGTAATGTGGCATTCTCGAGACTTTCAAAATCAGCATGACCGCTAATGGTTAAACCTCGGGCATGTGCTTCAATATCGAGATTTTCAGCCTTTACTCCCGGCAGCATAACTCGAACAATGTAGCTTTCATTGGTTTCCCAAACTTGAGCGGGGGTCGAAAGAGTCTCTCCAGCTCGCGTTACAGAAGCGCCAGCATTGGGTTCGAACAGTCTGTCTAACTGTCGACGGATTCTGTCAGCTTCATCCATTGCATACCAAGTCAACATAGTCATCTGAACCCTCCAAAATTTGCAAGATATTGAAACTCAATAGAAGAGATAACTGAACTGAAACTAGTTGGCGCAGAAAAGCTAAACACTAGCGTTCTGCTTTTCTTTACAGTTCCCAACATAAAAGCTCGGTTCAATGGGCAAGATTGGGGAAACCGAACCCAGTCCATCTCAATTACCGATCTCGGCTAAAGCTGCGCTCAGAAATGATTTGAGCCGCAGCCTTCGTAAGGATTGTCCGAGCAAATTTCAGTTGGCTGCTCCTCGGAGTATTCCTTCCCGATCGCCTCGACATCGGCCCGTTTGGCCGCAGGCCGCCTCGTTCGTCTGGCATAGTGCTTGAAGGCTCTCCCACCGATGCCGCGACAGATACGGAATGAGAAAGTTGGTGTAGCCTGTATTTAGGAACTTATGCAAGTTGGAACATGCTCAGCATTAACCTGACAGAATCGGCCATCCGCGAAGTCAAACGAATTCGCTCCAAGTACGACGATCCGAACATGTGCTTGCGCTTGGGGGTTAAGCCCAGCGGCTGCTCGGGAATGTCTTACACGATGGGCTTTGAGTCCGATCCGAAAGAGGCTGACGAGATCTTTGATTTCGATGGCTGCAAAGTGGTTGTAGACCCCCTCAGTCTCTCCATCATTGACGGCATGACAGTTGACTTTAGCGAAGACCTGTTGGGGGGTGGCTTCCGGTTTGACAATCCAAACGCCGCCAACACTTGCGGTTGCGGCACCTCCTTCGCTGTTGGCTCGAATGCGACTGCAGCCGCTGCGACTGCGTCTTAATTCCCACTGCCCTAACTGCCATCGGCCTCAAGTTAAACTCCGTCCGGGCTTTTAGCGATCGCCGCCGGACGGAGTTTTGTCTGCGATGAATCGCTGAAGGTTAACTTTCCTCGACTTCAGCGTCGCGACCAAACGGAGTGATGGGTAAGACATAAATCGCCAATACACTGGCTAAAAAAGCCAGCACGTTCCGAGTGATGGGCAGCCAATCCGCTGTGCGGCTGACTACGGGACCAATGCCAAAGGCTCCGAAGAGGGTCAGCCAGAGGGGGGCGAACAGCAATGCCCATTGCCAGCGAAAGATCTCGTTCTCTTTGCGGGGTTTACCGGCAAAACCACAGATCAGGCCGCCCGCAACCGACATGGCCAGCGTGAGCACCCAATGCTCGTCGGGCAGCCCCGGCACTACTCTGCAACCGCCCTCTCGAAAGCAGCCATCTAGGGCACTGACAGTGGTTTGAATGGCATCGGCATTGCCATTATCGCGCACGAAAAATTGGTTGCCGTAGCGCGATTGCAGTTCGATCCAAAAGGTGCGGGGCAACACTTCGCGGACGCGATCGCCCACATTAAAAGCCAACAAATTGCCGCCGCGCGGATTGGCCACCATCAGTACGCTCTTTTCATTCAGTCCCCAATAGTCTTTCACTTGGCGACCGGGGGATTTGTCCGCTTGAGTCAGCACCCGCAGTTTCCAGCCGGTGTCTGCTTCCAGTTGCTTGAGTTGGCGATCGAGTTTCGCTTCTTGGTTTGGAGTCAGTTGATTGGCGAGATCCAACACAGTCACTTCCGGCTGGGGAAACTCCATTTCCACCACGGGCAGCACCCTTTGAGCCCCAGCGCTGGTATTGCCCAACCAGACAGAGCCGCAGAGGAGGCAGGTCACCCCCAGCACGAGCGCACGCTCGAGAGTAGCGCGCAGGCGAGGAAGCAATGACCGGATGTACATTCTGAGCCTCAGAAGAAAATATTGCGAACTGTGTATTTAACTATAGCGATTTTTCGATCGATTCAAGTTTCGCTGGCGATCGCCCGACGGAACCCTTTCGCTGAATGTGGACTTATGGGCCACCATGAATGTGCAGTCTGCTGTTCGTCTTTCGCCTGTCAATCTTTCGCCTGTCAATGGGTCACCTATCCTCGATTTGTTATGCCAGATTCTGTCGTCTCTAGCGCGATCGCCCCCGGACACTTGCAGGGGGTTCACCACATTGCCCTGAATGTGCGCGATATCCATCTGTCCCGAGCCTTCTACGGCCAGATCTTGGGGTTAAAAGAACTGACTGGCGAAGAGATTCCCGCCACACTCCAGCAGATGGTGGAGGATGGCAAGGTCGCCAACTTCGTTACTCCCGACGGTACCGTCCTCGACCTGTTTGCGGCGCCGGATCTATCGCCCCCCGCTGCCGATCCGGCAATAGAGTTTACCCGTGCCAACCACATGGCTTTCGATATTGCCCCCGCGCAGTTCGATACCGCCGTAGCAGCGCTGCGCGATCGCGGTGTGGCGATCGCCAATGGCCCAGTCACTCGTCCCACCGGTCGAGGCATCTACTTTTACGACCCCGATGGCTTTCTGCTCGAAATTCGCTGCGATCCGGCCAATTGAATATTGTCCTATCCTCCGTTCCCGCAAACGGACTGCTCAATCCTACAAACGCCAACCCGATCCCAAACTTCCTATCCCCACCGCTGAATCTGCCGATCGCGTGCAGTACACTAGAGCGAGCTCTTTTGCATGGTGCGATCGACGTCTTGTATCGCTTTCAGTGCGACAATCCTAGTGTTTGTCATGAATGCACGCCGATCGCGATGGCGAAAACATCCAAGCACCATCCAGCGGAGTTAGGGTTCTTGACGAGATTGACCAACCGTCAACATCCGTCTAACTTGAGTGGCTGTGATGTGGGAGTGAAATACTGTGGGCCTGCTTGACCGTTTTTCCCGAGATATGGGAATCGACCTGGGAACTGCCAATACATTGGTCTTCGTGCCGGGACGGGGCATCGTTCTCCAAGAACCCTCTGTTGTAGCGATCGACCAAGACAGCAAAGTTCCCCTAACCGTAGGAGAAGACGCGAAGAAAATGTTGGGTCGCACCCCCGGCAATATCGCTGCCGTGCGTCCCCTCCGCGACGGCGTCATCGCCGACTTCGATGTCGCCGAGATGATGCTCAAACACTTTATTCATCGGGTTCACGAAGGGCGATCGCTAATTGCCCCCCGTATTGTCATCGGTATCCCCAGCGGCGTCACGGGCGTAGAACGCCGAGCCGTGATGGAAGCGGCGATTCAAGCGGGCGCGCGCGAGGTGCATTTGGTGGACGAGCCCGTAGCGGCGGCGATCGGAGCCGGACTGCCCGTCGCCGAACCCACCGGCAACATGATCGTCGATATTGGCGGCGGTACCACTGAAGTGGCCGTTCTCAGTTTGCAGGGGACCGTTCTGAGTGAATCCGTCCGCATTGCCGGTGACGAACTGACGGAATCGATTGCCCAATATCTCAAAAAAGTCCACAACCTCGTGATTGGGGAACGCACTGCCGAAGAAATTAAAATCCAAATTGGCTCTGCTTATCCGACAGAAGAAGAACTCTCCCTCGACGTACGCGGCTTACACCTGCTCTCCGGCTTGCCCCGTACCGTCACCGTCAAAAGTCCCGAAATTCGCGAAAGCATGGCCGAACCCCTGTCCGTCATCGTCGAAGCGATTAAGCGGACCTTAGAACGCACCCCCCCCGAACTGGCTGCCGATATTATCGATCGCGGCATCATGCTGGCGGGTGGCGGAGCCCTCTTGCGGGGACTCGATGCATTGATCAGCCACGAAACGGGCATCTTAGTCCATATCGCTGCCGACCCACTGAGTTGTGTGGTGTTGGGGACCGGCCAAGTGCTAGAGAACTTCAAAGGCTTGGGTCGGGTGGTCAGCAGCAGTTTCAAAGGCTAAGCTCAATTCTTTCTCAATCCCGCGCGCGCGGCGTTGGCGATCGCCAGTTGGCAAGATAGATTCCTCAGAATCTAGCTGTTAATTGCAGCTTCGCGAGGGACACCCGCAATACAGCAGTATGGCAATACAGCAGTATCAAATGTGTGGGTTGTGTGAAATTGACACCGATTGTTGGTACGCTATCCACCGATAGGGGAAGCCATGGCAATAGCGCTCGATACAATTCGCAGGTGGTGGAGCCGATTTGGCGTTCCATCAGTGCTGGCAGCGACATCGCTGGCGGCAGTGCTGGCACTGCGACAAACCCAGGGCGAAGTGTTGACAGAAACGTTTTACTGGGTGTCGGCCCCCTTTCGTCCCAAGGTCAATCTGGATGTGGCTCTGAGTACGGCTGCCAATCGAGAATTGCTGGCTCGGGTCACCGAGCTGCAGCGACAAAATCGACAATTGCGGCAATTGTTAGATATCCGAGAAGAATTGGTTGGCGAGGCAGTGCCGGCAGCCGTGGTGAGTCGCTCTGCCGACGGTTGGTGGCAGGAGATCTCCTTGGGACGCGGGGCCAATCACAATGTCAGTCCGGGGGATGTGGTCATGGCTCCCGGCGGACTGGTGGGGCGAGTGGAGCGAGTGACCCCCAACACCAGCCGCATTTTGCTGGTGAGCGACCCCACCAGTCGAGTGGGGGTAACCCTCAGCCGCACGCGGGCCATGGGGGTCTTGCGCGGACGCGGGTCGCAGTTGGCGGTGCTGGAGTTTTTCGAGCGATCGCCCGATGTTCAAATCGGCGATACTGTGGTCACGTCGGGGTTCAGCAGCCTGTATCCCGCTAGTTTAATTGTCGGTCGCATCCAGTCGGTCGATCTCGACGCGAGTCCCGCTCCCGCAGCAGTGGTAGAGCTATCTGCCCCGATTAGCCTGCTAGAGTGGGGCATCATCTATAGCTATGACCCAGCCATCGAACCCACTCTTTAATCTGCTGCTGAGTTCCCGATACAGCAATTGGGCGATTACTGCGCTATCTGCCCTGGCTTGCGCCTTGGGAGGCTGGGTGCGCTTGCCGGGGATGGTGCTGGCGGGGCTGACTCCCAACTGGACACTGATTTGGGTGGTGTGCTGGAGTGTGAACCGCCCGACGGGACAGGCGGCTCTTGCTGGGTTGATGCTGGGCTTTCTGCAAGACGCGATCTCTCAACCGCGTCCCACCCACGCGCTGGGGTTGGCGATCGTGGGCATCTTGACCGCCCGCCTGCAAAAACAAAGGGTGCTCAAAGAGGACTTTATTTCAGCAGCTCTGATTGTGTTCGGCATGGTTGCGATCGCCGAAACCCTGATGGCCCTGCAGTGGACTTTGCTTTTAGGCTGGAACGAAGACAGCGGCCAATGGGCGGCGAGAACGATCGATAGTATCTGGCTCAATCACCAAACCATTGCTTTGCGGTCTGCCATCATCAGCAGTCTGTGGGCACCCGCAGTGTATTTGCCCCTGAGTTCCTGGTGGAAACGCTTTGAGGGCGATCGACAGGAGAATCGCTCGGAGTAGGCGCGCGGGTCTACACACTAATCAATTGCCCCCAGTGCCTTCAGCGCCGACCTTTGTGCTGCACTCAAGCTCGTCACCTGCGCAATCTCCATCCCCTCGTAGGGTCGCTCGGTAGGGGATCTCGGGCGATCGCCAGCCAGTACATCACTCTTTTTTCCAGAGGCGAGAGGCGATGGAAGCATTGGTCTAGCAGTTGGCGAATGCTGTTGACCAGGGTAATATCTCGGGCGAGAAATGCGCCGATGTCGCCCTCGAACAGATCTCGGATAGTGGTGGCGACAATCTTGAGGGCGAGAGGGTTGTCGCCGTAGCGATCGCAGAGCTCGTGCAACTGCAGCGATCGATGGGCCTATCAGACTCGCAGCAGTTGCTGGGAGGCTTTGCTGCAGCGACCCACGTCAGTTCGACAAGTGTCTGGCCCCCATCCCCTAGCCCCTTCCCCCAATTCTGATGCTGCTGGCGAAATTCATATTCCGAAACATTGGCCATTTGTCTAGATGCCTGTGGCCCCCTTCCCCTAACCCCTAACCCCAACTTTGGGGGCAGGGGAACAAGGCCCCGTAAGGATTTTCGGCTGTTTCTCCCCTCTCCCAAACTTGGGAGAGGGGCCGGGGGTGAGGGCCATGCAGAGTCATCGAACTCAGGTCGACCCACCTGAAGGGATTGCACCGCCCGTGCGACCCCTTCGCAAGCGGGCAATTTGAGCGGGTTTTTCGCGACTGGTGACGATCGGAACTGCCTCGACCCTATGGCTCCAGATCGGTGCCAGCCTCAGCATTGCCGGTATTGGCGTCACTCACAATTTCTACTAATTCAACGGCAAAGGTTAAATCTTGACCGGCGAGAGGGTGATTGGCATCCAGCGTAATAGACTCGTCGGCAATCTCCAGTACCTTAGCGGGAATGGGAATGCCGCCCGGACCGTTCAGATAGACGGTCGAATCCACCTCGGGAACTTCGACCTCATCCTCATTGAGAGGGAGAGTGAGGATCAATTCGGATTGACGGTCTCCGTATCCCTCTGCGGCAGGCACCGTAAATTCTGCGGATTCTCCCACGTGCAATCCGCTGACGCCACTATCAAATCCCGGCACCACTTCGCCAGCCCCCAAGGTGAATTCCAACGGATCGCGGCCCTCAGATGAGTCTGCAATAGTCCCGTCGGCAAGAGTGAGGGTATATTCCACCCGCACCAGATCTCCCGATTGGGCCACCGTTTTAGGCAGAATAGACTGGCAGCCTGCCAGTAAGACAAACAAGAGAGCTGAAAGAAACAGGCCAAAACGACGCATTGCAATCCTCGCTAGGTGCAGAGATACTGTCTTATCCTAGGCTCTCTACGAACTTCGCGCAGGGTTGGAAGTAAACCCAACCCTTCGAGCAACTTCCCCTTAAGCCAAATGCATCGCCAACACCGCAGGCGTCGCTTTGCGAATGCGGCACGCAATCGTCTCGTGCCCTAACTTCGTGCAGGCTTCGTAGCGGTGGCAGCCCGAAAAGCCATAATATTGGCCCTCCACTTCCAGAATGTCGATGGGCTCTTGCAGGCCAATCTCGCGTATGGACTCCATCAGAGCCCGCACTTTTGATTGGTCGTTTTCGCGATGAAAAGGCCGCCGGATTTGGGCGATGGGAATGTCTTGAATGCGGGCCACAATCGATGCCTCCTGATGGAATGCCAAATAATGGAAATCAACAATTGCCCGCAGTATAACTCATACTCGTTATGAGTATGGAAAATATCCCATCAATCCATTTTTTCGCCGCTGAGGAGAAACATCGGCTCGAGGGGCACGAGTTTTTGGCTCAGCCCCTTGGTTTCCAATCGGTTAATCGCCGATTGAATGACTTCAATCTGGCGTGCCCGAACTTGTGCAAATCCTTCTGAAACTGCGTAGAGGGTTTCTAGCGAGGAGGCCACCGCTACCAATCGCCCGCCCCGATTGAGATCCCCCCAACAGTCTGCCAAGAGCTGACCGATCGCCTTTCCCCCTTCCAAACAAATGCGATCGGGGGGAGTGGAAATCTCAGCCAAGCATTCAGGGGCGTTGCCCTGCACGATCTCCACGTTGGTGACGCCAAACTTGCCGCAATTGCGCCGAATTAAGTCCACCACATCTTCGTCCCGCTCGATCGCCACAATCTGCAAGTCCGGGCACAATAGCCCCGCCTCCACCGCGATCGTTCCTGTGCCCGCGCCGATATCCCACAAACAGCCTCTGGGAGGCAGCCGCAGTTGACTGAGAAATAATACGCGCACTTCTCGCGGCGTGAGGGGGATGCCGGGGATGCGCTCGAATTCGCGATCGGGAATTCCGGGGGTGCGATAGGGCCAAGAGATCGGCATAGCAATGGGGTTAGCGCAGAACTGTATACCGAATTCTGACTTGAATTCGGTTCTAAAGCTCCCACAGGTCGGTAATTTCCCTCAAGCTGACAAACTTGCCCCCTCCCAAAATCAGGTGATCGTGCAGGGGAATGTCTAGGAACTGACTAGCTTGCAATAGCTGCTGCGTGAGTTGCCGATCTTCAGGGCTGGGCTCGAGCATACCCGAAGGATGGTTGTGGGCCACTAAAATGCTGCTGGCTCCCTGGCGGATCGCGGCTTTGAAGGTTTCGCGCGGGTGGGATAGAGTTTCAGTCGCAGTCCCTTTCGTCGCAATGTATTGGCCGAGTGGGCGGTTTTTGACATCCAGTAACAGAACGCCAAAATGTTCTTGCTCCGCCCACATCAGCTCGGCACTAAAGATTGAAGCAGCGATCGCCGGAGAATCGATCGTGGTGCGATCGCTCGGTCGCGATAAAAACACCCGCCGCCCCAACTCAATTGCCGCCAGAATCGTCGCAGCTTTGGCAGGGCCGATGCCATCCACCTGAGTCAGCTCCCCCGCTTCCACCTCCCGCAGGCGGCTGAGGGGATCGGCATCGTGATGGCTGAGGTGGGCCAGCAGCAGTTGTCCCAAACCGACTGCTGACAACTTGCCTGCCCCCTGACCGGTATTGAGCAATAGGGCCAGCAATTCGGCACTGGAAAGATGGCGGGGGCCGTGGGCCAGCAAGCGCTCGCGCGGGCGATCGCCTGCGGGAATGTCGGCCATTCTGAGGGAATAGAGGGAGGGAGAGGTATCGGAGGGTGTGAGGGGGGATTGGGTCACGCGCTAGTTTACGACCAGAGACTTACCTACCTCGTAGAATGCCCTGTTCAGGGTTTGCCAGCGACTTTCGGACGTGGAGGCGGTTAAGGTGTAGAGCTTGTTGTGGGCGATCGCAACTGTCACGACATCGTGGCGGGGCTGGCCGTTGGCATTCACCGCATATTCGAGAATGTAATAGACCCTGCCATCCCGTTCGAGGCTGCCGCCGTTGAGCAGGGTGGCTTCTCGATCGGAGCCTGCGGGGGCTAGGAGATTGGTGGCAACCCGTCGACCCACTGCTTCAATCGAGCCCAAATCTTCGATGCGCTCGGCTTTGTCATAATCGGCAACGGTCAAGCTCACCAGCTCGTCATCGTAGACCAAATCCCGAAATAGCAACGTCCTGCCCGCATCGTTACGAAGTCCCTGCACCTGCATCATGCCGTTGGGATATCCAAACGAAAATAAACCCGAGCGATCTGAAAACGTTTGCAAGGCCACGGCATTCGAACAACCCGTCAGCAGGATAACCACAGTTGCTAAAAATCCGGCGATCGCCCGTCGAAACATATTTCCACCCAGCCCCGAGGGCTTGAAATGAACGTTGAAGTTAACTGTTTGAACTTAACTTATTGTTGCATTCTGCGGTTCTATCTGACAGACACGGAGCCAGACAGGAAAAATTGGGCGGGCTTGCCGACTCAATTCCGAACCATTGCAGTGGGGCGCGCGGAGAAGGAGTGCCGATTGAGAGGGGCTTCGGACTAGCGAGAGCTGCGGATGTGGCGATCGCACTTGAGATCGATCACGTCGGAAAGTTGGCGCAAGCGAGCGATCGTGTGCTTGAGTTGGTCTTTGTGGGCCACATCGATCGAGAGGCGAATGATAGCCGGTTTGCCAGGGGTGGTTTTGACTTTGGCATTGCTGACGTTGATCTGACTGTCGGACAGGCGGGCCAGGATATCTTTGAGCACGCCCACCCGATCGATCGCTTCCACTTGCAGCTCTACGGGATAAGTGGGGGCGCGGTTGGGAAAATTGGATTCGTTCCAACTGACGGGCAAGAGGCGATCGCTATTGGTTTCAGCCACTGCAATCAGGTTGGAACAGTCCTGTCGATGAATGGCAATCCCGCGCCCAGACAAGGTTACGAGGCCGATAATGTCCTCTCCCGGTAGGGGGTTGCAGCACTTGGCAATATGGTGTGGCATCCCTTCCACCCCCCGAATTGGCTCGGTGCTGTCTTTTGCAAAGGCTTTCGCCATGGGGGAGGCGTGACGAAAACTAGGGAGTTCTGATTTGGTCTCGGCAGGGGTTTTCGTCGATTCCCGCAGCTTGTTAACGACGGAGGTAACTCCTGTTTCGCCAAAGCCCAAGCCTGCTAACAGGTCGTCTGGGCTGGAGTAGTTAAGGCGGACCGCAATCTTTTGCATGCGCTCCGATTTGAGCAGTGCATCCAAGCCCGATTTACCCAGCTCCCGCTCCAATAGATGGCGACCGCGAGTGATGTTTTCATCGCGACGCGATCGCTTGTACCACTGGCGGATGCGGTTGCGGGCGCTGGCGGTGGCGACAAAATTTACCCAATCGAGGCTGGGACTGGCGTTTTTCTGGGTAATAATCGAGACGATATCGCCGTTGCGCAACTGTCTGTCCAACGGCACCATGAGCTCGTTGACCCGCGCCCCAGCACAGTGATTGCCCACTTCGGTGTGAATGCGATAGGCGAAATCGACCGGCGTCGATCCGCGAGGCAGGGCAATCAGATCGCTTTTGGGCGTAAACACATACACTTCACTCTCGAATAGATTCTCCCGGACGGAATCCATATATTCGCGGGCATCGCTCAAATCGCTCTGCCATTCCAGCAGTTGGCGCACCCAAGCAAATTTTTCTTCATCCCCCGTGACCGTCAAGCCTCCGCCCGACTCTTTATATTTCCAATGGGCGGCAATCCCGTATTCGGCAATGCGATGCATCTCCCAAGTGCGAATTTGCACCTCTACGGGGCGGCCATTGATGCCAATTACAGCGGTGTGGAGGGATTGGTATTGATTGGGCTTGGGCAAGCCAATGTAGTCTTTAAACCGACCGGGGATGGGGCGGAAAGAGCGGTGGACGGTGGCGAGGGCCTGATAGCACTCGGTGTTGGTATTGACGATGATGCGAACCCCCGCCAAGTCGTAAATTTCGCCGAAGGTCTTTTGCTGGCGCTGCATCTTGCGGTAGATGCTGTAGAGGTGCTTGGGACGACCGTCGATCTCGAATTGCTCCAAGCCATCTTGCTTGAGGCGCTGCTGCAGGCGATCGATAAAGACTTTAATGCTGGCTTCCCGCTCGGTGCGCTTGACCGTTACATGCTGCTTCATGCCCTGATAAGCATCGGGTTCTAAATATTTAAAGGAGAGATCTTCTAACTCCCACTTAAATCGCCAAATCCCCAACCGATTGGCTAAGGGGGCGAAAATATCCTTGGTTTCTGCTGCGATCCGCTGTTGCTTTTCGGAGGGCAGGTGTTCCAACGTGCGCATGTTGTGTAGGCGATCGGCCAATTTCACCACAATGACGCGAATATCTTGAGCCATTGCCAAGAACATGCGGCGAAAGTTCTCAGCTTGCTGTTCGGTGCGGCTGGAGAAATTAAATTTGGATAGCTTTGTGACGCCATCTACGAGGTCGCGCACTTCTAAGCCGAAATGCTGCTCGATCTCGTCTAGGGAAACTTCTGTATCTTCGACGACATCGTGGAGGAACCCAGAAGCCACCATGGCCGCATCTCCCCCCAGATTCCACAGCAAGCCAGCCACTTGAATGGGATGGATAATGTAGGGCTCGCCCGATTTTCGCGTTTGGCCTTCGTGCAGATCGCGGGCGAAGCTGAAGGCACGGCAAATCAGTTGGATATCTTCGGGGCTATAGGTGCGAGAACTACTGACAATCGGACGGCCAGGTTCGATATTCCAGCACGTTTTGAGCCAGTCGGGCAATTGAATGCCTAGGGTTTCGGGCGTTGCGGTCAGGCTCATACCGGGAAACGTATTGGGATTTACATTTTAGTCTTTCTAGTGTAAGCGTAAGTTCGTACTTTTGGCGTAAATTTTGCTGCCTTTTTCAGAAATGCTTTCCGTGGTGCGAAGCCTGTAAGATATCGGCTTGGAGCAGGGGCTCGATCGCCGGCAAAATGAGAGCTCGGAACTGGGGCGAGCCACTGCAGGTTGAAATCGCATGGAGATTTCTCCCAAGATGTCACGGCTTATGCGATGGTAGCGGGTGTATTGGCGATCGCAACTGTCGATTTCCGAGCGCACTGCAATCCCGCACTCTGCATGATGGCAATTTGCCACACAATTGAGTCAGGCACCTGTATTTTTTAACACTCTGCTGTCTGTTGAAATCGAGGCGATCGAAGTCCGTGAGCGATGTAAAGATTCCCATCCTGAATCTGCAGGAGCAATATCGCAATCTCAAAGATGAGATTCAGGCAGCAGTGAATGGCGTACTCGACTCCGGCCAATTTATTCTCGGTCCCGAAGTGTCGCGCTTCGAGCAGGAGGTGGCAGAGTATTTGGGCACAAAGCACGCGATCGGCGTCAATTCGGGCACAGATGCCCTCATCATTGGCTTGCGGGCGTTGGGCATTGGCCCTGGCGACGAAGTCATTTCGACTCCATTTAGCTTCTTTGCTACTGCTGAATCCATCAGTAATGTAGGAGCTAAGCCCGTCTTTGCAGATATTGACGCAGCCACCTTTAACATCGATCCGGCGGGTATTGAAGCGAAGATCGGGCCGCGTACGAAGGCAATTATGCCCGTTCATCTGTACGGCAACCCGGCAGCGATGGCCGCCATCCTGCAACTGGCAGAAGCCCACAAGCTTAAAGTAATTGAAGACTGCGCTCAATCCTTTGGGGCTCGCTATGCCGGTGGCTGTCGGGGCTGTGACGATCGCTGCGACGATAAAATCCGCAGTGCCGTGACTGGCAAGCAAACGGGCTCGATGGGGCATGTGGGAGCCTTCTCGTTTTTCCCGACTAAAAATCTGGGAGCCTATGGCGATGCCGGATTGATTTCAACCAACGACGATGGCATTGCCGAGTTGGCGCGCAAACTGCGGGTCCACGGCGGCTTGCAACGGTATCGCAATGAAATGTTGGGCTACAACTCCCGCCTCGACAGCCTGCAAGCAGCGATTCTGCGGGTCAAGCTCAACTACATTGATGCCTGGAACCAACAGCGCCGCGCGATCGCCCAGCGATACAGCCAACTCCTCGCGGATGTTGCAGGGGTGCTGGTGCCAGCGCTAGAGGAGGGCCACGTCTTTCACCAGTACACCGTCCGAATTCTAGACGGCAAGCGGGATGCCGTACGGCAGTTCTTGTGCGAGCGCGGCATTGCCAGCATGGTGTACTATCCAATTCCGCAGGATCGACTGCCGGTCTACGAGGGGCAATATCCGGCGAATGTTACCAGCGATCGCGTTGGCAAACAGGTCCTCAGCCTGCCCATCTATCCCGAATTGAAATTTGAGCATGTTGACTGGGTGGCGATGGCGATTGCAGAGGCCATGCGATCGCTCCCCTAATCTGTTTGCAGTTGCTGTAGATGAATAGGCACTCAGATCGGGCTAGCTATGCGAACTGCACTTGATTGAGACAAGGTTTTCCCCGCTCGATATCGGTAATGTTCGCGAGGGTAGTACTGGCAATATTTTCCAGCGCGTTGCGGGTGAAAAAGGCTTGGTGAGCGGTAATGACAACGTTGGAAAACGATTGCAACAGTTGAAAGGTATCGTCTTGAATGATGGTATCGGACCGATCCTCAAAAAAGAGTTCGTCCTCTTGTTCGTAAACGTCAATGCCTAAATAGCCAATGGTGCCGGATTTGATGGCGGCGATCGCCGCCGGGGTATCGATTAGGCCCCCTCGACTGGTATTGACGAGCATGGCACCCCGCTTGAGCTGTTGCAGTGTGTCGGCATTGATGAGGTGGTAAGTGGAAGGCAAAAGGGGGCAGTGGAGGGAGACAATATCCGACTGGGATAGCAATTGGGGCAAATCGACATAGGTGGCTCCTAGGGCTGAAACCTCGGAATTTTCATGGGGGTCGCAGGCCAGTAAGTGACAGCCAAAGCCATTCATGATGTGGGCAAAGCAGAGCCCAATTTTGCCAGTACCTACGATCCCGACAGTCGAGCCGTGCAGGTCGAACCCCAACAGCCCTTCCAAAGAAAAATTATCATCGCGAACGCGGTTGTAGGCTCGGCTGAGCTTGCGATTGAGCATCAAAATGAGACCCACAGCATGTTCGGCCACTGCGTAGGGCGAGTAGGCAGGCACTCGCACGACCGTTAGCCCCAGTTCGCTGGCGGCTTCTAGATCGACATTGTTAAACCCCGCACAGCGCAGTGCTACCAGACGGGTGCCTCCAGCGGCGATCGCCTCCAGCGTATCTCGCCCGAGGTCGTCGTTAATGAAGACACATACGGCTGGAAACCCTGCAGCTAGAGCCGATGTTGTGGGGGTCAGTCGCGGTTCTAAAAATACCAATTCGTGACTGTGCTGCTCGTTGGCGGAATTCAGGAATGGTCGTTCGTACTTCTTACTACTGAAAATAGCAACTTTCATCGCGGTCCCCCTGCCAAACGATACTGCCAAACACTTGACTGAAGGTGATTTAGTCAAGCACCGATTTCACTACCTGCTCAGTTTAGGCCAAGAACTCTGGAGCGAAGTCAGTTTAGGCCAAGAATTCTGGAGCGAAGTCAGTTTAGGCCAAGAATTCTGGAGGAATTCAGTTTAGGCCAAGAACTCTGGAGCAAAGTCAGAGTTGGCTCCCCCTCAATGTTCTCGATCGGAACCGGAAGATTTCTTGTTAGACTAGCAAAGCTCTTAAAATCCCATTGAGATTGACGAACGATGGCAGTCCCCAAGAAGAAAACCTCCAAACGCAAGCGTCGCAGCCGCTTTGCCACCTGGAACCGCAAAGCCGACCTCCAAGCTCAAAAGGCGCTGTCTCTGGGTAAAGCCGTGCTGTCTCAGAGAAACACTGGCTTCTACTACCCGCCTAACGAGGTAGAAGAAGAGGAAGACGACTAGATCGTCCGCTTGCCAGTCCCTCGACCGGTTGGAAAGCCGCTATCCTCGGCGATCGTTCATCCCATCACTGACTTCACCCGAGACTTTGAGGTACCCTAAAGCATCCTCGCTGTCGAACTCTAGTTATGCGCGAGCCGACTTACTACGATCGCTTGGGTGTCGCTCCCTGGGCCTCCATTCAGGAGATTCGCCATGCCTACCGAGACCTCAGCAAGCGCTACCATCCCGATATCTCCCCCTTGGCCCCCGACATTGCCAAGCAACGCTTCCAAGGCATCCACGAAGCCTACGCCATTCTGACGAATCCCACCCAACGGGCCCTCTACGATGGCCGGACCGGCTTCGGCACGGTGCCCATCGTGCAAATCCAAGATCCCCCCTCCAACGGTTACCCCGAGCGAGCAGAGGCCGGTCGAGTCAGTGCTGCATCCTACGAAATTACCCGCCGTCCCCTCTCCGACTCCGAACAATTTGCCTTATTTACTTTAGTGGTAACGATCGCCCTCTCTCTCGCCCTGGTGGCATTTTTGAGCTGGTCAGGCTGAGACAGCGATCTCGAAATCCTCATAAAGCTTGACTCGATCGCCGCAATTCGTGCGTGCGAGGCGATCGCTTCGCGACTAAAATAGATACTTAGACGAGATAGATACTCAGACAAACAAGGCATACTCTCATTGAATTCGCTTGTTTCAGCCGCGATCGTTCGTCAGCTCGAGAATGGGTTGACAGCCATCTACCATCCCATTGCCGCCACAGATGCAGTCACAGTCGACATTTGGGTTCGAGCGGGCGGGCGTCAGGAACCCCCCGAACTCTTGGGCGTATCCCACTTCCTCGAACATATGATTTTTAAGGGCACCGATCGCCTCTCCCCCGGCGAACTCGATCGCGAGGTTGAAAGCCGGGGCGGCATTACCAACGCTGCCACTAGCCAAGACTACACTCACTTTTACATCACCGTTGCAGCCGCAGATTTAGCCGATACTCTGCCCTATCTGACTGAAGTGGTCACCCATGCTTCCATCCCTGAGGGCGAGTTTCAGCGAGAGCGACAGGTGGTCATTGAAGAAATTCGGCGATCGCAAGACAATCCCGACCATCGCGCCCACCACCTCCTCACCCACAGTGCCTACACCAATCACCCCTACGGTCGTCCCGTCTTGGGTACTGTCGATAGCCTCATGGCCCTGACCCCCGAACAAATGCGAGCCTACCACCGCAGTTGGTACCGTCCCGATCGCATGACGGTCGTGATGGTGGGTAATTTCGAGCTCGATTGGGCCGAGCAGCTCGTCGAGCAACAGTTTGGGGATTTGCCGGTCGGAGGGGTCGAGGTTCCCCGTCCTTCTGTATCGTCAGAGCCGCCTCTGGAGGGGGTGCGTCGGGTGGAAACGACTGAACCGCGCTTGGAGCAAGCCCGCTTGATTGTGGCTTGGCCCAGTACGAGTGTTGCAGCTTGGGACGACGCCTGCGGGCTCGATCTGTTGGCCTCGGTGCTGGGAGATGGTCGCTCCTCCCGACTGGTGCAGTTGTTGCGAGAAGAGCGGGGCTGGGTGCGGGGTATTGGCAGTTCCTCTGCAGTTCACTTAGATGCAGGGTTGTTTTACATCAGTGCCTATCTCGATGCCAGTCGCACGGAAATGGTCGAGGCTACGATTTTACAGGAAGTTCGCCGCCTGCAGCAGGAGCTGATTTCGCCAGAAGAACTGGAGCGGGCGCGCCGCATTTTAACCAATGAACTGGTCTTCTCCACCGAATCTCCCAGCCAACTGGCTCGCGTCTACGGCTTTTATCATTTCAGTGGCGGACTGGAGCTGGCCGATCGCTATTTAGAGTGCATCCGCACCGCCACTCCCGAATCCCTGAGACAGCTCGCTCTGCGCTATCTGCCGGTCGATCGCTATTGTATTACCCTGCTCGCGCCCGAAGAGGCTGTCCCCATTTGCTAAGAACCCGTTCTGTGCGAATTTGTCAAGCGTGGGGAGACTAGCTGCAATTGCTGTAGTATCTTTACGGTTGCCAGTGCCTGTCTCGAGTCAGAAGTGAACCCCACTATCCATCGATCCCAATTTTCCAACGGCATTGTCTTGCTGGCGATCGAGAATCCAGCAGTGGATATTGTTTCCGCGCGGCTGTATTGGAGTGGGGGAGCTTTAGCTGAAACGGCTCGACAGGCGGGACTTTCGCACTTAGTGGCTGCGGTGTTGACCAAGGGGACGGAAGGGCGAACTGCGCTGGATATTGCTGAATGCGTGGAGTCTGCTGGGGCCTTATTCGGCTCGGAAAGTACTGCCGATTACTTTGCCCTCAGCCTCAAGTCAGTGGCCTCAGATTTTCCCAGCCTGTTTCATTTAGCCTGCGAGATCGCCCGCAGGCCGAGCTTCCCGCAAACTGAGTTCGATCGCGAGCGAGCTCTGGTGCTGCAATCTATTCGCGCCCAGCAAGAGCGACCCTTCACAGCAGCCTTCGACCCCCTGAGACGGGCCCTCTACGGCAATCACCCCTATGCCTTTGCCGTCACGGGAACTTCAGACACTGTTGCAGCGCTCGCATGTGCCGATTTAGTGGCCTATCACCGCGATCGCCTGCGTCCCGACCGGTTGGTGGTGGCGATCGCCGGACGGATCGATCCGATCGAGGCCGAATGTCTGGTTGCCGATGCCCTCGGAGATTGGCTTGCCCCTGCCTCAGCCCCAGAATTGGCGGTCAATCCCTTGCCGAGCTTGGAGGGCGATCGCTCGCTGGTTTCAGAGCAGCAAACGCAGCAAACGATTGCGATGTTGGGCTGTCGGGCAGCCCCGATTGACAATCCCGATTGGATTCCCCTCAAACTTGCTTGCGTGCATTTGGGGGGCGGGCTATCCAGTCGCTTGTTTGTGGAATTGCGCGAAAAGCGAGGCTTGGCTTATGAAGTATCGGCCTCCTTCGCCCCCCGCCGTCATGCAGCGCCGTTGATTGCTTATTTAGGGACTGCTCCAGCCAACGCAGTAGAGGCGGTACAGGGGTTGAGAGACGAGTTCGATCGCCTCGTGCAGCAGCCTCTGACGGCAGACGAGTTGGCAATTGCCAAGCGCAAATTGCTCGGACAATATGCGCTGTCGAAGCAGACCAACAGCCAATTGGCACAGCTTTTGGGCTGGTACGAGACTCTCGGGCTGGGAGTAGCCTACGATCGTCACTATCCAGAGGCCATTGCGGCGGTGGATGCCGATCGCCTGCAGCGGGTGGTTGCCCGTTACTTAACGCAGCCCGTTCTTTCGGTGGCGGGACCGGCGGTTCCCGTGACGGCGATCGCGGGCTAATAGAGCTAACCGTAAGACTGACGGGCCGTTGGAGGTGCGAGCGGATCGATGGAAATTGGCCAGTGCGATCGCGGTTTGCGTTTTTGAGCTTTTGCAATCCAGTTCGGGCCGACTATGATGGAGGCAGCGGAGACTTATGTTTCCGTTCACTCCTCACACCTTGTTCCGCCTGACGTGTAGTCGGGCGGTTTTTTTCGGGGCGCGGTGTTTTTGCAACCTGAGGGCCAGACGCCTGTCGAACTGACGTTTTGCAATATAGACCCTGTGTTTTCGCGATAGAGGCCCAGGGGCGACGATCCCTGCCAGTGGAGGCCCCCCAACTGTCAATTGTCGGAGGGCGCAATATCTACTAGATACATACCTGCTTCGATCGGATCGAAGCCAGCAGGCAAACGGGTTTCCAAAGAGTAATTCGCTTCGCGCAGGTCTGCCAAATCTAAGTTGATGGTTCGCAGGTCGGCCCCTACGAGGTTGCACCAAACGAAGTTGGCGTGGGCCAGGTTGGCCCCGTAAAGATTGGCACGGCTGAGTTTAGCCCAGCTTAAATTGGCACGGTTGAGGTTGGCTCCGCTGAGGTCGGCCCCAATCAAGTTAGTCCAGTCGAGGTGGGCGTATTGCAGCTCGGAATTGTTGAGACGGGTTCCCACCATATAAGCCCAACTGAGGTCTATACCGTTGAGAATGGCTTTAGCTAGATTGGCTTCGTGCAGCTCGGAGCGGCTGAAGTTGCGTTCGCCATTGGCATATTCGTCGAGCAGTTCGAGGACGGTGTTGACAGCGCTCATGGCTTGAGGGGGGCGGGCGGCGATCGTAGGATTCCCACAGCGAGCTATTCAGCGAGCCTATTGGAGCGCGAACTCTTCACTGAGATCGCACCCCCAAGCTCTCTGTCAACACCTGCAGTCCACTGGTCGAACCCCGAGGGGTAGGCCAGCCACTCTGGGAAAAACTGCCAGTCAATGGCAAGAGATCGCGGAACCCTATCTCGTACTTCAGGTGTTTTCCTTCAGAATGTATGGGGTCATTAAGAGCACCACCTCGCGGCGCTCGTTCTCGGTACTTGATTGACGGAACAAGGCTCCCAACAATGGAATATCCCCCAAGATGGGAACTTTATCCACAGTGACCAGATCGGTATCTTGAATCAGACCCGAGATCAATAATGTTTCGCCATCTCTCATGCGCAACTGTTGCGAATTGAGCGTACGCTGGCTGAGGAGTGTGATGGTGGTTTCAGCAAATATCTCTGTCGATGAAGGGGATGAGACCTGAGGAGAGAGGTCGAGCGTGACAAAACCGTTGTCATCAATCCGCACATTTCTGACGACTAGCGTGACGCCAACATTACCGATAACAGCGGTTTCGGTGGTAACCCCTGTAGCCGGATCGGTCTGGAATTCAACATTGACAATAACTTCATCGCCGATGGTAACGGTACTGAACCCGCCGTCGCTGACGAAGACTTTCGGATCGGCCAAGATTTTAAAGCGATCGCTTTCGGCTAAGACCTCGATCTCTGCAATTCCTTGCGTGGCCAGATCGCCCAAACTGTCAAAGATAAAGTTACTGGAGCCATCTTCAAGCGGTGGTTGAAAGGCAGGGTCTAAGAAGAAGCCCAAGCCGAAGTTGCCACTTTGGAAGGAGCCGGCGAAATCTAACGTCAGGTTGTTATCCAAGATGACATCCACCAGCTTGAAATCGAGCATAGCTTGGCGGCGGCGCACGTCTAACTGACTAATTTGTGCTGAAATCAGATCGAGCTGGAAGGGGGTGCCGATGGCTGTGATGGTGTTGGTGCGCTCGTCGCCAAACAGTTGGACTCCATCTAGCGGAGGCAGATTGGCAGCCATATCGAGCAAGGTATCTAATACCCCAGGAATTTCGATATCTTCACCGATGATGGAATCGAGGTCGCCTAGCGTGGGTTCAATCCCTCCAGCTTGCAGAGTGGTCTCGAATACAAAGGCTTGATTGAGGCGGAACGTGCGCAACGTTTCCTGCTGGACCCCCGGCAAGGTATTGCCGATAAAGACCGTCTGTCCCACCCGCTCGGACTGTAACTGGTTGAGTTGCAAGAGGGAACCAAACACGTCCTGCAGTGGCGAGCTATTCACATCTAGAGAAACCGTGGCATCGGCAGGCACATCATTGAGCACAACGTCTAAACCCGCCCGCCGCACTAACAAACTCAAGACATCCGCCACAGGAGCATCTTTGAGCGTCAATGTCACCGTTTCGCGGCTGCCCAGATCGACAATGGGAGGTGTCAGCCTGATATCTCCCGTCACAATGTCTCCAACGGGAGGAGCTGTCGCGAGTGACAATCGCTGTCGGAGAGGGGGCGGTATTGGCTGCGCCTCTGGAGTTGTGTCAGTCCCTTGCGCCACAGACGTAGGCGGGAGCGCTGCTGGGGTGGGGGATGACGCTTCTGGGGCAGCAGCGGTTGATGGTGTTGCTGTAGAGGCTGCGACTGCGTTTGGCCGCGAGGGCGGTGCCGAGGAAGGGGAGCTTGAGGCGTTATTGCCGCGCAAATATGTATCGATGGGAGATGGCAGGCCATTCTCTAAGAGAACGCCCTCGCCCTGGGAGTTGCTAGCACTGGCGGTGGTAGAACTAGACTCCGATCGACGACTCCGCGGGGGTAATAGTGGCGGTAAGATGGCGGGTTCGTTCGCTTGGCTGGATTCCGGTAGTGGCGCTTCACCTGCAGCAACATCAGACACAGTTGCGGAGTCACTGGCATCTGTCGGTACGGAGGCAATGGTCGCCACGGGCGGGCTGTCGAAGTCGAAGACCAGCAGATCGCTGCTGCGGGTAGAGAGCAATCCTTGCGGAGCAGCAGTATCTCCTAAGAGGCGAATTTGAACGCCTGTGTTGCTGATTTGACGGGCTTCTAGATAGCGGATGCCGGGGGCGGGATTATCTTGACGATAGTGGCTGCGTTCGCCATTGACATCGAGGCTGACATTGGCAATGTCTCCCACCCAGGCGTTACCCTGCTGCGTGAAAAAGACTTGTGGGCGTCCCGTGCCCGCCAGAGCAATCTCCAAGGTCAAGCGATCGCCTTGCTGCTGTAGGTCAATCGCTCGAATGGCAGCCTGGTCTTGAGATTCGTTAGCAGCAATGGCCAAACGCGATGACTGCGAGCTAGGAAATAATACACTCGCAGCGGTTAGCGGCAAACTCAAGGCTAAACCAGCAGCTAGCCCTGTTTTCAGACAACGTTTTACGATCATAACCTCACACCTCACGGCAAATTCATTCACACCAAAGTTAATCAAACCCATCTCGAGAGATGGCGAATCTAGAGGGTTGTAAACTCAGTAGAGTCGCCAACCCAGCTAAAAAATAGCCAGCTTGCTAAAACTGGTCGAATCATTTACGTCTCTCCTTCATTAACTGTATTCTCGGGAATCACAATTGGGACCGAGCTATCGTACACAAACGCATCGAGATTGAATTCGGTAGTCTGAACTCTGCTATCGGGGTCAATACTGATTCTCAAATCGCTGACTTTAAACAACGTTTCCAAGCGCTCGATATTGCCCATCAAGTCGATCCATTGGTCGTAAGAAGTGCTATCGACAATCACCTGCGTAGAACTCTGCTGTAACTGCGGCTGAATTGCGACCGGTACGTCCTCCCCTGCCGGCTGAAATGGGCTGGGAATGAAGCTTTTTAATTGCACGTTGCTTTGGGTGACCAAGCGATTGAGTTCGAGCAATTGCGTATCGACGTTGTCGGGGGTGGGCAAGAGATTGCTAATGGCATCGTTAACCTGACGGGCTCGAACAATGTCGTCTTCAATGCCTGTCAGACTGACGATAACCTGGTTGGCAGTCTGTAGCCGTCGAGACTTATCTTGAATATCGGCATCCACCTGTTGCATTTCCTGCAATTTGGGTCGCAGGTGCACGATCGAGAAGATGCCCACACAGAGCAAGCCGACAGCTCCAATCAAGACCCCCAGTCGCAGTGGCGTAATTTCGATGCCGAAGAGCACCGTCGGCGCAGCCGTTTGTTCTAACGCTGCCAGTTCTTCTGGAGTCGGAATGTATTCCTCTTGCCCGTCGTAGCCACCATAGGGTCCGCTCATGTTTGCTCCTCCAAGTCGCGCAAAATTTCAATTTTCCGAATCAAACCGGTCGAGCCATTCTCTGAAAGCGTTAAAAACAGATCTTCAACCGAGCGATCGGTCAGGGTTACCTGCAGGCTATATTCAACGGTTGGCAAGAGTTCTGCCTCTGCGTCTCCTGAGGTATTTTCGAGGACGGCCCTCTCCAGCAAGGCATTTTCCACCAAGGGAGATTGCAACAAGGTCAATTGGTAGTCGTTCACACTATCGAATGAGGGAGATTGCCCCTCAATCGTGACCGTCCTGTTTTCGGCCCTAATTTCAGTAATCCAGACATTCGCAGGAACTTGCTGTCGGAAGTCTTCTAAAATGGACGACCAAGGCCGCAACTGATTGAAAAATGACTTGAAAGCCGAAGTGCGATCGTTGATGGCATTCAACTCGTTTTCCAATTGACGCAACTGGGCTACTTCCCCTTCAGCCCGACTCAAATCTGTTTCAACTTGTGCCAGTTCTCCCTTCAGATTGGCGAGCCGCCTCTCGACAAAAAAGGCCACTGCCCCATAAGCCCCTACGAGGACGAGAGCAAAAGCTGCACCGATAATGACAGCATTCGCTCCACTGCGAATTCCTCGGGCAACCGTAGGGCTGATGACAGTTCCAACTGCCCCCCCTGCGGCCTGCTGCTGCCGCTGCTTGAGGAAATTAATTTCAGGTGTGTACACGGTCTTCCCCTCCGCTAACTCTCTCGCATGCCTAAACCCACTGCCACCCCGATGGATGCCCGCATGCCTTCTGGAATGTCGATCGACTGCGGGACACTCACCCCATTCAAGGGATCTACCAGCGACACAGTTTGACTGAGTTGCTGTCCCAAGAACACGTCGATATCTTTGAGGCTGGCCCCCTGCCCAGCTAACAGAATTTGTACGACCGATGCACTGCCATCTTGGTTGGCGTAGAAATCGATCGAGCGCTGCAACTCGTCGGCCAAGTCGGTCAGTACCCTGGCGACTGCAGCACTGCCCGGATTGCCGGTGGGCCGAGAGCCCACATTGGGATCGACAATGGGCAGCTTCAAGGATTTGAGCAACGAGTCTGAGGTGGCTGCCGGAACGTTGAGGGCCTGTCCCAACACTTGCTGCATTTCCGCCGTACCGATATTGATGGTGCGGGTAAACTGCGGCACCCCAGAAACAATGATGCTCAACTGGGTGACTTCGTAGCCGATCGAGGCTAGGGCGATCGCCTCTTGCTGGCCGAATTGAGCCAGTTGATCTTTGATGGCGCGAATGAGTGCAAAGCTGGCCAATTCGATCGAGTTGACTTCTAGATTGGCCACCGACATCACCGATAGGTAGTTATCGACGATCTCTCTGGGCGTGGCCACCAATAACACCTCAATTTCTTCCGCCCCATCGGGGGAAACATTAATTCCCAAGGGTTGAAAGTCGATGTCCGCCTCTTCTCGAGGGAAGGGAATGTACAATTCTGCTTCTTGATTGAGGACCGTATTGCGCAACTCGTCTTCTGGCAAGTCGGCAGGTAGTCTCAGCAATCTCACAATGGCGTCTCGCCCCGGAATGGCACTAGCCACCTGGGTCTGCTTGATGCGATTCTCATTGAGTAACTCCAGTAAGGTTAGCCCTACGGCTTGCGGATCGAGAATTTTGTCATCCTCCATCGCTCCGCTGGGCATGGGAGTGGTCGCAAAGTGAGTCAGCTTGAGGCTAGACCCCTGCTGTTTGAGCTGAGCTACAGCAATCGTCTCCGAGGTGAGTTCCACCCCTAAGAGATTTTCACTTCCGCCGCCAGAAAATAGACCTTTTAACACAATCGCAAGGGGATAAATAGCCCCAGACACTACGGCTAGTGGAATAGTACCCAAAGGAATCGGAAGTTACCACCATATATGACAGTAATTTCCTTCTGTTTGAGGTACCCCTCCCTTGCACCCCAACTGGGCAGTTCATCTCGGCTGACCTGTTTCTCTTGAAAGTCCTTTCTCTTGAAAGTCCTTAGAGCATTGGCTAGGGCTGCGATTGAGGCAACTGCTGTCGGGTTTTCGGGCAAGTCTGAGGGTTACTCATAGTGTCTGCCGTCAGACCGAGATCGGTCGCTCTGTTAATGTTTCATTACGTTTGCACGTATAAGTTTGCAAGCTGTGCTGTTCCGGTACACCCCCTTCCTGGTGGGGGCTGACACTCAGCAGGTTCTCATCGGCTGCCCGCCTGCGAGTGTAGCCCCGCACAATTTGGCTCTAGTAAATCGGGCCCCGGGAAATCGACTGCCATCGAGATTGGCATTGGTCAAGTCCGCTTTGGCAAAGTTGGCGTCTGCTAAATTGGCTCCCACTAAAGTGACATTCACCAAATTGGCTCTAGTTAAATTAGCCCCCGTTAAATTGGCCCCCGTTAAATCGGCTCCTGCTAAATTGACCCGCTGCAGATTTGCATTGCTTAAATTGGCCCCCGTTAAATTAGCAGCACTCAAATCTAGACGGCGCAGATCGACATTGCTCAAGTCAACTCCACTCAAATCGGTGCCGCGTACAGACGCCTTCTGCAAACTTGCCGGAGTCCCAGATGCTCCAGCCAGCGTTGCCCCTGCTAATTGCGCGTTCGAAAATTGGGCGAGATCGATGTTTGTCTGCGATAGGTTGGCGAATTGCAAGTCTGCCTGTGTCAAATTAGCCCGAGCGAGCGTTGCTGCCGTCAGATCGGCGGAGTTCAACCGGGCTTGACTCAACTCGCTGGCGGTGAAATCGGCTTGGGGGGCGATCGCCTCACTCAGATTCGCTGCCATTAAATTCGCCTGCTGCAGCGTCGCCCCACTCAAATTAGACGCCACTAAACGTGCTTGACTCAACTGACTCTGGCTCAAGTCGGCACCGCTCAAGTCCGCCGTAAATAAATCTGCTGCTGTTAAGTCGGCCCCAGCCAAACTGGCTTCAGACAAAAACGCTCCGGTTAAGACTGAGTTTGCAACATTCGCTCCCTGCAATTGAGCTCCTCGCAGGTCCGCGCCCGTCAAGTCCGCCTCGCTTAAATCGAGGCTGTTTGTTGGGGCGGTACCCGCCCCTGTTGCCGCGACTGCCGCTAAATTCATCCCCATCGCCCCATCTGTAACTAGATTGCGCACCTGCAACCAGCGGCTGGCAATCGTGGTGTTCGCGTCGATCGCGGCATTGTGCAAGCGGGCTCGCTCCAACTGCACGTTCCGCAGATTGGCCCCTTCTAAATTGGCATTGCGCAAATCTGCGCCGGCCAAATTGGCCCCTTCCAACTGGGCTCCCCGCAAATCGGCCCCGTTTAAATTTGCTGCTCGCAAATCGCTGCCTCGCAAATTCGCCCTCTGCAGATAAGCTCCCTTCAAGACAGCTCCGGCTAACTGGCAATTCTCGCAGTCTCCCGTGGCCCGCACTTGGGCTAGCCGCTCGGCCGAAGTGGCACCGGGCAGAATATTTCTTCCCGGCAGAGCCAAGCCCTGGCCGGATAGGGCATCGAGGGCCGTCCTCGCTAACCGACAGTTGAGGCAAAGGGCAGTGGGGTTAAAAAACTGCGCCACTCGAATCGGTTCGGCAGGGAAGTCTAGGGACTCGGCAGGGAAATCTAGGGATTCGGCAGGGGCAGGCAAGGAGATTGCTCCGGCTGAGGTGGCCGCGATCGCCAGTAAAAGGGGCTGCCAAAAAGTCGACATTGCTGTTAGAAAAGGAGGCTTGCGTTCAGAGTACTGCGGATTCGATCGCCAGCAAACAGTCTCGTTCCTCCCTTTGATGTACTATGCTTGGGCATTTCCCGCGCGATCGATAGAATGACTCTATATCAAGAATGATCAAGAATGACTCTATTCGGCTCCTGTGGAGGCAGGGGCTGGGATCGATAAACAGTTTGTGCCATCGGAGAGTTTGTGCCATCGGAGAGTTTGTGCCATCGGAGAGTGCCATCATGGAAGTGGAGACCGATCTGGTGGAGTCGGGCTAGCGAGTTAGGGGAAAAACAGTATCCATGTTAGAGTTTGCTTCGCACTGAGCGATTGTTCGCGAGAGTCAAGAGTTTAGCTACACCATTTGCAGGCGTTTATCTGTGGAAGTGTTTATGACAGTCGAAAGTCAGCAGATTACTCCTATGCCTTCCTTGTCGGCCGTGTCGGTGAATACTGCCAGCAGTATGGGTAAGAAGGCCGTTACCGGCTTGCGCTCTAAAGCGGAGTTGTTCCGAGCCAATCTCGAACGGCATCGAGGCGATCGCCAGCTAATTGTCCTGCAGGATTTTCCCGATCCAGATGCCTTGTCTACCGCTTGGACCTACAGCCTGATCGCCGAGCAATACGGCATTCAAACCGAGACGGTTTATGCAGGTACCCTCAGCCATCAAGAAAATATTGCCCTCGTGCGGCTGACGGAGCTACCCTGCCAAAAATGGGATCTCAGCAGCGTGCGGGCAGCCGATCTGAAGCAATACGATGCGGCGGTGTTTGTCGATCACCAAGGCACCACCAGCCAAATTGCCGCACTGGTAAAAGAAGCCGAACTGCCGATCGCCGTCATTGTCGATCACCACAGCACTCAAAATCTCTACGAAGGGGAATTCGAAGATATTCGACCTGCGAGTGCGGCTACGGCCACGATCTTCACTCAATATTTGCAAGAGGGCGCGCTCGAACTGGATGCCAGCAACCCAGTACACGTCCAGTGTGCGACAGCGCTGATGCACGGCTTGAGATCCGAAACCGATCGATTGCTGCAAGCCAAAGAGGCCGATTTGGCGGCGGCGGCCTATATCAGCCGCTTCTACGATCCGCAGTTGCTGACAGCGGTGTTGCAGTCTTCGCGATCGCGCCGTGTGATGGAAATTATTGCCAAGGCATTGGGCAATCGCTGCATCCGCAACAACTTCTCAATTTCGGGGGTCGGTTACCTGCGCTACGAGGATCGCGATGCGATTCCGCAAGCCGCTGACTTTTTGCTGTCAGAAGAGGATGTGCATACGGCGATGGTCTACGGCATTATTCATTCTGAAAGCGGCCAAGAAGTGGTGACGGGGTCGTTGCGCACCAGTAAGCTCACGCTAGACCCCGATGAGTTTCTCAAAAAAGCATTCGGTCAAGACGGACAGGGGCGCTTTTTTGGAGGCGGTCGCAGTCGAGCGGGGGGCTTTGAGATTACCCTCGGGTTCCTGTCGGGGTCGAATGAAAACTCGGACTACGCCGAGCAGAAGTGGAGCATTTTTGACAAGCAGATTCGCCAGAAGCTGTCTCGGCTAATCGATCCCGAGGAATCGACCCGCTGAAAAGTTTAAGCGACGGGTTGTCTGCATACTCCTAGCAATACTGAGCCCCAGACACCCAGTGCGCTCTATCACAATCCCCCTTGCATCGAAACCATTCGGAGTCCGTACGGTACTTTTTTTTAACTGAGCGATGCTGAAACCTGAGCATTCTGGATGGCAGAGCCGCCGAACGAAGGTCGCACTGCAGCTAAGGAATTGCTGATTGTCATGACAATCGTATCGATCGTGATTGAAGTAGGATCGTTTCCCTACCTCTTACTAGGCAATGCGCTACAGTTCTAGGGAGAGCTTCCCGTTCTTGAGGAAAAGCAACATTTTGGAGTAGGGGATGGCAGAATCGACCCCCAAAGGCCACATCTTGGTGGTAGAGGACGAGCAGAAACTGGCTCGGTTTATCGAGCTGGAGCTCGGGTATGAAGGCTATCGCGTTACGGTTGCCAACGATGGGACGGGCGGTATGATGGCCTCCCGCGAGCAAGAACCCGATCTGATTTTGCTCGACTGGATGTTGCCGGGTATTTCTGGTATCGAGATTTGTCGGCGATTGCGGCAAACGGGCAATCGCGTCCCGATTATTTTGATGACGGCTAAAGACGAAGTGGTCGATCGCGTCGAAGGCTTAGATGCTGGTGCCGACGATTATGTTGTCAAGCCCTTTAGCATTGAAGAGTTGCTAGCCCGCGTACGGGCTCACCTGCGCCGCTACAGCGGTCAGGGGGAAGGCAAACTCACCTTTTTGGATCTCACCCTCGATCCCATCACCCGCGAGGTGGTGCGGCGCTCGGGTGAAGGGGATGACGCCAGCCTGCGCCGGATCGAACTGACAGCGAAAGAATTCGACTTGCTGCGCTACTTAATGGAACATCCCCGCCAAGTGCTTACCCGCCAGCAAATTCTCGAAAATGTTTGGGGCTACGACTTTATGGGCGACTCCAATATTATTGAGGTCTATATTCGCTATTTGCGCTTGAAGGTAGAACAAGAGGGAGAAAAACGCTTGATTCAGACAGTGCGTGGTGTGGGATATGTATTGAGAGATTGAGTCCCGCTCCCTTGCCGCGCAGGTCACTCCCTGGCGATCGCGGTTCTTGCTTCAATGGAAACGTACGTTTGTTCTTCGCTTCTCAAACGATGCTGCACTCTTCCCTCCAATCCTGTACCGCGATCGCGGCAGCTTTATTGCTGTCATTCCTTCCCCTATCGCCACTTGCCGCTCAGTCAGACTCCGCCGACCCTGCCGAATCAACTGGCGAGGTGGAGTCCGATGCTGCCAATGCCGACGGTATTGAGGCGGATGCAACTCTAGATGTGGAAGTGGAAGCCTCCACCACTGAGGTCTCCCCCAACCCTGCTGAAACTGTGGTTGGAGAGGGAGAAGCTGCAGAGGAAGAAGCTGCGATCGCCGCAGAATCTGAAGCGCTTCACTGCCAGATCCCCGAGTCCGATGGCGAAGCTGCAGCGGCAGCCGCCGACAGCGGGGAGGGCGAAGGCGAAGCTGACGTAGCAACTGTTGACAGCGAGGGGGCTGAAGGCGGTCTTGCTGACGCTGAATGCGAGATTGCCGCAGTTGAGGACGAATCGGGCTTGAGGGCAATCCAGTCGATTCCATTGCCCAGCACGGCCGATCGCATTGATACCATCGTCGATGGCGATCGCACCCTGGCGGTTGTCGGCCTGCTCGAAGAACAAGCAGTCGCCACGATCGATCTCGCTACGGGCGATACCGTGGCCAAAAATCGCGTCGGCTTTGCCCCACACACCGTTCGGTACGACCCCGTCAATCGACTGATTTATGCGGCGGGTTTCCAATCGCCCGGGCTCTTGGTGATGAACGCCGATACCCTCGACATCGATAAGGGATACGGCCTCGCTGCCGGAATCTTGGATATCGATTTCGATGCGGCCAGCAGACGCATATTTGTCACCCACCCCAGCATCAGCAGCATTTCGGTCATTAGCCTGGAGGAACCGCAGGCGCGATCGCTGCCCGTCCCCGACCCCCCCCTGGCGATCGCCTTCAACCCCACTTCTGGCAATCTGTTTGTCACCATGCAGACCGCCAATTCCTTGGCTCTACTCGTTCTCAACGCCGATAATGGCGAGCCGATCGCCCTCTTGCGCAGCGGTACGAATCCCGAAGATATTGCCATTGACCCTCGCACTCAACGGGTGGTGGTGCTCAACTCCGACAGCAGCGATTTAACCATCATCAACCGCAGCGGCAGTGGAGAGGCGATCGACACCGTCGGCCTCAATTGGGAACCCACCCGGCTGGCCCTCTCCCCCGATGGCAGCCGTGCCTACGTGACCTCTCGCAATAGCAACCGACTGCAGGTGGTGAATCTAGAGGCGAGCCAATTAGAAGCGGTCTATCCCATTGGCGCATCCCCCATCGGCATCAACTATCTGCCCACCGCAGACGGCCCCGGCCTAGTGGTGGTTGAGGCAGGCGAGCCCCGCCTGCGGTGGTTGAGCTTGCCGGAAACCCCTTCTGAAACGGCGATCGCTGCTGCTGCCTCTCGGCCAAATACGGGTAGCGCCGCCGGACGAATCGTCGATTTGGCGGGCAATCCTGTCTCTGTCGGCGAGATTCGCCTGCAAAGTATTGGCGACCTCACCCCCGATCTACAGCTCAATCTCTTGCCCGACGGCAGTTTTCTGATCTCCGATCTGCCCGAGGGAGTCTATCTCGCCGACATTGACGTGCCGGGATTTCCGACGGTCAGCAGCCAATTACGAGTCAGAACTGGGTTCATTTCCTCCACTCGCATCCAATTGCCCCCCGGTCGTCCCGACGAAGAGAGCCAAGGCATTGGCGTTATTCCCGATCGCGAGCCCTTCTCTGACGATTTGGCCGCCCACGTTCACGCAGCCCTCGCACAAAAAGCGGCCGATCGCGATGTGGAACTTCTGATCGGCCCCATCGGCGTGTGGAAAGAGTTTCAGCAGCTCGCCCCACTCGTGGAAGGACTGGACATTATCGATCGCGACAATCGCTTTACGGAGGATCTCGATCGCCTCAAAACGATCGGCAACAGTTTGGGCTTGCGTTATATCGTGCTGACACACATGGATATCTCCCGCGACTTCGATACGCGGGGCAATCCCTTCCTCAATTTGGCGGTGCGGTATTTTGTCCCCCAAGTTCCCATCAACGTTCCCGATTTCACCCCCAACGACCTGCGCAGTCGCGGTGTCATGATTGTGGTGGATCTGCAGGAAGACGAGCCTGGGGAAGTCTCTCGCTATTTCGAAGCCTTTGGTCGAGACCAAGTGGGGGGCGATCGCATGTTTGAGGATGCCGCAGCGGGATTATTTCGCCGTCAGGCAGAAAACATGGTGCCCGACCTGTTAGAGCAGTGGATCGAATCGGGGTCACCGCTGTCGTAGCTGAGAGCAGAAGGCGTGAAGGCTAAAGCACATATGGCGATCGCTCGAAACCTCGCAACTGGCACTGGACTGGTGCTGGCAGGATTGCTACTGGCCGGTTCGGGGGCGATCGCGCAACCAACTGAGGGCGGGCCACATCCTTCCAGTCAACTGGGGTTGGTGGTGGGCCAGGTAATCAACCAAGCCGGACAACCCGTGGCGGGAGCGCAGATTCGAGTCAGTGGCAGTCGCGACGGCAATGTCAACTACGGGCTTTTCGATCGCCTTGCCACCACCGATTCCAGCGGTGCATTTGAAATTGATGGGGGCCTGCCGGGACGATGGTTGCTGTCGATCGATCATCCCGATTACGAAACCCTAACCGAAGAGGTGTGGCTGTTTTCGGGCCTGACCACGCCAGTTGAAGTGAGATTGTCTATTCCCATCCGACCCCAACCCCGCACCCGCGTCGGGGTGATTGGCGTGGGCACGTTGGCCCATACGGAATTTCTGTCGCAGCGCTTGGCCGCCGAAGCCGTACGCTTGGGCTTGGTGCCCAACACCGAGCGCGTCTTGCCCCTCGATAACCGCAACCTTCAACCCATTCTGGAAAAAATTGGCAGCCCGCTGTTCGATATCCTGGAGCACGACGAAATCGAGCCGGAAGACGTCAACCAATTTTTCGACTTTCTCGGGCTCGAAGCCCTCGTCGTGGCCAAAGTGGACGTGCTCAGCCGCGCCATCAGTCCCGATTTACTGCGTCTCAAATCTCGCAGCCGACTGGAGCTGTGGACCATTGACAGCAACGGTCGAGTGCAAGTGAGAGAAATCGCTTCAGAAGATTTTGAGGAGGACGAGACTAGCGATCTGAACGTGGCGGAGCTAGAGCAGATTTATCAAATTCAAGTCACTCGCATGGCCACCGAAATTGGCGAAGATTGGCAGGAGAAGGAGCGCAACCCGCTGGCCCGCTTTACTGAAGTGGACCCCGAAGCCGAGCCCACCGTCCGTACCTCGATCGACACCACCGTCGAGTTAGTCATTCCCGGTGGCGACAGAGCTCTCGACAGCAGCACTCCGGCGTTTCCGGCTCCCGTTGCCGAAGAGGAAGCCCGAGAGGAGACTGAGGGCGAGCCTGAGGATATCTCGGAACCATGACCGCTGCCTCTCTCCGTGCTGGCTTCTGCGCTGCTCTGCTCGGTCTTTTGCTGTTCTCGGTCAGTTGCGGCGATCGCCCTCCGGCCACCTCCAGTGTCAGTATCATGGGTTCCATTACGGGCGAGGGAGAAGCCACCATCGCCGAGGTCTTCGCCCCCTTTACCGCTGCCACTGGCATCGAAGTGACTTATGAAGGGACGGACCAGTTTGCCACTCTCTTAACTGCCCGCATCGCGGCAGGGAACCCACCCGATATCGCCCTATTTCCGCAACCGGGTCTAATGTCTGACCTAGCCCGTTCCGATCGCCTCGTCCCCCTCGACCGCTTTTTGACCCCCGCGCAACTGAATGCCGCCTATACCTCCCATTGGCTAGAGCAAGCTGCCGTGAAGGGCCAAGTCTACGGACTGTGGGCGCGGGCATCGCTCAAGAGTCTGGTTTGGTACAGCCCGCCTGCTTTTGAGGCGGCGGGATACGAGGTGCCCCACACTTGGGGCCAGTTGCAGCAGTTGAGCGATCGCATTGTTGCGGATGGGGGAGTGCCCTGGTGTCTCGGGCTCGAAAGTGGTGCAGCCACCGGCTGGGTGGGCACCGATTGGGTGGAGGAGTTCCTCCTGCGGGAGGCGGGACCGGAAGTTTACGATCGCTGGGTGGCCCACGACATCCCTTTCTCCGATCCAGCAGTTCGGCAAGCCTTTGAATCCTTTGGCGAGCTTGTTTTGGATGGCGATCGCGTTTTAGGCGGTCCGATCGGCGCACTGTCCACCCCCTTTGGCGACTCCCCCGTTGCCTTATTCGAGCGTCCTCCGGGCTGCTACCTCCACCGTCAAGCCAGCTTCATCGCCACCTTCTTCCCCGATCGCGTCGAACCGGGTCGCGACGTCAGCCTCTTCTTGCTCCCCGGTATCAATCCCGACTTCGGCAATCCGGTCTTGGTTTCGGGAGAGCTGTTTGGCCTGTTGAACGATACCCCCGCTGCCCGCGCTTTGATGGAATATTTTACCCGCGTCGAACCCCACACCCTCTGGGCCGCAGCCGAAGGGTTCGTCTCCCCCCACCGCCAAGTGGCGCTCGATACTTACGCCAACCCCAACACGCGACGGCAGGCAGAAATCTTGGCTCGGGCCGAGGTGTTGCGCTTTGACGGCTCGGACCTGATGCCGGGGGCAGTGGGGACAGGCTCGTTTTGGTCGGGGGTGACAGATTATATCGGCGGCACCAATCTCGAGACAGTCTTGGCAGAAATTGATGCGAGTTGGCCCGACGAGTAGCTGTGCCACCTGCCTTGCAGACCTCGCTTGCTAGGGGAAATCGCAGACTCAAGAAATGTAAAGTTTTCTGTACAAAGACTTTGCGATATATTATGTTTTCTAGAGCAATATAACAGCGAGGCAAAAAACAACCCCCTTTTGTGTCAATGCTTAGCCTTGGTTAAGCTAGTATGTTTGCCTAATTCATAAAATAGACTGCTGGTTTAGAGGCAGCGATCGCCGCCTCAATCAGATTTTTAACAACCGATTCAGCCATTCATGATTTAAAAAACAATGTCTAACCCGATCGCCTTTTGCGAACGCAGCCAGTCCCTTGAGGATCTACTGACTCAACGGCCGTTAGTGGTACTGAACTTCACGGCTGAGTGGAGCGGTCCCTGCGCTTGCATCAAGCGCGAGGTCGATCGTCTGGCGGCTGCCTACAGTCAGCAATTGACCGTGGTGGAAATCGATATCGATCGCAATCCCAACACGGTCCGCGAAATGGGTATTGCCAGTTTGCCGACCGTCTCGATCGTCTGGCTGCAGGAACGGGTGGAACAATTTGTGGGGCTGCATGCCTGCGAAGACTTTGAAGCAGCGATCGCCAAGACATATGCTCGGCAGGCATTTGCAACTGCCGCATAATATCCTTATCTGCCCGCATAGCGGGCAGCGATCGTCTCCCCCACCGACAACATGCTCAGCGTTGCCCCCATGATGGATCGGACCGATCGCCATTTCCGCTATTTCATGCGGCAAATCGCCAAGCGGCCCCTGCTATATACCGAGATGGTGGTGACAAAGGCGATCTTGATGGGCGATCGCCATCGCCTATTGGACTTCTCGCCCGAGGAAAAACCGCTTTCTCTGCAACTGGGGGGCGACAATCCGCAAGAGCTGGCCGAATGTGCCCGCATTGCTGCCGATTGGGGCTATGACGAGGTGAACTTGAATGTGGGATGCCCCAGCGATCGCGTGCAAAACGGCCATTTTGGTGCTTGCTTGATGGCTCAGCCGGATCGAGTGGCGCGGGCCGTGGAAGCGATGCAGCGGGCGGTGAATATTCCTATCACTGTGAAGCATCGGATTGGGATTGACGATCGCGATCGCTACGAAGACCTCACCCACTTCGTGCGGATCGTGGCAGCAGCAGGCTGCCGTCACTTCACCGTCCACGCCCGTAAAGCTTGGCTGCAAGGGCTCAGCCCCAAACAAAATCGCACTATCCCCCCCCTGCGCTACGGGGATGTGCATCGCCTCAAACAGGATTTCCCCCATCTGTTCGTTGAAATCAATGGCGGCATCGCCAGTCTCGAAGCAGTGCGGCAGCAACTCCAATATGTCGATGCCGTTATGGTCGGTCGAGCTGCCTACGACACCCCTTATTTGTTCGCGACTGTCGATCGCGATCTCTACGGCGCTCCTGTCGTCCCCCCAACTCGTTGCGAGATTGCCACCGCCATGCTGCCCTATATCGAGGAGTGGACTGCTCGCGGCACCAAACTCCACGCCATTACCCGCCACATGCTGCAGTTGTTTGCCGGACAGCCGGGGACCCGCACCTGGAAGCGCCAGATTACTGAAGGGGTGAAGCGAGCGGGGGCGGGGGCAGAGGTGGTTCAGCAGGCGTTGGCAACTGTTGCGAACAAACAGGGGGCGATCGCCTCCCTCTAAGTGGATTTCAGCCGATCGCCCTCTAGCCAACCCAAACTAATCCACTTGCGGATGGGGGAAAGGATTGGCAATACAGCCGGCTCCCCAAATACCGGGGGGTAAATCTTCGGCGCAAGGCACCACCTGCGGAATGGCAGCGGTGCTACTGTTTTGGGGCTGAATCTGAATTTGCTCGATGCGACGAACCTGCCGTCGCTGCAGTTGGACTCTAGTCGGCAGCACTAGAGGGGCAATGGGAGATCTGGGATCGATATCGTCATCGGGGCTGGGATAGGCCAAAGCGGGAGCCACTGTCGCTAAGGTCAAAATGCCTACTGCAAAACCGAGGGGAAGTAACCGTTGCATGATGTTTGTCCTTGAGGGTGAAACTTCGATAGTTCCACCCTATAGACTCTGGCTTGCTAGGGACGCGATCGCCAACACCACAACCGTGCGATCGAGATCGGGGCGCAGCTAGGATGATAGAGTTTGCGGCTCGAACGCTCTAACTGTTACCTCCAATCTGAAACCATGTCTGCCAAAATTCAAAAAACTGACGCCGAATGGCGCGAACAACTCAGCTCCGAGCAATATCGCGTCACCCGCCAAAAGGGCACCGAGCGAGCTTTTACGGGAACCTATTGGGACAACAAGGCGAAAGGCGCTTACCACTGCGTCTGTTGCGGAGCCAAGCTGTTCGACTCCGACACCAAATTTAAGTCCGGTACCGGCTGGCCCAGCTTTTGGGATGCCGCAGACAAAGAGAACGTTCGCTTAGAAGAAGACAACAGTTTGTTTATGCGTCGCACCGAAGTGCTCTGCGCCCAATGCGATGCCCACCTCGGCCACGTCTTTCCCGACGGCCCCGCCCCCACCGGACAGCGCTATTGCATGAATTCTGCTTCCCTCGATTTCAAGCCAGCAGAGTAAATCGAGCCGTCCGTCGCCAGCGATCGCCAGCCTCAACCCCTCGGATCGCGATAGGTGCGAAAGGGGGCTAGGGTAAGAGTTGTGTTGAGGACAGTGGTTTGGCTAGCTGCAATCCATCGAACGAGGGTGGGCGATCGCCGCTATCTGGGCTGGCGCTGTGTCTGCTGTGTCTGCTGGTTCTGCTGTTGTGTAGCGGTTGCGTCCAATACCGCGTCGATCTGAATTTCAATTGGCTGACCGGCGGTACGATCGTCCAAAACCTCTCGTGGGACCGGACACTCAATACCTTTTTGGGGGAGTTGAGTGACGAATTTACCGACGAACTCTTGCAGGAAATCGAACAGCGGGCGGCAGCCGCCGGTGGGACGGTACAAGCGGTCTCCGATAACCGCGTGCGGGTGGAAATTCCCTTTGACAACTACACGCAGTTGGAAGATAAATTCAATCGGTTTTTCGATCGCCCCCTGCTGCTGCTCTCCAACCTCGATGCCATCCCCAAGTCAGACCTCCGCCCTGCCGCCGCACAGCCCTCCAAACCGCTCGTTCCTCCACTGCGATCGCTCCCGAGTGCCGCGCTGGCCCAATCCGCAAATCGGGAAGATTTCCACATCGACCGGCACGGTTATTGGGTGGCCGATCGCTACGACATGATCTACCAACTCGACCTCGAAGATCTGCGCCTGCCCATTCCCAACGGCTTCTTATCGTTTTCTGCCGATCGCCTGCTCGACTTGCAGTTCGGCCTCAAACTCCCCATCCCCCCCAGCCGCTCGAATGCCACCCTCCAGCAGGATAACCAGTTGGTTTGGCAGATCGAACCGGGAGCCTCCAATCTGCTCTCGGCCTCCTTTTGGCTGCCCAGCCCGTTGGGGGCGGGATTGCTGTTGGGGGCGATCGCGATCGCTCTCGTTGTCGGATGGTATCAATTAGGCCAGCACCGTCCTCGCGCTCGGCGGCAAAACTCAGATAGGCTGAGGTTGCCCAATGGCGATCGCTAGTGCGATTCGAGTCTCAATACCCGTTGTTGGAGCATTTGCCGAGACTACTCACCATGCATCTATTCCCACCGACCAACTGCTCGCGGGCTAGTTCCAAGCTCGTTCGATACTTTGCTGCACTGGCGATCGCGATCGCTACGGCGATCGGTCCTGCCGCAGCCGAACCCGAGATCGAATTCGATCCTCCGAACGGCACCCGTCTCTCCGACTTCGACGCCTTTCTGACCATCACCGTCAATCTCGACGACCATACGTGGGAAACGCTGCCTTGGGACTGGCAGCGTCCGCAGGTCTGGCTCAACGGCACCAATATTTCGCTGCCCGTCCAATCTCTCATTGCGGGTGCAACCGCATCCGTCCTCACGCCTGAAAAAATTGTCGTTTCCAGCCAAACATTTACCGAAAGGCAAATGAGCTTGAGCTTGAGTGGCTTGCGGTTAGAGCCCGGATTTAACCGCCTCGTGATTGAGGTTGCTCCCACCTCGGGGGATATGGAACCCCTGAAGATTGATGTTTCTTATCCGGTCATTGCCGGACAGGGGCAGGTGGTGTCGAGGGTGTCGGGGCAGGAATAGGGAGATTGTCCTTTCCCATACAACGGACCAGCTCAGCTTCGAGGAGCGCAGACTTCCGGCGCGATCGCAAAATTCGCAGTATCGTAATTCGTGGAGTAGTGGCGGCGCAAAATCGTGCGAGCACAGTGGCGACTGGGACTGATTGCAGCCAGCTTGGTGTTGGGCATCAGCTTGGGTATTTTTGGAGCGATCGTTAATAGCAATGTCTCCCCATCCGCCATTACAGCCGAGCAGAGTTTGTCCCCCGTTAGCGAATCGATCGCGGCGGCACCTGCAGAAGCGGCGATCGCCCCCCAACCCTTACCCGATCGAACAGAAGCCATCTTAGCGAGCGCTGCCCCCAACGGCTTATTCAATCCCCCCAGAGGCGATGTTCGCTTAGTCGTTATCAGCGATCTCAACAGCGCTTACGGCTCCACCGATTACCAACCAGATGTGGATCGCGGCATCCAGCTGATGCCGTTTTGGCAGCCGGATCTCGTGCTTTGTAGTGGCGATATGGTGGCGGGGCAAAGTCCAAGTTTGAGCGACGCGCAAATTCGGGCCATGTGGGCGGCGTTTGACGAGCACGTTGCTGCTCCGTTGCGGGCCATGAATGTGCCCTACGGCTTTACCCTCGGAAATCACGATGCGTCCAGTGCTCGCAGCACCAGCGGTGGGTTTCTCTTTCAAAACGAGCGCGACTTGGCTGCAGAATATTGGCTCGATCCGACCCGCGCTCCCGGCTTGCAGTTCGCGGACAAGTTCGAGTTTCCCTTTTACTACACCTTCGAGCGCAAAGGCATCTTCTTCCTCGTTTGGGATGGATCGTCCAGCTACATCCCCCCCGAAAAATTGGCTTGGGTAGAGCAATCCCTCGCGAGCCCCGAGGCTCGATCTGCCAGAATGCGGGTCTTAGTCAGCCACCTCCCCCTTTACGCTGTGGCAGTGGGTCGCAACACCCCTGGCGAGGTCATGCAAAACGGCGATCGCCTGCGCGAGATGCTAGAACGCCACAACGTCCATACCTACATCAGCGGCCACCAACACGCCTACTATCCGGGCCATCGCGGCAATCTCCAACTGTTGCACGCCGGTAACCTCGGAGCTGGCCCGCGCCCTCTGATTGACAGCTCCCTCCCCCCTCGCAAAACCATCACTGTGGTGGACATCCAGTTCGACAATCCCGACCTCACCACCTACACCACCTACGACATCCGCACGCTCCAAACTATTGAACTGGAGCAATTACCGCGCTTCTTGGTCGGGCATAACGGTATGATTCTGCGACGCGATCTGGAATGGACCAAACTGAACAATCCAGAACAAGCTGCTTGTATTCGACGCCTGGGAGTAGAAAGTTGCAATCCTTCAGAAGGGTTCTGAAGCCAGTGCCAGTTCGCGAGCGCAGGCAGGCGAGCCCGCTACACTGCGATGGAGACTATGACAATACTCGCCAGCGCTAAAATTACCGCAGCCACCACAATCGCCGCTGCGATGTTGCCGCGCTCGATTTCCTGCCGATAATCAATCGGATCGAGCAGATCGAATAGCTTCACTCCTCCGTAACAAAGCAACACAGCCAGAACGGCCCATCCAATTGTCGAGATTACCTGAATCAAAATTGGCACTGGTCCGAGTCCTCCTAAACGCTCGCGCACACAATCCACCATAGAGGCAGAACCCTGCGCAAGCGTCTCTTTCTCCAACGTCCTCTCCAACAAGTTACCCCTCAGTCTCTAGGCCGAGCAATTTTGTACACTAACGGTTGTGCCCTACCGCTGCACTCTATGCCTATCTCCAATCCACCCTCTCGGACGAGCAGTCGCTTTATCGATCTCGGGTTCTACTTGACTTTAGCGGTATGGATCGTCCTCTTGCTTGTCACCATCAGTAGCAGCATGCTCTCCGAGCAGATTTTGTCTAGCACGATTGCCGTTCCTGCCGAAGAACAGATTGCATTGGAACCCATTACGCTTACCCCACAGAGATGGGGGGCTTGGCGCGTAGATGTGCAGGCTCGACTGGGCTCCAATCAGTGGGCCACCTATGAAGTACAGCTGTTGGATAGCCAAGGGGAACTGTTGGCTGCGGCCATCAAACAAGCTTGGGACGAATCGGGGGTGTGGCGCGAAGGGGGAGAATCGGGTACTTGGCACGAAAGCGATCTGAGGGCGGGGTTGGACATGCGGGCTCAAACTGCCGAACCGGTGACGCTGGCGATCGCCTTGCTGGAATATACCGATACCGCTGGCCGAGATATTGAGAATCGCGACCTCAGTTTTCGCATCTCTGTCAAAAGTGGCGTGCTCGACAGCCGCTATTTGTGGATGGGATGGGTGTTGGCGAGTTTGTGCTTGGGGCTCAGTTGGCTGACAGCAGAGAAAGCCGGTAAGCCTGCGATTTACAAAAATGTCTTCGATAGCGATGTCAGACAGCGGGCAGAATTAGGGGGAAAGAATCGTCTCATCTGTGCCAGCATTGACGTTCGCTCAGATGAAACCTCACCCTCTCAACTCGCGGTACACCTACGGATCGACGATGGGACCGGAAACTGTCTCTACAACATTCGCCAGCCCTGCTACCCGAGCTTCGTGAAGTCGGATGGCGAAATTGAATATGCAAGGCTCAAACTCAAAAAATACTTTGTATTTTCTCAACGTAGCTCCTACCGTTTTTCAGTTGAAGTCGAACCGGACGGTCCCGTCGATCGCACTCAACTCATCGTGCGCGAGGGTGTTCGCACCCTCCTGCCGGTTAATGTCACTTACCCGCTCTAACGTCACTTACCCGCTCTAATACAGTCTCGAATTCGAGCTGATTGCCAATGTTGTCTAAGTTCCTCGCTGTCGTCACACTTACAATCGCCATTGTGGCCATCATGGCTGCCTGTACGCAGCGATCGGCTTTGGTGCTGCGACAAGATACCCCCGGTAGCTACTGGCCCCGTCACAATACGACGCTGTCAGGTCGCTATGTCAATGGAGTATGGGTGGGCAGTCCCAGTCGCAATTTGGGGAGCGGCGGATTTCGCGGCGGCGGTCCGGGGTCGGGCAAATGACTAACATCCAGGCTTTGGCAGCAATTTGACGTTACGAGCGGAGTGAGCGATGGCGGGATCGGTTTCTGAACCTGTACCGATTGCAGAGGAGAGGGAGGACTGCAATTCGATCGCCCTCAATCAGACGCAATATCGCTGGCTGCTCGCGGCTACGGCGGTGTCGTCAGGCTGCGGTCTGGCGGCGGAATTGTTGTTGGGCACATTAGCCAGTTATCTGGTGGGCAATGAGGCGATCGCCTACGGCGTGGCCGTGGGGGGCTTTCTGGCGGCGATGGGCCTAGGCGCTTACCTCAGTCGCTACGTGGCCAGTGCTGGTGAAGGAGAAGGCGAACATCAGCAGCAAGCCTTACTGCTGCATCGATTCGCTCGAGTGGAACTGTTGCTCGGTCCCCTGACCGCCGCCCTGCCGCTTGGATTGTTCGCACTGTTTGCCTTTAACGGTTCCCTCTGGCTGGGTCTGGTGTTGGCCACGCTTCTGCTCGGCACCCTCGCCGGTATGGAGGTGCCCTTACTGACTCGATTGGTGGAACCGGATCGAGGGGTGCGCAATGCGCTGGCTGGAGTGCTGGCGCTGGATTATGTGGGGGCTTTGATCGGCTCTTTGGCCTTTCCCATTGTGTTGTTGCCGTTGGTCGGCATGTTTCCTGCAGCAGCCCTGATTGGGGCGCTACCGCCGCTGACCGTCTTTGCCTTGAGAGGCAATTTTCCGGTGCTGCGCCGTTGGGGAGTGGCGGGGCTAGCCATAGGACTGTTGCTATTGGGATTTGCGCCGCTGGCCCTGCCCTTGAGCGATCGCCTCGAAGACAATCTCTACAACGCCCCGATTGTGATGCGACAGCAGTCCCCTTACCAGCGCATTGTTCTGACCCGTTTCGGTCGAGATATTCGCTTGTTTCTAGATGGCGACCTGCAGCTCTCGACATTAGATGAATATCGCTATCACGAGGCCCTAGTGCATCCGGCGATGAGTGCGGCTGGGCCTGTCCGTCAGGTGTTGGTGTTGGGGGCTGGAGATGGGATGGCGGTGCGAGAGGTGCTCAAATGGCCGCAGGTGGAGCGAGTGGTGTTGGTGGAACTCGATGCTGCCGTGATTGACCTCGCCCGCCACCATCCATTACTGCGACAGGTTAACCAAGGGGCTCTCGACGATCCGAGAGTTGAGATTCAAATCGCCGATGCGTTTTTAGCCGCCCCCCAACTGCCCGAGCGCTTCGATGCGATCGTGGCGGATTTTCCCGATCCCGATCGCCCCGCCTTGGCCAAACTCTACAGCAAAGGGTTTTACCAGCGGCTCCTGCCCCGACTGGCTCCTGATGGGGTATTGGTCACCCAAGCCTCGACGCCATTTTTTGCCCCCTTAGCGATCGACTGTATTGCCACCACACTGGCCTCCACCGGATTGTCGGTCCATCCCTACACTGTTTCAGTGCCTAGCTTCGGTCCCTGGGGGTTTGTCTTAGCCTCTCGCACCCCCATCCAGCCCGAAGAGTTATCCCTGCCGGTGCCAACTCGCTTTCTCAGTGCTGCAGGATTGCCTGACCTGTTTCACCTCCCTGCCGATCTCGAACTGGGACATGCCGCCATTAACCGACTGTCCCATCCTGTCCTGGTGGGCTATCAAACCGATCCCGAGTGGGCGGCGTACAATTAACCTGAAATGAATGCAGGCCAGCCATGCTGTGGGTTGTTATTGCACTGTTGGCGATCGCGATCGGGCTTCTCTTGCTTGCCCTCAGCCGCCAATCGGCCTCCAAATCCGTGCAAGAGGCTATGCTTCCAACGCTGTTCACCTTGCGTACAGGAGATATCGTGCAGTATCTCGATGAAGACTGGATTGTACGGGGGCAGCTCACCTATACCGAGGACGATTTCACCTGGTTGGAATACATGCTGCAGGATGGCGATCGCATTTGCTGGCTGGCGGTGGAAGAAGACGATTTTGTCACAACAGCTCTGCTGGCTCCCACCCGCGATCTCGATGTCACCCTGCCGCCCCCCAAACAACTCTCGTTTGAGGGGAATGTCTACCAACAGGTTGAGCGCGGCACAGCTCGCATGACCCGAATCGGGACCACGGGAATTCGTCGGGCTGAAACCTGTCGCTACTACGATTACGAAGGACCAGATAAGCGCCTGCTCTCGATTGAAGATTGGGATGGGGATATTGAAGTGACGGCGGGGCAATCGGTGCGTCCCGATATCCTCAGATTGCTGCCAGGAGGCGGTCTAGACTGATACAATTGACCCTCCCCACGGCTAAAGCACGGGGGATTCATTAGACGTTTCAGGCTATATCGTCTAATATCCGGGGTTCAGAAACGCTTTGTAGCTTACGCTTTACATCGCTCTTAGATATCCGGTTCCCTAGCTGATAGCGTCTGCCATCGCTGGCGCTATCATTCTGTCCAACAGAAACACCGTTTACGACGGTTTTCTTGGGCGTGACTTCCCCGCAGTCGGCGGGTAGGTTTTTAGCGTCTTTACTGACAAATTTTAGACCGACTCGTTAGTGGGCGGCGCTCCAATATCGGCTCTGAAACAGAATATCAACGATCGGCAAAAAAGTTGACTGTTCGCTACGCTCACCCAGCTTATATCTCCACGTCTGAAGCCGGGGCTTTACGCTGGAGTATCGGTAACACCACTGCCCATGAGCGCCATTGTCTACGAGCATCAAAAGCTATAGAGTCCAACCTGAGTTCGATGACTCTGCATGGCCCTCACCCCCGGCCCCTCTCCCAAGTTTGATACTGCTGGCCAATTTAACATTTAGAAATATTGGCATGGTGCAAGTCCTCTGCATGGCCCTCACCCCCGGCCCCTCTCCCAAGTTTGGGAGAGGGGAGAAACAGCCGAAAATCCTTACGGGGCCTTGTTCCCCTGCCCCCAAAGTTGGGGGTAGGGGTTAGGGGAAGGGGGCCACAGGCATCTAGACAAATGGCCAATGTTTCGGAATATGAATTTCGCCAGCAGCATCAAGTTTGGGCGAGGGGAGCAACAGCCTCAAACCCGCAATCTACCGTTCTGTTCCCCTTCCCCCAAAATTACGGCTGACGCCACGCTTCGCGAGGGGGGAAGGGGCCAGGGGAAGGGGGCCAGACGCCTGTTCAATCCCGGGCAGACAACTCAATTGATTGCTCTAGCCCTGGATTTTGCCTCACTGATGACAGGCTCTAGGTCTCAAGGGCTTAGGCTGAGGTCGATTCATCTAAGTGCTCGGCAGCTGTTCGATAAAGAGCGAGAACGTGACTGTCGTTGAGGGTATAGAAAACGTTGCGTCCTTGCTTGCGGTAACGCACTAGCCGCATCGCTCGTAACGTCCTCAGTTGATGGGACACTGCCGATTCCGACATCTCGGCGATCGCGGCTAGGTCGCATACACACAATTCTCGTTCGGCCAAAATGGATAGCAACCTCAGTCGATTGGGATCTGCCAAAACGCTGAAGAACTCAGCCATTCTCTGGGCTTTGGGGATTGGGAGCGGAGCAGAAAGCAGCTCTTCTCGACCGATTTCAGCTTCGGAGCAGGGCTGTTCGCATAGCAATTGAGCGGCACGCCTAACGCTCGCATCCGTTTTCCCTTCAGCAGTAGCAATCTTGTGGACAGGCATCGTAGATAAATCTCTTCTCCCTTCCAAAATATCTGAATATACGCTCAGATGTTATATTCTGAATATATGAAAGGTTATTCAGACATTCTTCAGGAGGAAAACTGATGGCGACAGTGACGCAAATGAAATGTGCTTGCGAACCATGCCTATGCATTGTGGGTATCAACTCGGCTGTGCAGAAGGATGGCAAGTATTACTGCAGCGAGGCTTGCGCCAGCGGTCATGCCGATGGCTCGACAGGCTGCGCCCACTCGGGATGCAATTGTCATAGTTAGGACGCTTGTCAGAGTTCAGTCGGTTGAAACTGAGATGGTGAGATTTGGCGCGATCGGCTCCAGGCAGCGATCGCGCAAACATTGCTCCCCCGAGATGCCGTCGCGACTCTTTTCAGTGACAGAAAAGCGATATTCAGAACAGATACAGTCCCACGCCAGAGAATGAGGTTGTAAACCACCGCGATCGCACTGACCCGAAGCAGGTGTTTGACAAGCAGCTAGATGAATACTCAAGCCGGGAAGATGGCATCAACAACCAGGGTCGTCAGGAACGTAACACCAACACCGCAAATGACGAAGCCCGCAAAACGCAGCGCCAGACCCGACGGTTCCATCAACTTGTCGAGCACAGCTTTGGCTATCCAGTAAGCCGCCACGGCGATCGCCATCTGAATGAACGCAAATCCCAGCAGGTAGGCAACGAGCGCTCCCATCTCGGCGCCAAAGATAGCCTCGCCATAAGCATGTCCGTGAAAAATCCCGGCAATCGCCGCCAGCCCGATCGCGATGGGGCGACTGGGGGGCGTCTTCAGCGCCAGAAAAACCCCAAAGAGTAGCACCGACGCCGAAATCACCACCTCAGGCACAGGTAGATCGATACTCATCAAATGAATGCCCGTACCCAGCATCGACGCGACCACGAACGCGGCGGGAATCAGCAAGCCACCACCGATGGCAGCAGCCAACAGGCCAGAGGCAATCACAAACGCCAGATGGTCAATACCGATTAGCGGATGCCCCGTACCGGATAGAAACGCTTCCACGACATTATCGGGCGTTCCTCCACCGAAGGGATGGTGAGCTAAAGAAGGCGCGGCGGCGACAAGAAGTACCGCGATCGCCCCCAATGCCACAGATCCTAGTTGGCGCAATGAAAAACTTCTCTTGAGACCCCTCAAGGCTGAAATCGGTAAATTCATCCGTACCTCGCAGATAAATCAGGTTAGTGCCATCGGCGGGCATTCTGACTGAGGCAAATGCTGACTTTAAGAGAGGGCTAGAAGGTTAGCCATCTGACAGCATTCAGTTTTGCCAATACAGTTGCGGGACAGCGGCAGATTTGCACTGCTCTTTCCCCGTTTCCTCTAGCGGCCGATCCCCGCTAGAACCGATGAAGTAGCGCCATCGTATCACTCTTCGCAGAGAGACAAAATTGAGATTCATTATGTGAAGAAATGTGAAATGGCGCTCGTGTGTCCACTGTCGGTTCGAACATTTTTCATGGTGTAACAGAATTTTCTTTTCTGCAATCGCGCACTAGATGTAGGGTATCTAAAAATCGGTATCCATACGCTCGCATCAAGAAGAGAGCCACCCACACTACTGGACCCATTGCTAGATCGGCAGAAGCGATCGGAGGCATTGGATCTAGGATAGGAGCATGCTCAGCTAGGCAGTGACTGTGGCTCTGCTAACAAAAGGAGTATTCGCAAGTTTTTTCATGGTGCTGGCGATCGCCTATCAGATCGCGCCTGTCTCCGCTCAAACGGTCCCGCAGTTAAAGGCCGTAGTCCGGGATGCTGTGGACAGAGGGGACCTTCCCGTTGCGATCGCGCGTTTGGGCTGGCTGATTTCGTTGCTGGACGATCCGGCAGAACGGGCTGAGTACCAGGCTTATCGAGACAGCCTCGAAGCTTTCTATTATGAAGAGCTGTCTGATGCTGAAAAAATTTATCTACAAATGGCAGGGGCGGGGCGAGAACTGGCGGCGATGCGATTGGGTGGCGAATCCGCTTATTTGAATGCAGTAGTAGGAGCCACTCCGACTGACAATGCCGATGGCTTGGCGACGGCCTGTTTGAATGAATTACAGGTGCGCTTGCACTCGGACGAGCCACTCCGGTTTACGAGTCAGCCGCTGATTGTGGAGCTCGATCCTGGCGTTTATAACTTATCTGGAGTGGTTTCTGGGCCAGAGCGGGGCAGATATACGCGGCGATGGCGCTATCATTGCCTGCTGCGTCACGACGAGCTAGGCATCGAAGCATTGATCGCCAATATTTGGCTATAAACCGCGCAAACAGGATTGCTCAGTCTCCCGTACCAAAGAATCGGAAGCTGGGTTCTCTTTTCTCTTGTACGTTCTTAGGTAAAGCCTCATAGCACTGCCAGAATCTTCGCGTTGCAATGCATCAGACTTCCCGACAGTGACCCGCTTTGAAGTCAGCGATCGCTTCTTTAGCCAGGGTCTCTAACTTGCCATCGGCGATGTCTCGCTCTAACTGCTCGTCCCATTGCAGGTAATCCAAATCAAAAAACCATTGTCTGAGTTGTTGAAATTCATCTGATGGAAGAGTCAGGATGGCTGCTTCGATTTGTTCGAGGGTTGACATATCAGTCTCCAACTCTTCTTGGATTGGGTGAGTGTGAGGCACGCTATTCGCAGTATTTGGGCCTGTCAATGTGATAGGAGAGAGCCTGGATTTTAGCATGACAGAACTCGAACAACAGTAACAATACCTTGCAAAAGTTATGACAGGATTTGGGAGCAGCCTCTGAAGCGTCAATTGAGGTTTTCTTAGCCGATTCGAAGAAGTCGAGAAAGAAGCTTCACGATGCAAGGCTTCGTCAATGCAGCTACAGAAGCCACGCTCTGGCCGATCGTTGGCAATCTCGGCGATCGCCGACAAGCAATTCAGTTATTCACATCACACTGCAATCGCAGAGAGAAAGGAAAGCCTAAAATCTGAGCGGGAATGCGCAGGCGTCGTGCTAAATTATGGTGCTGGTTGGTGGGTATAGTGCGGTATCGCCGCTGGAGTGCGTCGCCGCGAGCGAAGCGCCAGCTCGCCCAACCCCGTCCCCGTCGTTTCGCAATCTCAAAGGTTTGAGGCAGCTATGCCGAGTATTATTGTCACCGACTCGATCGACCCAGCAGGCATCGAAATTCTGTCCCAAGTGGCTCATGTCGATGTCAAGCTCAAGCTCCCCCCCGCAGAGCTGGTCGCCGCCATCTCCGAATACGACGCCATCATGATCCGTTCCGGCACCCAAGTCACTAAAGAAGTGATCGAAGCGGGCAAAAACCTCAAGATTATCGGCAGAGCTGGCGTCGGCGTGGATAACGTCGACATTCCTGCCGCCACCCGTGCCGGGATTGTGGTCGTCAACTCCCCCGAGGGCAACACCATTGCGGCTGCCGAGCACGCGCTGGCCCTGATGCTCAGTCTGTCCCGTCACACCCCCCAAGCCAACGCCTCTCTCAAAGCAGGTAAGTGGGAGCGGAAGAAGTTTATTGGCGTAGAGGTTTACAAGAAAACCTTAGGCGTCGTCGGTCTGGGCAAAATCGGTTCTCATATCGCCCAAGCTGCTCGGGCTATGGGCATGAAGCTGCTGGCCTACGATCCCTATCTGTCTAACGAGCGAGCCCAAAAGCTCGGCGCTCGCCTCGTGGATTTCGATACCCTCGTCACCGAATCTGATTTCATTACTCTGCACATTCCTAAAACCCCCGAGACCGTCGATCTATTTAATGCCGAAACCTTCAAAAAGATGAAACCTGCTGCTCGCATTATTAACTGCGCTCGCGGCGGTCTCATCAACGAACAGGATCTCTACGAAGCCCTCGTGGCTGGCGAAATTGCTGGGGCAGCATTAGACGTGTATGACGCTGAACCTATGCCCGAATCGCCCTTGTGGTCGCTGGATAAAGAAATTGTGCTCACCCCTCACTTGGGGGCATCCACAGAAGAGGCACAAGCCAATGTAGCGATCGATGTGGCCGAGCAAATTCGCGATGTTTTGCTGGGTCTGCCCGCTCGCTCTGCGGTCAATATCCCCGGTCTCATGCCCGAGGCCCTGCAAGAGCTGCAACCGTATTTGTCGATGGCGGAGCGGTTGGGCTGCATGGTGGGTCAACTGGCTGGCGATCGCATTACCCAGTTAGACATTCGCCTGCAGGGGGATCTGGCCGAGAAGGACGGACAGCCCATCATCGTGGCTGCCCTCAAAGGTCTCCTGTCGCTGGCGCTGCGGGAGCGGGTCAACTATGTGAACGCATCGATTGAAGCGAAAGAGCGCGGTATTCGCGTTGTGGAAACCCGCGATGCCTCCGCCCGCGATTACTCCGGTTCGCTGCATTTGACTGCCTATGGCAACAATGGCGATCGCTCGATTATGGGGGCTCTGCTGGAGGGCTCTGAAATGCGGATCACCAGTATTGACGACTATCCCATCAACGTGCCTCCTGCCGACAATATGTTGATGACCCTTCACCGCGATATGCCGGGGATGATCGGCAAAATCGGTTCGTTGTTGGGCTCTTACAACGTCAACATTGCCAGTATGCATTTGGGACGCAAGATCGTGCGCGGCGATGCGGTGATGATTTTGAGTCTCGACGATCCTCTGCCTGAAGGCTTGATTGAAGAGATCCGCAAAGAAGCGGGTATCCGCGATGCTTATACGATTGACCTGTAGGATGTGAATTCTGCGGGGGGATGGCCCTCACCCCCGGCCCCTCTCCCTTGGGCTATCCATTAGGCAAAAGTAGCTGAACCATAGACAGGCACTAGCTTTGAGAAGCCAGTTGAGCCCCTTCAAGCAAATGGTGGAGTTTGGTCAGCCCTCGCCAAAGCGTCTTCAATCCAGGGTTGCCATCGCCCTTGCGAGCCAAGAAGCCTCCCAATCGAGCAATCCACAGCATTGCCTGTTGCAGAGTGGGTGGCTTTTGAGAGCGACTTTTCGGCACAAACTTGCGTCGTAACAGCCGCCATTCAGCAGGCTGTAAAACGAGCTCACAGGAGGCTTGCGGGGTGAGTCGAGCGCGGTAGGTCAGCCACATCAATCGCCAAGCTACAACGTTGTAGGTTGCCAGAGCCTTGAGCAAGCGCTCATAGCTTTGCAGTTGGAGCTGTTCGATGCCACAGCCACTTTTGAGGGTGAAGTGAAACCGCTCAATCAGCCAGCGGTAGCTATACCAGCGGATGCACTGACAGACCTGCTCGAAGCTCTCAACTGGCAAGCTGGTCAGCAGAAACCAGCGAATCGGCTGAGCGCCATCATCAGGGGGGACGGTTTCTTCCACGAAGATGGCATTGAGGCGCACGGGCTCTAAGCTCGCGGCTTTGAGGTGATGCGATGGCACCTCCAGCGTCACCGCCATCGCCCGCACCTGCAACTGGGCAATGCGGGCCGCTCGCTTGGGATTACGCTGCACTTGCAGGCTCATCGCTCCCAAGACTGGGGCTTGTTCGAGGGTGGGGATGAACTTGCCCAGCTCGTGGCTAAGTTTGCGATTGTGCCTTGCGCGGATGAGTAACTCCCTGTTGTCCGCACGGGGATGGGCAAACAGTTCGAAGATGTCTGCTTCTCGATCGCCAATATGAACCACTTGCTCTTGGCCCGCGAGCTCTCGCTCTACGGCTGCGAGAGTTGCTATCCAGCGATAGCTTTCCTTTTGCTCGATGGGAGTCACTGAGCGTTTTTCTTTCTTCCCGCGCCGCTGTTTGCGATTCCAGATGAATTGACTCAACAGACCTAAGGGTTCTCCCTCGCCGCTCACCGCAAAACAACTG